>NZ_CAJXGF010000199.1 GCF_913053745.1 uncultured Nitratireductor sp.
CGTGGTCCTCGTAGTCTTCCTGCCATTCCGTCGGGCCGTTGGACGGGGAAACCTGCACCGCCGTGACCTTGTATTCGGGGCAGTTCGTGGCCCAGTCGGAATACTCGGTCGTCACCACATTGGCTTGCGTGGCCGGGTGGTGGAAGGTGGTGTAGACGACGCCCGGCGCAACGCGCTCTGTGATTGTGGCGCGCAGGCTGGTCTCGCCCGAGCGGCTCTTGAGCTTCACCCAGTCGCCTTCGCGAATGCCGCGATTCTCGGCGTCGAACGGGTGGATCTCGAGCAGGTCCTCGTCGTGCCAGACGACATTCTCCGTGCGGCGGGTCTGGGCGCCGACATTGTATTGCGAGAGAATGCGGCCGGTCGTGAGCAGCAGCGGGAAGCGCGGGCCGACCTTCTCATCGGTGGCCACATAGGCGGTGCGCACGAATTTGCCCTTGCCGCGCACGAAACCGTCCATATGCATGACGGGCGTGCCGGTGGGGGCCTTCTCGTTGCATGGCCACTGGACGGAACCTTCCTTGTCCAGAAGTTCATAGGTCACACCGGCGAAGCTCGGCGTGGTGGCTGCGATCTCCGCCATGATTTCGGAAGGATGCGCGTAGTTCCAATCCTGGCCCAGCGCGCGGGCCATGTCCTGCGTGACCTCCCAGTCGGCATAGCCGTTCTTGGGCTCCATCACCTTGCGGACGCGGTTGATGCGGCGCTCGGCATTGGTGAAGGTGCCGTCCTTCTCAAGGAAGGTCGAACCCGGCAGGAACACATGGGCGTAATTGGCGGTCTCGTTCAGGAAGAGGTCGTGAACGATGACGCATTCCATCGCTTCCAGACCGGCCGCCACATGATGCGTGTTGGGGTCCGACTGAAGAATGTCCTCGCCCTGAATGTAGAGCGCCTTGAAGGAGCCGTCGACAGCGGCGTCGAGCATGTTGGGGATGCGCAGACCCGGCTCGTTGTCGAGCTTCACGCCCCACAGGCTCTCGTAAATTGCGCGGGTCGCATCCTCGGAGATGTGGCGGTAGCCCGGCATCTCGTGTGGGAAGGAGCCCATGTCGCAGGAGCCCTGCACATTGTTCTGGCCGCGCAGCGGGTTCACGCCCACGCCCGGCCGGCCGATATTGCCGGTGGCCATGGCGAGGTTTGCAATGGCCATGACGGTGGTGGAGCCCTGGCTGTGCTCGGTGACGCCGAGGCCGTAATAGATCGCGCCATTGCCGCCGGTGGCGTAAAGACGCGCCGCACCACGGATCAGCTCCGCCGAAACGCCGGACATCTTTTCGACGGCTTCGGGGCTGTTTTCCGGCTGGAGAACGAAGCTCGCCCAGTCCTGGAATTCGTCCCAGTCGCAGCGCTCGCGGATGAACGCTTCATCGAACAGGCTTTCGGAAACGATCACATGGGCAAGCGCGGTTAGAACGGCGACATTGGTACCGGGCTTGAGCGGCAGGTGATAGCTCGCCTCCACATGGGGCGTGCGCACCAGCTCGATGCGGCGCGGATCGAGGACGATCAGCTTCGCGCCTTCGCGCAGGCGCTTTTTCAGGCGCGAGGCGAACACGGGATGACCGTCGGTCGGGTTGGCGCCGATCACCAGAACCACGTCGGAATGCTCGACCGAATCGAAATCCTGCGTGCCGGCGGAGGTGCCGAAGGTGGTTTTCAGGCCATAGCCGGTGGGCGAATGGCAAACGCGGGCGCAGGTGTCGACATTGTTGTTGCCGAAACCCTGGCGAACCAGCTTCTGCACGAGAAAGGTCTCTTCATTGGTGCAGCGCGACGAGGTGATGCCGCCGACCGCACCTCGGCCATACTGGTGCTGGATCCGGCGGAATTCACTGCCGATATGGGCGTAGACCTCTTCCCAGGACACTTCGCGCCACGGGTCCGTGATCTTCTCGCGGATCATCGGGTTGAGGACGCGATCCTTGTGGGTGGCGTAGCCATAGGCGAAGCGGCCCTTCACGCAGGAATGGCCGCGATTGGCCTTACCATCCTTATAGGGCACCATGCGGACGACTTCCTCGCCCTTCATCTCTGCCTTGAACGAGCAGCCGACGCCGCAATAGGCGCAGGTGGTGACGGCGGAATGATCGGGCATGCCCATCTCGACGATGGACTTTTCCTGCAGTGCGCCGGTGGGACAGGCCTGCACGCAGGCGCCGCAGGAAACGCATTCCGACTGCAGGAACGGTTCGTCCATGCCGGCGGTGATGCGGCTTTCAAAGCCACGGCCTTCCACCGTCAGGGCGAAGGTGCCCTGCTGTTCTTCACAGGCGCGAACGCACAGCGAGCAGACGATGCACTTCGCCGGGTCGTAAGCGAAATAGGGGTTGGAAACGTCCAGTTCCTTGAAGTTCACTCCGTGCTCGCCGATCGGCGAGGGTTCGAGGTGGTTTGCTCCTTCGTCGCCATAGCGGTTCTGCTTCAGGCCGACGCTCTCGGCCATGTTCGCCATCTCGCAGTCGCCGGCGGCACAGGCCGCGCAATCTTCGGGATGGTCGGACATATAAAGTTCCATCACGCCGCGGCGGATGGTGTTGAGGCGGTCGGTCTTTGTGTTGACGGAAATGCCGTCCATGGCCGGCGTGGTGCAGGAGGCAGGCGTGCCGCCCTTGCCCTCGATCTCGACGAGGCAGAGACGGCAGGAGCCGAAGCTTTTCACCATGTCGTTGGCGCACAGCTTCGGGACGGCGATGGCGGCCTCGCGCGCGGCGCGCATGATCGAGGTGCCTTCCGGAACGGTGACGGACTGGCCGTCAATGGTCAGCGTTACCGTCTTGTCAGAGCGGACAGCGGGGGTGCCGTAGTCGATTTCTTCTACGAAACGCTTGTCGGTTCCACACATGTTTTCCTCCTATTCCGCGGCTTCGCGCTGGGGCGCGGGGCGGAAATCTTCCGGGAAATGGGTCAGTGCGCTCATGACGGGGTAGGGCGTGAAGCCACCCAGTGCGCACAGCGATCCGAATTTCATCGTGTTGCAGAGATCGGTCACGGTCTCGATCTGCTCTTGCGGCGCGATGCCCTGCTTCAGCCGGTCGAGCACCTCGACGCCGCGCGTCGAGCCGATGCGGCAGGGCGTGCACTTGCCGCAGCTTTCCACGGCGCAGAACTCCATGGCGAAGCGCGCCTGCTTCAAAAGGTCGACCGTGTCGTCGAAGACCACGATACCGGCATGGCCGATGAGACCGTCCTTTTCGGAGAACGCTTCATAGTCGAACGGTGTGTCGAAAAGATCGCGCGGCCAGTAGGCACCGAGCGGACCGCCTACCTGCACGGCACGCACGGGACGGCCCGTGGCGGTGCCGCCGCCGATCTCGTCCACCAGCTCGCCGAGCGTCATGCCGAAAGCCGCCTCGAACAGGCCGCCATGCTTCACATTGCCGGTGATCTGGATCGGAATGGTGCCACGCGAACGGCCCATGCCGAAATCACGGTAATAGGCACCGCCCTTGTCGAGAATGATCGGTACGGAGGCAAGCGAAATCACATTGTTGATGACGGTCGGCTTGCCGAACAGGCCCTCATGGGCCGGCAGCGGCGGCTTGGCGCGCACCTGGCCGCGCTTGCCTTCCAGACTGTCGAGCAGCGCTGTTTCCTCACCGCAGACATAGGCGCCAGCGCCCACGCGCACTTCCATGTCGAAGGCGTATTTCGAGCCGAGCACGCTGTTGCCGAGCATGCCGCTAGCGCGGGCGGCGTCGATGGCCTCGTTCAGAATCTTGTGCACATTGGGATATTCGGAGCGCAGATAGACATAGCCCTTCGTCGCCCCCACGGCGATGCCGGCAATCGTCATGCCCTCGATGAGTACGAAAGGGTCGCCCTCCATGATCATGCGGTCGGAGAAGGTGCCCGAATCCCCTTCATCAGCATTGCAGACGATGTATTTCTGCGGGCCATCGGTGTCGTGCACCGTCTTCCACTTGATGCCGGTCGGGAAGCCCGCGCCGCCACGGCCGCGAAGGCCGGATTCGGTGACCTCCTCGACAATGCCGAGCGGCGTTTTTTCAAGCGCGTTGCGCAGGCCACGCAGGCCGCCATGCTTTTCGTAGTCTTCTAGCGAGACAGGATCGATGATGCCGCAGCGGGCGAAGGTCAGGCGGGTCTGCTTTGCAAGGAAGGGGATTTCCTCGGGCTTACCGAGGGAAAGCATGTGTGCGCCGCCTTCGGTGAGGCCTGCATCGAACAGGCCTGCCAGGTCTCCTGGCTTTACCGGGCCGTAGGCCACGCGGCCTTCGGCGGTTTCCACTTCGACCATCGGCTCGAGCCAGAACATGCCGCGCGAACCGTTGCGAACGATCTTCGCGTCGAGACCGCGTTTTTCGATTTCCTCAAGCGCGGCGGCAGCGACCTTTTCGGCGCCCAGCGCCAGCGCACCGGCATCGCGCGGAATGTAGATGTTTACAGTCATACCCGCACCTCCGCTGCAATTTCCACGGCCCGCGCCTCGTCCAGCCGGCCTATCACCTCGCCATCAAGCATGGCGGAGGGCGCACAGGCGCATAGACCGAGGCAATAGACGGGCTCCAGGGTCACCGCGCCATCGGCGGAGGTTTCGTGAAATTTGATGCCAAGCAGTTTCTGCAGCTTCTCGGCCACCGCATCGCCGCCCATGGACTGGCAGGCTTCGGCCCGGCAAAGCTTCAGCACATGGCGGCCTGCCGGCTTCTCGCGGTAGTCGTGATAGAAGGAGACCACGCCATAAACTTCGGCGCGTGTCAGGTTAAGGGCCTCGGCAATGAAGGGCAGGCTTTCACGCGGCACATGGCCGAGCTCCCGCTGAATGCCGTTCAGGATGGGCAGTAACGGGCCTTCTTCGTTCTTCCAGCGGTCGATGATCGGCGCGACGGCGGAAGCGATTTCGGTACGTGCCTGCTGCATATGCAGCGCCCTCCCTAACGATGCTCGTTGTGGAGGAAAAACAAATCCTTTGTGAAGGATCAATATAGCATATTCGTCGCTTGATAGAAAATTTCTATCATTTGTCTCCGTAGCGTTCCGCCAAAAGCCGCGCTTCGTAGAGCAGGGCGGAGACGAGCGGTGTATGCGGCTCACGCTTGGCTGCGACCAGTCCGACGAGATGACTCGCATCCGGCTCGACGATGGGAATGGCGCGAATCGGTTCGGAGAAGCCGAGCACCTCAGCCAGATTAAGCGGCATGATCGAGGCCCATTTGCCGGTGCGGATATGGGAGAACAGCACGATCATGGAATTCGACTCGAGCGTCGGATGGGCCGTCGCACCCACCTCTTCCAAGTGTTTGTTGATGATGCGGCGGTTCTGCATGTCCGGCGTGAGCAGGCAAAGCGGCAGGTCGGCGACTTCTCTCCAGGTGACCGTCTCGCGGTCGGAGAGACGGTTCCGCGCCGCTGTGATGAGTTGATAGCGTTCGGAATAGAGCGGCACGGAGGCAACGTGGCCAAGCGGTTCATTGTCGAGATAGGTGATGCCGATGTCGATCTCGAAATTCTCCAGGAGTGAGAGCACCTCGAGCGAGGTGCGCGAGATAATCGAGAAGGTGACTTCGGGATGCTTTTCGCGAAATGGCGTGGTGAGTTCGGGCAGCATGGCGAGCGCCGTTGGAATGGCGGCGATACGGACATGGCCGGCAAGACCGCGCCGGGCGGCTTTCATCTCGGCGCGCATGGTGCGCGTATCGCCGACGATGCGACGGGCCCATTCCAGCACACGCTGGCCCTCCGGTGTCAGGCCCTGAAAGCGCGAACCACGTTGCACAAGCATCACACCGAGCTGGTCTTCGAGCTGCTTTATGGCGGCGGAGAGCGTCGGCTGTGTGATGCCGAGCTCGGCGGCGGCCCGCCCGAAATGCTGCTCCTTGGCAAGCGTGATAAAAAACTCCAGCTTGTCGATCATGGCGCGACGCTACCTTGGTGCTGCGCGCCGGGCAATGCGGAAGGTTCGGTCGTAACGCGTTGGCGGTTGATTTGCCTCTCTTGGCCGAAGACCCCATCTGCTTTATCTGGGAGAAAAAGCAAAGGCATGTGCATATGACTCTCGACAGGCAGACGGTGATCGATCGCTTAAGGTCCGTGAAGGGTCCGGATCTCGAAGACGATATCGTTTCGCTGGGTCTCGTTTCGGAGATTTTCATCGCCGATGACAAGGTGTTTTTCTCGATCACGGTCCCGGCCAAGCGTGCGCAGGAACTCGAGCCATTACGGCAAGCGGCGGAGAACGCCGTAAAATCGCTACCGGACGTCAAAGGTGCGATGGTTGCGCTAACGGCGGAGAAAGCGGGTGGCGGCATGGGCACCAACCCGCCACCACGCCCGAAACCTGCGCCTCAGCGTCCAACGCCGGGCGGCCCCGCAGCGCAGGCCGGCCAGCAGCCGGCCAAGCAGGATGTGCCGGGCATCAAGGCAATCATAGCCGTGGCCAGCGGCAAAGGCGGAGTCGGTAAATCGACCACCGCGGTCAATCTGGCGCTGGGGCTGAAATCACTCGGTCTGGAAGTGGGCATTCTCGACGCCGACATCTACGGCCCGTCGATGCCGCGCCTGCTCGGCCTCACAGGAAAGCCGGAAACCGTCGACGGCAAGACGCTGAAGCCGATGGAGGCATTCGGCATCAAGGTCATGTCGATGGGCTTCCTGGTGGAAGAAGACACGCCGATGATCTGGCGCGGACCCATGGTCGTCTCGGCCCTTCGCCAGATGTTGCGCGATGTGGCCTGGGGCGCGCTCGACGTTCTTGTGGTCGACATGCCGCCCGGCACGGGTGACGCGCAGCTCACCATGGCGCAGCAGGTGCCGTTGGCCGGCGCTGTGATTGTCTCGACACCGCAGGATCTGGCGCTGATCGATGCTCGCAAGGGGCTCAACATGTTCAAACGAGTCGA
>NZ_CAJXGF010000200.1 GCF_913053745.1 uncultured Nitratireductor sp.
AAAACCTTCGCGCGCGAGATAAGCGACACCGCCATAGCCACCCGATTCTTCATCGGCCGTGCCGGATATTTCAATGGCTCCGGGGAAGTCCGGATAGATTTCGATAAACGCCTCCGCCGCGACGATGGACGCTGCAAGCCCGCCCTTCATATCGCACGCACCGCGTCCGAAAACCTTGCCGTCTTTTACAACGGCAGCATAGGGATCAACCGTCCAGCCTTCGCCCGCCTCTACCACATCGATATGGGAATTGAAGTGCACGGTCGCGCCAGGACCGCGCCCCTCGCGTCGCGCAATGACATTGGTCCGAGGATAACGGTCCGAATCGCCCGGCGCGTCGACGCCACGGACAAACTGCGTGGCAAACCCGTTCGCATTCAGGCGGCGTGCGATGAACTCGCAGCAGGGAGTGTAGGCGTCTCCTGGAGGATTCACCGTGGGAAAGCGGATCAGGTCTGCGGTGAGAGCGACGAGGTCTTCACTCCGACGCCGTACGGCTGAGGCAAGCTGTTCGTTCATGGCAGGCAATAGAACGACATGAAGCCGGCTTGGCAAGGTCGCTTGCACGCGATTGTGAAGAAGATGTGCTTGCGCGCACAACGGGAGCATAGTTGAATTTAACCAAGGAAATTTGGGGTTTGGTCATGAATCGAAGCTAATTTCTTCAACACTGCAGGTAGAAACTTCACACATGTAGCGGGGGGCGCTCATGAAACGGTTTTTCTTTGCTGTGGCCATTGCCGGTCTGATCCTTTCGGGCGGCGTGGCTCAAGGTATAGCCGCAACCCTGGTGGCTAAAGTCAGCGTATCAAAACAGACCATGACGGTGGTGCATCGCGGGCGTGTTCTACATCGTTGGCGCGTGTCGACCGCGCGCCGCGGTTATGTGACTCCGCGCGGCCAGTGGCGACCGAAGCGCATGCACAAGATGTGGCATTCGCGCAAATACAACATGTCGCCCATGCCTTATTCGATATTCTATTATGGCGGGTATGCCATTCATGGAACGAATGCCGTCTCAAGACTTGGCCGTCCGGCTTCGCATGGTTGCGTGCGGCTGCACACTTCCAACGCGAGGCGGCTCTACGCACTCGTCAAGAAGATCGGTCCCCGCAACACGCGGATCGTCGTCACGGATTGACCGTAGAGGGGCGCAGCCGCTCCTCTACATTTGCCAGCGTTTGTGAAACCACATCCACTGGCCTGGATCTTCACGCACCCAGCGCTCGACCACGTCGTTGAGCATCTGGGCGGTGGCTTCGATATCTATCGTACCGTCCGAATGGCGTGGAAGAGCGATCCTGTCTTCGACAATGAGGCGGTATCGGCCATTCGGCAGACGCTTGCAGCGCGCGGGATAGACATCGCAAGCGTATTGCCGCGCCAGCTTCGCGAGCAGCGGATTGGTCCGGCATTCGCGGCCGAAGAAACGCGTCTTCACACCTTTGCGAAACTTCTGATCCACCAGAACGCCGATATTGCCGCCATCGTCCAGCACGCGGGCGAGTTGAAGCGCCGCGCCCGCCTGCGAGGGCACGAGACCGCCCATGGCGCCGCGCCGGGTCTCCATAATGTAGTCGGCAACATAAGGATTGTTGGGCGGACGAAACAGCGATGTGGTGGCCAGATCGAAACGAGCGGCGGCGATCGGCAAAAACTCGAAATTGCCCAGATGCCCGGTGAAGAAGATGTGTGGGACGCCCTTTTCGTCGCGCAATCGCTTGAATATTTCGACACCATCGACCTCGACACGACCGGGCGTTTCGGCTTCGGGGTCGAAATCGAAGAGCTTGTCGAGAAATACATACTCGACTGCAAGCCGTGCCATGTTTCCCCACATGTCGCGGGCCACGGCTTCGATCTCGGCGTCGCTCTTTTCGGGATAGGCGCGACGCAGATTGTCGACAGCAAGCCGATGCCGGCCGACCTTCGGGCCCAGGGCGCGGGCCAGTTTATCTGCCAGATCGAGTGCCTTTTCCGGGGGCAGACGGCGCAGAAGCGCGAGCACACCGATCACCAATTTGGCGGTCAGCCAGTATTCCAGCGATTTCAATCGCCTGCCAAGAAGGAGAAGGAAGCGCTTCATGGGCGCTGATCAGTCCACACGCAGGATGATCTTGCCGAACACGTCGCGGCCTTCCATCCGGGCCAGCGCCTTGTCGATCTGCTCGAAGCCGACCTCGGTGTCGACCACGGGCGAGACGAGCCCGCCAGCCATTTTCTGCATGGCATTGGCCATGTTCTCCATACGGCACCCGAAGGAGCCGAATATCTTGAGCTGTTGCTGAAAGAGCTGCATCAGGTTCATATTGGTGGAGACACCGGACGTCGAGCCGCAGGTCACGAGACGGCCACCACGCTTCATGGACAGGAGCGAGCCCGCCCAGGTGTCGGCTCCCACATGCTCGAAAACCACATCGACGCCGCGCTTCCTCGTCAGTTTGCGGACCACACCCTCGAAACGGTCTTCACGGTAATTGATGACGTGATCGGCTCCGAGCGCCTTGGCCTTTTCCATCTTGTCTTCCGATCCGACCGTGGTGATCACGGTACAGCCCATGCTCTTGGCGAGCTGAATGGCCGCCGTGCCGATGCCGGATCCGCCCGCCTGGATCAAGATCGTCTCGCCGGGCTCGAGCCTGGCATTGTCGAACAGCATGTGCTCGACGGTGCCGAAGGTGACGGGCGAGACAGCCGCGCCGATCTCGTCGACACCGGGCGGAGCGGGAACGAGAAGGCGGGCAGGCAGATTGATCTTCTCCTGGGCAAAACCGTCGAGATGGAAACCGTGAACCCCGGAGACATGCTCGCACAGATTATCGCGGCCTTCGCGGCAGGGGCGACAGAGACCGCAGGTGCGCGCGCCGTAGATGGAGACAAGCTGTCCGGGCAGGAGATCGCTGACACCGGGGCCGATGGTCTCGACGACGCCGGAAGCTTCCGCACCGACCACGAGCGGCATCTTGCGTTTGGCAAAGGCCATGCCGCGCCAGCCCCAGACGTCGATGTGATTGAGCGCGACGGCGCGAATCTTCAGCGTCACCTCTCCCTGGCCAGGAGCGGGGGGCGGCGCAAGATCGACAATTTCAAGCTTGCGGTCGGCGACGAGTTGAAGTGCGCGCATAAGATCTTCCCATGATTTCTGCCGATTTGAACGGGTCGCTTAGACCGGTTCCTTGGTCATGACAAGACAGGTGTTTTGTCCGCCGAAGCCGAACGAATTCGACAGAACGCTGGAAACCTGCGCTTGGCGTTTCGCATTCGGCACCACGTCGAGTTCGATTGCCGGGTCGGGCGTGTCGTAATTGATGGTGGGTGGAATGACGCCCTCGCGCATTGTCATGAGGGAGAATACGGCTTCCACAGCGCCGGCGGCCGAAAGCGTATGGCCGATCATCGACTTGTTGGAGGAGATGGGAAGGGTTTTCATGCGGTCGCCGAACACGGTCGACAGCGACAGGTGCTCCATTTTGTCATTCTCGGGCGTCGATGTGCCATGCGCGTTAATGTATTCGATCTCGTCCTCGGCCATGCCCGCATCCGACAGCGCCGCACGAACAGCGCCAATGGCGGGCGATCCGTCGGGTTTGGAGCGGGTGCGATGAAAATCGTCGGCCTTTTCGCCGCAGCCACGAATAATGCCGAGAACGTCGGCGCCGCGCGCAAGGGCACTTTCAAGCGATTCCAGAACCAGCGCGCCAGCACCTTCAGCCAGAACAAAACCGCTGCGATCCTTCGAGAAGGGACGCGAGGCCTTTTCTGGCACATCGTTCTGGGTGGTCAGCGCGGAGAGGAGCGAAAAGCGGATGAGCGCTTCAGCGGTTGCCGAGCCGTCCGAGCCGATGGCGAGCGCCCGGTCGCACTCGCCACGGCGGATGGCCTCGGTGCCAAGCTGGATCGCAGTCGCGCCAGAGGCGCAGGCGGTCGATAGTGTGATCGGCAGGCCGCGCGTTCCATAGCGCTCCGCCAGCCGGTCGGCGATGGTGCCGAACTGGCTTTCTTCGAAAAGCTCCATGGCATGCGCCTCGCGCGCAGCCTCGATCAGCGACGTGTTGCCATTGTGGGTTTGCGACCTGGCGTAAAGCGCCAGGCGGTGATGCCAGTCGAGTTCGACCGGAGGTGCAGCGAGAAAGAGCGGGCCGCCCAGGTCACCCTGCGGGAGGCCCGATTGCTCGACCGCTTCCGCGGCTGCCAGGTCTGCGAGTTGATAGGTGTGAACGCTCGCCCCCTCGGTGCTCGAGGGCAGGAAATCGACCATGCCGGAAATGGTGGTGGCCATATGATCGGTGGGAAAACGCGTTATGGGATGAATGCCAGAGCGCCCGTTGATCAGCGCATCCCAGTTTTCCGTTCGGCCCTGTCCGAGAGAGGTGACGACACCCATTCCTGTGACGGCGATAACGGGTCTTCCAAAGCTGTCGGTCGTTTTCACGGGATCGCTTTCTCTAAAAATCCTCCGGGCCGGTCGGTTCAGGCCCTGGTGACGAGGCCCATTCCCTCATAGCGATGATATCCCACCGCCGTTGCCAGAACAGCGTCGAGGCTGCCGTCGAACGCAGCTTCACGCGTTTCGTCAAATGCGGGATAGGGGCTGCCATGATGGACGGCAAGGGCGGCGAGCGCCACAGCGAAGGGAAATTGTGCTTCCTTCATATGACCGGTCAGCGTTGAAAAACCACGCAGCGCGAGATTTTCATAACTGCCGAGCGCCTCGAGTTCGGCTGCGGTCGCTTCGTGCGCGCCGGACGCGCCCGACAGGGTCAACAGCGGTGTCTGCGGCAGCGCAAGACGGTCGAGCATCTCGGCGATGCCCTGAGCAAGCGGTTCGCTCCGGCGGCGGCTGCGGCGCGAAACAACCGGGCCCATCGCCGCGTAGGCGGTGCGTCCGCGTTTTTCGGCATGTTCACGTGTTTCCAGAACCAGGAAGGCCGCGCCCGAACCGGTAACCACGCCGCCGCCCTCGGCACCGGCACGCTGCCAGACCGGTTTCCAGTCGTCACGATGGAGGAAGCCTGCCAGTTCGTAGGCAAGAAGCATGTCGGAATGCTCGGTCTGGAATGCGCCGCCGACGAGAAGATGGGAGGACTGGCCGGCACGAATGCGCGCCGCCGCGGTTTCCATGGCCGAAACGCCGGCACCTTCCTCACCCATGAAGGTGCGCGAAGAGCCCGTCACCTTGTGGACGATGGAAATGTTGCCTGCGAGCAGATTGGAAAGCTGCGCCAGAAATAGGGTCGGGCGCAGCTCCGTCGTCAGTTTCTCGTTGAGAAGAATGTCGTGGTCGGCGCGCTCGAGCGAGGCGGCGAGAATGGCTTCGTCCACCGTCTCGTCACGCTCGCCGCCGCCGGCGGCCACAACCATGTCCATCGACGCGCAGAGCGACTCGTCGCCTTTCAGTCCGGCATCGTCGAGCGCGAGGCCGGCGGCATAGGTGCCGAGGCGCTGCCATGTCTCCATCTGCCGCTGATCGCCGCGGCGCGGAATCTGCTGGCCCCACTCGATTTCGGGGAGCGGGTGGATGGCGTAGGGCGCGAAGCGCTGCCGGTCGAGCACGGGCGCCGGCGTCTTCGCGGTCAGCGCCTGCCAGTGCGCATCCGCGCCTTCGCCGAGCGAGGAAACGATGCCCATGCCGGTGATCACTACGTCGCGCGGGCTCATGTCATCCTCTCCAACGATTGCGGGGGCGGGAAACGATCAACCGGCCTTGGCGGCCACGAGGTCGTCGATCTTGGCGCAAAGGTTCTTCATGACGAAATATTCCTCCGTCGAGACCTTGCCGTCATTGACTTCCTGGGTCCATTTCTCAAGCGGAACCTTGATGCCGAATTCCTTGTCGATGGCAAACACGATGTCGAGGAAGTCCAGGCTGTCGATGCCCAGATCGTCGATGGTGTGGCTTTCAGGGGTGATTTTCTCGCGGTCGATCTCGCTGGTTTCAGCGATGATGTCGGCAACCTTGTCGAATGTCGTCACGTGCAACCCTCAGTCTGGGGAGATTCTTTTTACAGTCGGATGATCGTGGGGTCTCTAATCGGTTTTTGCCGGTAGGAAAAGGGGCTATAGATCCTGCTGATGGCGCGATCAGTTGAATTTGATGCGCGCGGAGGCGTGCAGGTTGTCGCCTCCGCGTGACAAAATAATGGCTTCGCCCTCCCGGGCGGACCCGCCGATCAGTGCCTGGATGATCTCCAGATGTGTGATCATAATGAGGTTTCCCGAGCCGGTGTAGCTGTTGATTCGCTCCAGGATTTGCGTCTTCTGCGCGTCCAAGGCTTCCTTGTCCGCCGGCAGATCGAGCGCGGGAAACGGCTCAACCGAACCGGAACCGAAAGCCTGGGTGGCGGTATCGCGAGCGCGGCAATAGCGGCTCGTCAGCACCTGTTCGACGGGTGCGGCGCGCGCCTGGATTAGCGCGCCTATCCGCCGCGCCTGCAGGCGGCCACGCTCGGAAAGATTACGCTGGGTGCCGCATTTCTCGATATCGAAGTTCGCCGGATCGCCATTGCCCGGCGCGATGGCGTGCGGCATGGCCTGCCAGAGATCGAACGCGACGCTTGCGCCGTCTTTGCGGTGACGCTTCACCTCGACGGCCAGCCCGGCGTTGGCGCCGCTCGTCCATTGCAGCCGCCCGGCGGAGAACCAGCCGTCGGCAAAGGCGTTGAGGCCCGACGCTCTGAATGCCGAGGTGCCGGTGAGCGCGGCAACCGTGCCGTTGCCGCGATAGCCGGGATCGTCGAGATC
>NZ_CAJXGF010000201.1 GCF_913053745.1 uncultured Nitratireductor sp.
ATTTCTTGGCCAATTGTCATCCGCGCGGGAACGATCCGGTGAAGCGCGAACGCCTGACCGGCCTTCGCCACCGGGCGAGCATGGATGTTCGGCCCTTTCACACGGTGCCTGAGGTGGACGACACTTGGCCGGGTTTCCGGGATATGCCGCCGGTCTTCGCCACCGCGATGATGATCGGCTTCATAGAGCAGACCTGCATAGAGGCTCTGCGGCCATTCCTGACACCCGACCAGCGGACCGTCGGTACGCGCGTGAACGTCAACCACCTCTCCGCCACGCCCGTTGGGCTCACCGTTACCGCCGATATCGAATTGGTCGAACATGCGGGTAATGTCATGACCTTTCAGGTGGCCTGCTACGACGATGCCGGCCTGATCGGAGAAGGCCATCACGATCGGGTCCTTATCGCTTTGGACCGTTTCATGGATCGTGTCCGTTGCAAGCTCCTCCGATGAATGCCCGTCCGAAGTTCGGCAAGCCGCGCAACCTGTTCCAGCCTCGATAAAGCGAGGCCGTTGTGAGTAACCTGGAGCCGAGCGCTCCGCGCGGTTATGTCATCCTACGGGCAGCAATTCTCGAGAAATGCGTTAGACAGTCAGCTTGTCGTCCCGAACATCTCTTCGTCCGCAACTACGTCGCCTGGGAGGGCCTCACCGCTCGACCACTTCTTCCGACTGCCGATCGCCACAGTAGACTGGCTTTCTGGACACTATCGTGCCCTTGTTGGCCAGTTTCCACCAGCGCCGCGATGACGATGGAGGACTCTTGAACAGTTGGCCTGCGGAGATGCGCCCGCTTCAACCGAAATCGCTCATTCCACAGTATCCTAACTCACATCGGCAGAATAAAAAGGGCGTCTGTATGAACAGGTGGATGTGACAGGTATTGCCAAAGACGAAGGCATTACATTCCATCTCAGCTGCCATAATCCACAACGGATGCCTGCAAATCACATATATATAGGCAGCGGGAATTTGTTGTCGCGAATCCAAACAGGATCCCACGCCTGCGTATCATCTATCCCGACCATGACACCATCAAGTTCCTCCAAACGCTTTTGTGCGTATCGACAGCCGTAAAGCCCTATCCACTAGCGTTTGTCAGCACTGTCGATTATTGACAGTTTCGGGGTAATTTAAATTTTGGGGGTGAACGTGAAGATCCAGTCGAACACAAATTACGAACAATTGTTGATTACATCGCTTGCCGATATGAAGGACGCTGACCCTCTTTATCGGCCAACCAATTTCTGGAATTTCGGTGTTCGAGCGATACTACGAGATTTCTTTGGCCACGGACTCGAGAATTTCAAAAGCTGGCCGTCCCGCGTTTTTTTCGTTCCGCACTATGGATACGGATTTACCACAAAATCGATTGAAGAAACCAAAAAGTTTCTTGAAGGTAATTTTGCGGCCGTGAACACGAACCCCCTCAGCGATCTGCTTACAGGAAGAGCCGAAGCGATCAGAGATTGGGATGTCGCCAGGAGCACGTGGAATCAAGAACGATGGCCTGTCGATTTCAATTTTGGTGAAAGCGCAGTCGGCAAGCCCAACCCGTATATCAGACTGCTCGGGAAGGGTCGGCCGGGCATCTCAAAAGCATTTATGAATTATCTGCTATTGTTCTCCCTGTTGTCACGCCATGTTGACAATCCCCCAGAGAGCTTCGTGGAAATCGGAGGCGGATACGGTGCCGCCGCTGATGTAATGTTCGGAATAAACCCACAATCTCGATACATTAATTATGACATACCGCCGCTCAGCATCGTATCGCAATACTATATGGATAAAGCCCACCCCCGTTCGGACTATCGGATCCGCCAATCATGGGAGTTGCCGAAACATGATTCGACCGAAGACGTTTTCATCAACAGTTTCTCCATGCAGGAGATGGAGCCGAATGTCGTAAGCAACTATATCCGGATCATAGCAAAGACGGGACCACGTTTTGTGGTTTCACTGAACTCATTCGCAGGCAAGAATGTCGCCAAATCGGATACAGAGCTGGGGGTCCGCAAGCAAGTTACATCGGATTTCATAGAGAAACAGTTCACATCGCACGGGTATCAGACTCTCGGTCGATATCGGGAGCCATTCCAAAGATCAGCCGCCGTTGCGCTCATAATGAAGAAAAAATAGTCGATCGAGTCCAATTAAGTTGTCGAGGGGCGCCCTGGCAAGAACGGAGCAACTCGCCGCCTATCGCCATACCGGCTTCTGGCAACCTATGGTCTCTTTGCGGGACAAGCGGGACCCCGAGAGGTGGTGGGATGCCAACGAAGTTCCACGGATGAGATGGTGAAAAGCTGGGTGAATTGATTCCAAATTTGGAAGACGGACTCCGGTCTGCAATGGTCACGTCCAGGTTGCCACTCAAGCTTCGTTGCCGATCGCCACAGTAGACTGGCTTTCTGGACACTATCGTGCCCTTGTTGGCCAGTTTCCACCAGCGCACATCGCGTTGACGCTTCAAAGTGACGCCGTGGCGGCAGAGCGAGAACGCTGCAGGGGCGTTGTCGCGGAACACGGTGGACGAAACGACATCGACCGATGCCGTGACCCTCAGAGGCTCAATTGTCCTGTCGCGGAGATTACGGCCGCTCCAATCAACTCGACCGATTCCGCACGGGCGACAACCTGGACACGGCTTTCGCGCCCCATGCGCACGCCCTGCAGGACCGTGAAGGTTTCTCCCCATGCCGCGATGCCGCGCTTCGCCAGCAACCAGCCAAGCGGTCCGGCAGCGCTTCCCGTTGCAGGGTCTTCGCGTATACCGACCGTCGGATTGAAAAAACGAGCGTAAGCCTCACCCGGCCGATCACGGTTCGTGGCGTAGATATAGCACCCCTGCGCCCCTGCGCGTTTCAACAAAGGTAGCAGCGCGGCGGCATTCGGCTCGGCGCGATCGACGGCATCGCTGGACGCAAGCTCCACGAGCATGTGCGCGGCACCGGTAGACACGACCGCCGCGTTCATCGGAACCGACGCCGGCTCGTTCTTGTCGAGCCCCAAAGCGGTCCCAAGCGGTTCAAGATCATCGACATCACCAATGTGGCGCGGCGCACCTTGAGACAAAGCAACGAATGCGCGTCCATTCTTCCGCTCTATCGCCACGGGAAGAAGCTCTTCGCCCAGTTGCTGAACAAACGAGCTTCCGTCGCCCAACCGGCCGGTATCCGCCAGCCACCACCAGACCCCCAACGCATTGTGACCGGCACCGAACACTTCATCGCCGGTCGGCGTGAAGGAACGCAGACGGAAATCTCCCCCAGCCATCGCAGAGGTCAGAACGAAAGACGTTTCGGACAAATTGAACTCGGCGGCGATGGCGCGCATCGTCTGCACATCCAGACGATCCGCGTCGGGGACAACAGCGAGCGGGTTGCCGCGCAACGGTGTCTCGGCAAACACATCGACGATCACATACGGATGAGTTTTATTTGATATATTCATCGGTAAATCTCCTTCTTCATGAGACTACTCCCTTGAAAAAGATCAAGTTTCAATCTATTCAATTTCAAAGCTATTGAGTTATTTTGTATAGGAAATGTCCTATCCTTCCCTCAAATCGCTGCGCGCGGCCGAAGCTGTGGGCCGTTTTGGCAGCCTTTCGCGCGCGGCTTCGTTTCTCAACGTGACTCCGAGTGCGGTAAGCCATCAATTGCGTGTGCTGGAGGAGCAGCTCGGCATATCGGTGTTCGACCGGACAGATCAGGGGCTTGTGCCGACCGAAAAAGGCCGGCAACTGCTTTCGGCGCTCACCGAGGGTTTTCAGACGATCTCCGACGGTCTCGCGGCTATCGCAGACCAGCCGAACCCCTCGATTACCGTCTCCTGCGGCCTGGCTTTTGCGGCCCGGTTTCTGGTGCCGAGGCTGATAAGCTGGAACGCAAAGCATCCCGACACCGAGCTCCTTCTCGCCACAACAAACCGGCTGGTGGATTTCGACCGGGAAGACATCGATGTCGCCATCCGGTTCGGCGCAGGCGACTGGCCCCAATCCAGGGCGGAGAAGATCGCAGACCAGCCTATAGAGCTGGTGTGCGCACCCGAACTCGCACGGACATTCCAGACCGAAACCGACAAGAGTTCGCTGCCGCTCATCGTCGATGAGCAAAGTCAATTCACGTGGGCGCAGTGGTCCGACGACACAGGCGCCGGCTGCCTGGAACCCTCCGTGCATCCGCACATCCGCGTGCCCGACGCGTCGCTTGCTTACGAAGCGGCGGTCTCGGGGCAAGGACTATGGCTCGCCTGGCCGGCTTTGACACATGACGCCGTGGCGGCGGGAAAACTGACGAGAATACCGATTCCGCAATGGCATGCCGGGTTTGGATACTGGGCGGTATCCACGCCAGCCCGATGGCGGCGTCCGCAAGTGCGGAACTTTCGCGCCTGGCTGCGAGAAGCCTACGGGGCGATCGTATAACCCGTTCGGCGGCTCATCACCTGGAATAAACGTCCGCGGAAAGGCTGTCCAAAACCGAACCAAAACAGATCGTCGATGCTGCCCGCACCCAGTCAGACATGTGTTGGTTCAATCCGCCCCGAGGGTCGTGAGATAGGTGAGGATCAGCCTGCGGCACCGTGCGGTCGCCGTGTCGTGGGCAATGCCGGCGGGGTGCTCATGAATGGCGCGATGGCTGACGGTCTCGAGTATCGTCTTAATGAGCGCGGCGGCCTCCGCAGGCTCAAGGGCGGGCATCGGCTCCTGCTGCGCAAGCTATCGGTAGCAATCGCAATCACCGATCATAACGGAAGCAAAGACAGGAGAGTCGACGGCAGACAAGATCGCGTTTGGCTGCAATGGAACAACTGTTCAGGTCTATCAACGCTAACGCTCGCAACAGGTCGGACGGTTCAGCGTACGGTTCCGGTCGGGTGACGAAACCCAACCTCGTCCGAGGCTCCGCCAGATCAGGCCAGCCGTGCCTTCGCTGCTTCTATGGCCGCTCCCCATTCGTCGGGCGCAATCTCCACCCAGGTGCTCTCCGGGGAGATTGCCGACAGCACGACATCGGGCCGAAGCGTCGCCAGAAGATCCAGGCTGGCGCGATGCGTGGATTGCTTCGTGTCGTCCTCGAAGGTCGCACTCGTCCAACGACCGCGCGCGGGCCAGATCGTATCGCCGGTAAAAAGATAGGTCCTGCCGTGGGGTGAACGGTAAAGATAACAGGCGCTGCCAACCGTATGTCCCGGTGTCGGAATCGCCTCAACATCTCCGACAAGCATCTGGCGATCCCAGAATGTGCATTCCGGCGCTACCCCGGAATGCTTCTCGACCGGCGCGGCATCGCGGGCATGGACGACAATCCGCGCTCCGAAGCGCTCCTTGATCCGCTTGAGAGAAGGCGTGGCCTCGTGCCAGTGACCGAGAAAAACCTCAGCTATACCGCCGAGATCGGCGATGCGGTCCAGGTCCGCTTCCTCGTGACTTTCGCCGATGGCCTCGCGTCCGGTGCAGTAGAAGAGGACGTTCCCGGTGTCGCGTAGCAGCAAATAGGCGTTGGACGTCGAGTGTGGGAAGGCGGTCATCGGATGCTCTGGCGTTGTCTGCCAAAGATCGGGGTAAAGTTCACGCATATCGCGTCTCCTATCATACATGGTTCTGTGAGTGTCGGGGCCGGCGTGCTCGACACGCGCCGGCCGTTGCATCGTCAGTCCGAGTATCCGCTTCACACGGTTTCAGGTCTGCGCTGGCAGCGCCCTCCAAGCGAGCACGATGGCGGCAACCAGGACAGTTGCCACGGCCATCGCGACGCTGCCCCAGCCGAAGCTTGCCGCCAGCGCACCTGCCGTGGCCGGACCCGCCAACATCCCGATATTGTTGCCCTGGATGGCAAAACCCATCGTCGCGCCGACCAGATCGGGCCGCGGCGCAAGTTTTGGCAGGCACCCCATCAGCACGACCGGGACCAACCCCGCCATGAAGGAGAAGAGGACCGCGAGGCCGGCGACGTAGGGCCAGGTGAGGTCGATCGCAAGGACGCCAAATCCGAAGACGATCATGGCGACAAATCCCGCTGTCAGTACGTGAACCGGACGCCGTCCCGCAGACATGAGAGCGCCTGCGGCGAGATTGCCCAGCCCGCTTGCCGCCACGGAGATCGCCGCGACCGTGCTCGCCAGGTTCTGGCTCAGGCCGAACTGATCCGTAAGGAGTGCCGGCAGGAAGCCGAAAATGGCGAAGAAGGCAGCAGCGAAAGCGGCAAACAGGGCGGCCAGGCCCCAGGGGCCGGGCGCGGCAGCGACACGCGCCAGTTGCTCCTTGATATTCTGGCTGTGCCCGGCCGTCGTTGCCGCCGGGGCCGAGGCGACGAAGAAAAGGCCGTAGCCGAGCAGGATCGCCGCGTTGAGCATCCAGAACCCGCGCCATTCGAGATAGGTGAACAGCGGCGCCGCGAGCATTACCACCGTCATCCCGACCGGCATGACAGTCGCCCACACCGCGATGGCGCGATCCCTGATGCCGGGCGACACGGTTGCGAAGATGATTGTGGGTGCCGCGACCAGTACCGACACGAACCCCAGCCCCTCGACCACACGCGACAGAATGAGCGGGCCGGCGCTTTCGGCCATACCGCCGAGGCCCGAGCCGAGCGCCTGAAACAGAAGTCCGCCCACGACCATGCGCTTGGCACCGATCCGGTCCACCGCCAATCCGATGGGTGCGCCGAAACCGGCGCCGACGATGGCGAAGGCTGATATGACCCAGGA
>NZ_CAJXGF010000202.1 GCF_913053745.1 uncultured Nitratireductor sp.
CGCATTCTCCGAGCTTGTCGGCGAACCGGCTCGAATGCTTGCATGGGTGATTTTTCGTCGCGCCGGCAGCCAGGATGCCCGCGGGCAGTCGACCGATCCTGTCAGCCGGGCTGGAAATCTGTTTCTGCCGGCATTGTTCGCCGTGGCTGCACCCATTTATGTCGGCCTCATCCTGGTCGCGCCCAATCTGGTGGACATCGCGCTTGGCAGCACATGGGCCCCCGTGGCGCTGGTCGTCAAGATTCTCGCCGTCCGGCAGCTCGTATCCTTTCAGGGTTACGTGACCGAGCCGTTGCTGTCGGTTCGAGGCGAGGTCAGGCGGCTTTGGCCGCTGTCGCTCATGATCAGCCTTGCGTCCATCGGCATGATGGTGGTGCTGGCGCCTTTCGGCCTTGTCTATGCCGCCGTCGGGCAGTGCGTCGCGGCGGCCTTTGCGGGCATCCTCGCCGTCTGGTTCCAGGTCCGTTACGGCGGGCTCGACTGGCTGCGCATTTCAGCAAACAGCGGCCTCATCGCGCTTGCGGCGGCGGTGATGTTCGTCGGGGTCTCGTCTTTGGCCCATTGGCCTGACGAGATGCATCTGCCGACCTATTCGCAGATGGCGATGCAGGTTCTCGTCGGTGCGCTCATTTATCTGAGCGTTCTCTATGCAAGCTGGAAATGGACCGGCTGGCTCAAGTCGGGACGCTAGCGCACTGACGCCGAAAGTCGCGTTTTCAGATGGTCGGCGAGGCGCAGCGCCATGGCCAGTATCATAAGCGTCGGGTTTGCGTGACCGGGTGTTGTGAAGACCGAACTGCCCGCCACGTAAAGCCCGTCGACGCCGTGAACTCTGGCATCCCGATTGACAACACTCGT
Organism: uncultured Nitratireductor sp.; assembly: GCF_913053745.1. Taxonomy (GTDB): domain Bacteria; phylum Pseudomonadota; class Alphaproteobacteria; order Rhizobiales; family Rhizobiaceae; genus Nitratireductor. The sequence continues at coordinate 859 of NZ_CAJXGF010000202.1, forward strand.
GGCCGGATCGTCGCCCATGCGGGTGGTGCACGAAGGATGGGCCATATCGCTGAAGGGCGCGTTCTTGAAATCCTCGTCGAGAACCCATTGTTCGAGTTTGGGTTGCGGCAGGCCGATGCGCCAGAATTCGGCGGAAATGAGTTCGGCCAGCCTCGCGATGCTGGCGGTTTCCGCCCAGCCGATCTTCCAGTTCACGCGGGCGAGAGGGGTGCCCAGCGGATCGCGGACGGAGGAGAGCGTCACCCGGCTGTCACGGTTGGGTCTTTGTTCGGCCATGGCGTCGAAACGCAGCTCGGTGAGTTGTCGCGGCAGACCGCGCTTCATGACTAACCGGCGGTGCAGGCCGGCGGCGAGACCTCCCGGCGCGGCGAGGGCGGTTCTGAGATCGTCGAGACGGAAGCGCTTCTTGCCTGAGTAAAACCGCTTGAGCGCCAGCCACGGGTCGTTGGGCGCGAGCATTTGCACAGGGTAGGTGGCGCAGTTTAGCAGCCCTTCCCGCACCTGCAGGCGAGGGCTCAAGGCCAATCCCCGCAGATAAAAATGCGTGCGGCGTTTGTGCTTCAATCCGTAAAAGCCGAAATGCTCCGCCACATCCTGAAGCGAATCTTTCTCAAAGCGCGCGATGACGGTGCGCGGATGGTCGGCAAGATAGCGTCCCACACAATCGCGCTCATTGCCGATGCCGGAACCGGCAATGTCGTTGGAGGCCAGAAGCAGCCGCGCGTTCTCGATGCCACCGCCGCACAAAACCACCGTCCGGGCGTGAACCGCCGCTTCGCTTCCCGCCAGGCTCTTGAGGTCTAATATCTCGACACGCCGTCCGCTCGCTTCCAGGCCGATACGGGTAACGGTCGCGTGGGTAAGAATGTCGACGTTTTTCGCCGTCAACTCCCTTGCAATATCGCCGAACCTTAGCGGCTCGCTGCTGTTGGGTCTTTGGCTGAACTGCCAGAAGAAGGTGCGCACAAGATCGTCGTTCAAGTCGATATCAGCCGGTGGCGAAGCCAGGCGGTGATAGAGCGCCTTGTCGTAGACGTTGGGGCCGAGATTGAGGAGTGTTGCCGCGCGGTCGAGCACATCGGTCAGATCGCGCCGTCGCAGCGGCCAACCGGAACCGGGAACCCATTTGCGGGTGTCGAAATCGATGTCGTCGAAGGCGGCGCATTTGCCCACCCAGGTGTGCGTGCTACCGCCAACCATGCGATTGCGAAGCTCGAAGGCGGGAATGTCGTTGAGCCAGGCGAGATCACCCGTGTAGCCCCGTTGCAGGGACATGGCGTCTCGCGTGTTCGGATCGCCGACATTTTCGACACGATTGAGTTTTTGAACGTTTGGGTCGAACGCGATACCGCCGCTTTCGATGAGCACAACCTTTAGGGCGGTGCCGGCAAACTCGCGCGCGATGGCGAGCCCGGCAGGTCCCGCGCCGACAAGGGCGAGATCGGCATCTATCTGTGTGCCCGAAGGCACGGTTCGCAAGTCTAGAATGGACACGTCGCCACCTGAACGGGCCATAAAACGGCACGTCAGCCATGGAAAAAACGGATCGCTGCGCCGTGAAAACCCCAAGCACAGACTAGCAAAAACCAGCCCTCGGCCGAACTCATCCAAATTGCATAGAAAGGCCGACTTGCTAAGGGTTTTGGCCATTGGGGGGTAGAGCGCGCTCCCACGCGGCTACATTATTGGATTATTTGAAAACCCCATGGCCGCGGCATACGCTCGAAGAATACATGGGGCGCCGCGACATGGGCGACGTGCCCCTCTGCGCACCGCGCAGACCGGGCACGCGCCGTCCGCCGGCAAAGCGGGAAAAGATTATGGCAAAGGTTGGTTTGCGTGAGTGGCTTGCTGTCGGCAGGGTCATCGCCTCGGGTCGGCTGGCGCGCTATGGCGGGCCGGGCGAGGGACCGCTCGACCGGTTCGAGAACGCGTTTTCCGAAAAGTTCGGCATCAAGCACGTGCTGACGGTCAGCAGCGGCACCGGGGCTCTGATCAGCGCTCTTGCGGCATCGGGCGTCGGTCCGGGCGACGAGGTGCTCGTTCCGGCGTACACTTGGATCGCCACCGCGGCCGCGGTGCTCGCGGTTGGCGCGGTGCCGGTGATCGTCGATATAGACGAAACCTTGACCATGGATCCCGAGGACATCGTACGTAAGTTGACCCGGCATACGCGCGCCGTTCTTCCGGTCCACATGGCCAATATGGTGTGCGACATGGAGGCGATTACGGAGCACGCCCGCCAGCACGGGCTGTTGGTCATCGAGGATGCCTGCCAGGCGGTGGGCGCCAGTTACCGCGACCGACGCGTCGGCACGATCGGCGATATCGGCGCTTTCAGCTTCAACCAGTTCAAGAACATCAATATCGGCGAGGGCGGGGCGGTAGCGTCGCAAAGCGATCGCTTCTTCGCACGCGCCCGTATGTACCACGATGTCGGCGAGCTCTTCCGTGGGCATCTCGACCACTACAACGAACCAAGCTTTTTTGGCGTGAACTTCAAGGCGAGCCAGATACAGGGCGCGATGCTCAATGTGCAACTCGCCAAGCTCGACCCGATGCTGCGGCGCATGCGCCGTCGGCATCAGGTCATGTCGCATATCCTGTCGGGCAGCGACGCGTTTCGGCTGGGGCCGCACAACGATCCGCAAAACGCCGTCGGTCTCCATCTTGTTTTCGAGACCGAAGGCGAAGCGAAAGCATTTGCTGCACAGCACAAGCGGGGCGTCTACAGGGTTTTCGATTCAAGCCGCCATGTTTGCACCCACTGGGCGCCGATTCTTGAGAAGCGCGCGTTCCATCCCGCCATGAACCCTTATGGCTGGGCGTCGGCGGACGTGACCTACGGGCCGGATATGTGTGCCCGGTCGCTCGACATTCTCAAGCGCACCTGTCGCATCAGTCTGGGCGAAAACTATCCAACGGCACTCATGGCCTATCTTGCCCGCCGCATGGCCGGACAGGGCGCGCCGGAAAGGCGGTTGTCCTATGCAGCTTAAGCCCGTGAGCATTGGCGCCGGCACGATCGATGTCTGGCAATGGTCCCTCGATGTCCCGCTTGAGGCGCTGCCACCGCTTGTGTCGGCGCTCAACGAGGCGGAATTCGCACGCGCCTCGCGTTTCGTACATGAGCAGCACCGTCTGCGTTTCATTGCCGGGCGTGGTCGGCTGCGTGCCATTCTGGGCTCGTATCTCGGCGTGGCGGCGAGCCGCCTTTCCTTTTCCTACAACGCTTTCGGGAAGCCGCGGCTTGCGGGTCGGGGCGAACCGCCACTTCATTTCAACCTCAGCCATAGCGGTGCTACGGCGGTTCTCGCCGTATCCGATCGCTATCAGCTCGGCATCGACATCGAACGGGTTCTTCCATTCCGGGAAAATCTCGCCGAACACTTCTTCTCGCAGGCAGAAAACGAAGCGCTGAAGGCGGTCTCCGCGCAGGATTACCTCGGCGCGTTCTTCCGTTGTTGGACACGCAAGGAAGCGTTTGTAAAAGCGCATGGCGCGGGGCTTTCCCTGCCGCTGGAATCGTTCGATGTGACCATCGATCCGAACGAAACGCCACGTCTCTTGCGGCTCGACGGCGTCGAGGACGCGCCGGCACAGTGGCAGCTTCTCCATCTCTCCCTGCCGCGTGGCTACATCGGCGCCGTAGCGGCAATGACGGCGGGCAACACGGTTGCGCTCAATTATCGCGGCACGCGGCTGCAGCCGGCCCGCCGGGACGTGCGCGGCGCATGGCGACCGGCATTGCGCATGGAGCGCCATCAGGCATTGAGCCGCGCATCCAGTATATAACGGGAACCGCTGGCGTCGAAATGATGGCAGCCGGTCAGCCCGGGCTTGAAGTCGGGCAGGATCCGGCGCACGCAGGTCTCCCGATAGTCGTTCATGTCCAGGTGCTCGATCTCCATGATGTTGAGGCCATAGCCGTAAATGCCGTGCGCATTGTATTGCGCGGGGCGATAGAGGCGGCGATGGCGCGAAAAAATACGGCCAGCATTGCGTGCCGTGGCACTGCCCATCACCACGGGGTTGCGACGGTGGGAGACAAGCCGGCTGAGCTTCGGCCCGTCAACCTGGAAGGCATAAAGCGCCGAACAATGATCTTCGAAGGCGTGATGATCGGAGAGATTGGTGAAAAGCCACCATTGCCCCCGATGTCTGAAAAGGGTGCTGTCGGCGGTGGACCAGCCTTCCAGGGCCCGTGAATAGGGTTCCCATACGAGAGGAAAGTTGACGGCACGCCAGATTTCGATGCGTTTTCGCTGATGGGTTTCCGGCATCATGAAGATATCGTCGCCATGCTTGAACACGAAGGGAAAGGAGAGATGCTCGTTTCCGCCCAGCGCTATCCCGATGGGCTCGAAACCGTTGCGGGTAATCTCACCCACGGCGATATGCGCCCTGGTGTCGCGAAGGCCGTAATTTTCATAGAACAGGAAGGTCCGGCCCTCATGATGGAAGAGAAAGGGATCGGCCCTGATCGCGGTGTCCGTTGGCGGAATCTCTATGGCTTCGCTTGGGTCGAAATCGTCGATGGCGCCGCGTCCGCTGTAAAGCGTCCACACGGCGGTTTCCTGATGAGAGGCGCGTCGCACGCTTTTCAGGGCGCGCTGCGTGGTGTTCTTAAAAAGCTCGGCGGCATATCGGCCGGTCTCGATGAGGCCGGGCGGGTTAAGCGTGGGTACTGTGCCGGACGCTTTGAGCGGTCTCGGCAGCTTGCGGGTTTCGGCAACCCGTTTTAGCTCGCGCATCAGGAGCAGAACCGATTTCTCCTTGATGAAGGCGGCGTTGCGCGCGGCGCTGAACTTCACATTGAACGCGGCCTCGGCGACGGTTCGCCTTTCCGGCTGCCGCGCGGTTTCGACAAACAGCGCAAGATGGCTGGTGGGAGCGCCCGCGGCCATGTCGACGATGCCATCCCAACTCACCATGCCGGACTGGGTAAAAACATGGCTGAGGGACCAGATGCCGAAAGTGAGGCTTTTCACGAAGGTTTCGGGTAAACGGGTGTCGCGGTGACGTAGAACGAGGTCGAGATCGAGCTCGCGACGGTCGTCTTCATGGTCGGTTTCGATAAGCGGAACATTCAATATACCGTTTCCTGCGCGCTCGAAGCGCCGGGCGCGATAGACCGGTTGACGTGCAAAAAACGCGCTGTCGAGCCGCGCCACGGTCCTTGTCAGCATGTTCGGGCGGGCGCTGCGGGCCGGTTTCGCATCCTCGAGAATGGCTACGAGCCGGAAACGCCGGTCCGCGAGCATTCGTTCGATGAGTTGAAGTTCCCAGTTTTCGAACGCCCGGCCGGCCGTGCGCACGATGCCGATGCGAAGCGGCGCATGCGGTTGATCACGGCCAGTGGCCGTTCGGATCTCATTGTTCAGAGTGGCCTCCCAGTTCAAGGCGCTCGCCGAGTACGGCGGAAAGCTTTTCGATACCGTTTTCGCTGAGCGAGTCCTCGTGCCATCCGTTCAGGTCGAACACAGGGGATTCGTCGGGCACGAAACCACGCCAGCCGAACAACAGTCGTTTGGCACGCGCGTGGGTCGCCTGACTGCGAAAAAACAGGATGTTTTCGCTGTTGAGCGCGCGTGGACGGTAGCGGCGCGCGGCGCGCACCAGAAACTGGGTCACGGCCTCGTTGGCTTCCTCCTCCGGATTCATGGCGCGTCCAGGCGCGAAACGTTCGATGAGTTTCAGCGAGAGGCTGAATTCCTTCAGGTAGGTGATGAGCGACATTCGCCCGCGCATCAGCTTGCCGGTGAAGTAAAGGAGGCGTTTGGCGCGCTTCTCCGTGTTCCAGCGCCAGCGTGTGAAGCCGGGTTGCGAACGCACATAGCCAGGAGCCCAACTGTCGA
>NZ_CAJXGF010000203.1 GCF_913053745.1 uncultured Nitratireductor sp.
ATGGAAGCCTGATCCCTGGCGGTCTGAATTGAACACGGAAGGCGGGCCATGGCCCGCCTTCACTTTGCGGGGGCAGTTGAATGAGCGATTTCGCGATTTTCTGGGAGTGGGTGAACTTCGGTGTGCGCTGGCTGCACGTGATCACCGCCATCGCCTGGATCGGCTCATCCTTTTACTTCATCGCGCTCGATCTGGGGCTAGTGAAGCGGCCGGGCCTGCCGGAGGGCGTTCATGGCGAGGAGTGGCAGGTTCACGGCGGCGGCTTCTATCACATCCAGAAATACCTGGTCGCGCCCGCCTCCATGCCGGAGCACCTGACCTGGTTCAAATGGGAATCCTATTCCACCTGGCTCTCCGGTTTCGCGCTGCTTGCCATCGTCTACTATGCGGGCGCGGATCTTTATCTGATCGACCGCAACGTGCTCGATGTGCCGGCCTGGGGCGGCATTCTCATCTCACTCGCCTCCATCGGACTCGGCTGGCTGCTCTACGATCTTTTGTGCAAATCGCCGCTCGGTAAAAACGACACGGGGCTGATGCTGGTGCTTTACGCGATCCTTGTGGCGATGGCGTGGGGCTATACGCAGCTCTTCACCGGCCGTGCCGCCTTCCTGCATCTGGGCGCGTTCACCGCAACGATCATGACGGCGAATGTCTTCCTCATCATCATTCCCAACCAGAAGATCGTGGTGGCCGATCTGAAGGCGGGCCGCACGCCCGACCCCAAGCTTGGCATGCAGGCCAAGCAGCGCTCGCTGCACAACAATTATCTGACGCTGCCCGTCGTCTTCCTGATGCTGTCGAACCACTATCCGCTGGCCTTCGGCACCCAGTTCAACTGGGTGATCGCATCGCTCATCTTTATCATCGGCGTGCTGATCCGCCACTATTTCAATACGGTGCACGCCCGCAAGGGCACGCCGCACTGGACCTGGGGGCTGGCGGGCGTGCTCTTCATCGTCATCATGTGGCTTTCCACCGTGCCACAGGTGCTGACCGACGAGGCAAAGCTTTCGGCGACGGGGCAGAGCTTCGTCGCCTCCACGCATTTCCCGGCGGTGCGCGAGACGGTGATGGGGCGCTGCGCCATGTGCCATGCCGCGGTGCCCGGCTATGAAGGCATTCCCTATCCGCCGAAGAATGTTGTGCTCGACACGGATGCTTCTATTGCCGAGCACGCGCGCGAAATCTATCTGCAGGCAGGCCGCAGCCACGCCATGCCGCCCGGCAATGTTTCGGGCATTACGGAGGAGGAACGGCGGCTGATCGTTACCTGGTTCGAAGAGGCGCGCTAGCACATGGCACAGAAACTCATCCGTGGACGGCTTCTGTCCTTCAAGGCCGAATCGCGAAGCATCGACGACCACGACGCTTATGTCTTTGAAGAGGATGGCGCGGTTCTGGTCGAAGATGGCGTCATCCTCGCATCCGGCAGCTTTGCCGAGGTCGCAGCCGGAACCGAAGCGGGGCACGCGGTGGTGGATCATCGTCCGCATCTCATCCTGCCGGGTTTCATCGACGCCCATGCGCATTTCCCGCAGATGCAGGTGATCGCCAGCTACGGCGCGGAGCTTCTGGACTGGCTGAACGACTATACTTTCCCGGAGGAAACGAAGTTCTCCGACATTCAGCATGGGCGCCGCATTGCCCGGCTGTTCTTCGATGAGTTGCTGCGCAACGGCACGACCACGGTGGCGGCCTATTGCTCGGTTCACAAGGAAAGCGCGGAAGCGTTTTTTGAGGAAGCGCTGGCGCGCAATCTATGTGTCGTCGGCGGCAAGGTAATGATGGACCGCAACGCGCCGGAAGCGCTCACGGACACGCCTCAATCCTCCTACGACGACACGAAGACGCTGATCGGCGAATGGCACGGCAGGGGCCGGCTCAACTATGCCGTCACGCCGCGTTTCGCCATCACCTCCAGTCCCGAACAGATGGAGATGGCCGCAGCACTGATGCGTGCGTTTCCCGACCTGCACATGCAGACGCATCTTTCCGAAAACCACGACGAGATCGCATTCACGCGAGAGCTTTATCCCGACGCGCCGGATTATACCGGCATCTATGAGCATTATGGGCTGCTGGGGCCGAAAGCGCTTCTCGGCCATTGCATTCATCTTTCCGAGCGCGAGGCGGATGTGCTTTCGGACACGGGCTCGGTCGCCGTGTTCTGCCCCACCTCAAACCTTTTCCTCGGCTCCGGCCTTTTCGACTATCAGCGCTATCGCAAACGCGAGAAGCCGCTGCGTTTGGCCTCGGCGACGGATGTGGGCGGTGGCACCAATTACTCCATGTTGCGCACCATGGATGAGGGTTACAAGGTGATCGCGCTCAACGGCGAGAAGCTGAACCCGCTCGCCTCCTTCTGGCAGATCACGCGCGGCAATGCCGAGGCGCTTTCCCTGTCGGAGCGCGTTGGCACGCTGGAACCGGGCACCGATGCCGACATGGTGGTGCTGAACGCGCGCGCGACGCCGGTCATGGCGCTGCGCATGGAGCGCATCGAAACGCTGGTCGAAGAGCTTTTCCTGCTCCAGACGCTTGCCGATGACCGCGCCATCGTGGAAACCTATGTCGCGGGAGAGGCGGCCAAGAGCGCCTTATAGAACCGGGGGCGCGTTTGAACGGCAGCATCGATCCGAAGGTTTTTTTCCAAAGGCTGTTCCAGGCCGCCATAGAAGCCGCCGATCCGGCAAGAACCATTCGCGCGTTTCTGCCTCCGAAGCCGAAAGGCCGCACAATCGTCGTCGGCGCTGGCAAGGGTGCCGCGCAGATGGCGGTGGCGCTCGAAGATGCCTGGAACGGGCCCCTGGAAGGCGTTGTCGTCACTCGTTACGGCTATGGCGCGCCAACCCGCATGGTCGAAATTGTGGAGGCGGCGCATCCGGTGCCCGACGAGGCCGGTCTCGCCGGCACGCGGCGCCTTCTGGACAGCGTGGCCGGGCTCGGCCCGGACGATCTGGTGATTGCGCTCGTTTGCGGGGGCGGTTCCGCTCTGCTCCCCGCACCGGCTGGCGATTTGACGCTTGCAGACGAGATGGCCGTCAACGAGGCGCTTCTGGCGTCCGGCGCGCCGATCTCGGCCATGAACACGGTGCGCAAGCACATTTCCGCCATTAAAGGCGGCAGGCTGGCGCTTGCCGCCCATCCGGCACGGGTCGTTTCGTTGATCGTCTCGGACATCCCGGGCGATGATCCGGCGCTCGTTTCCTCTGGGCCAACGGTGCCCGACATGGCCAGCCGCGCGGATGCGCTTGCCGTGATCGAGACCTATGGCATGCAGCTGCCCGATGCGGTGATGCAGCATCTCGCATCACCTGCGGCAGACGCACCAAAGCCGGATGATCCACGTTTTGCAGGCCATGAGGTTCACGTCATCGCCTCGGCCGCGCGCTCGCTGGAAGCCGCTTCGGCTGCTGCCGAAGCGCAGGGCGTGCCTGCCGTCATCCTGTCGGATGCGATTGAGGGCGAGGCGCGCGAGGTGGGACGCGTTCACGCGGCGATCGCCCGCGAGGTGGCGTTGCGCGACCGCCCTTTCCGAAAGCCCGTCGTGCTGCTTTCGGGCGGTGAAACCACGGTGACGCTTGGCAAGAGCGGCGGGCGCGGCGGGCGCAACACCGAGTTCCTTCTGTCGCTGGCGCTCGGCATTGAAGGCGTGCCCGGCATTTCGGCTTTCGCCGCCGATACGGATGGCATCGACGGGTCGGAGGAGAATGCCGGCGCATTTGCCGATCACCGCACCGTGGCGCGGCTGCGCTCTGCCGGCCATGATGCGAAGGCGCTGCTTGCCGCGCACGACGCCTGGGGTGCGTTCGATGCACTGGGCGATCTTTTCGTGCCGGGGCCGACCGGCACGAATGTCAACGATTTGCGAGCGGTGCTCGTGAGGTAGCTTTTACGCACTTTTGCGCGGGCGCTCTTCCGACTGGTAAACGGACATGACATGGCCGTCCGGATCGGCAAATTCGGCCGACCAGCCACCCGGAGCGTGGCTGACGGGCGTTACGATGGTTGCGCCTTTCTCCGCCAGACCCGCAACGACATCATCGATGCCGCCTTCGGAAAGATCGAACACGACAATGGGGGTGTTTCCAGGGCGGGACTCCATCTTGAAGAAGATGAGATCGATGTTGTTCGCGATGCTGGCCAGCAGCCAGTCGCCTGTCTCCTCGTCTCCTTCCATCCTCTCGACATTCAGCCCGATCACATCGCGGTAAAACGCCTCCGTGCGGTCGATGTCATTGACGTAGTAGCAGATGTTGCCGATGCGGATATTGGAAAGCATGTCTGTCTCCTGATGTTACAGTGTGGGTTCCGTTTCCTAATTGCCGCACGAACCTGATTTGTGAGCTTTGGAAGGAGAAAAACGTATCGCAAAAAGATTCCCGTCCGGATCGTGGCTCGCAAGAAACGCGGTTTTGAGCCCGGTCAGTGGCAGAAGGCACTGCCGGATCGTGCCGAAGGCGAGCGTGCCCGCCAAAAGCTTTCCGGGAAGGGTTTCGGCATTGGGGGCGGCATCGCGCCAACGCCAGCGCAGGCCGGCAATCCGCTGGCGCAGGCTTGCATCGGAAATGCGCAGAAGGTGGCGGATTTCATTGCGCGTATGGCCGCCGAGCGCGAGAAGCGCGACGATTCTCTGGCTTCTTGGCAGGTTTGCGAGGAATTCCGTGGGGATTTCGCTGTCGTCCGCGGGCTCGATAACCAGGGCGGCGTTCTCGTGCCGTGATCGGCGGTAGGCCGAGCGCCTTCTCGTTGCCGCCACGTTCCGCATGACGCCTTGAAGCCAGGCGCGGCTCACCACACCTGGGCGATTGGCGGCAGTCAGTGCGACGATCAGCGTTTCATGAAGCAGGTCTTCCGCTTCGAATGCGTGCGACGCGTGGCGGTGTGCCGTTTTCAGAAGATGGCGATAGGTCGCGGCGGTGAGCTCAAGCCGGGCAGGTGGCTCCTGCGCTGTTTGCCTGCTCTCCACCGCATGCTCCTTCATGCTGTTGGTCCGACAAGAAGGCTACATGACGCGCTGCCCACCGCAAGCGAAGATCGAGGCGCAGGGTGTCGATTTCAGCCCGCAATATCCACCACGCCGCTTTCACCGGTCTCCGTGCCGAATGCAAGGCGGCGGCCTTCATTGTCCCATGCCATGGCGGTGATCGCGCCCTTGCCCGATCTGCGTAGAAGGATCTCCTTCTGGTCGGCAAAGCGCCCGGCCAGGATCATGCCATCGTCATAGCCGATGGCGGCAATCTCTTCGGTGGGGTGGCAGCGCACCTGCGTCACCATCGTGTCGCCGCGTGTTCCAAGCTCCAGCGGAGCCTTGCCCATGGGGCCGTCCTTGGCCTGAAATGGCCAGACGATTGCACCCGGTGCGCCGGAAGTGGCGAGCCACTTGCCCTTCGCGCTCCACGAAAAACACTTCACCTTTCCCGGATAGCCGGCCATGCGCATATGCTTGCCATCGGCCAGTTTCCAGCCATGCAGGGCGTTTTCCTGCATGGTGGTGACGAGGAATTTTCCATCCGGCGAGAAGGTGATGCCGGTGTGCGCGCCGGCCCATTCCAGCTCCGTCGGCTTGCCGTCGGTTGCGGGAAAATGCAGCGTCGCGCCATTGTACCGGGCGACCGCAAGCCGCATGCCCTTTGGCGCGAAGGCGATGCCCTCCACCGAGCGGGGGTGCTGGAATTCGCGCTGTTTGCCATCGGCAAAGCGCACATGGGCGCTGCGCCCGACGGCAAAGCCGACCGCGCCCTGCGGGCCTGCGGCAACGCTGGTCACCCATTTGCGGCCGATCTCGGCCAGCGTTTCCACCGTGCCGTCTGCCGAAAGCGCCGTCACGCGGCCATCCTCACCGCCGGTGATGAGACGCGCATGGTCTGCATCGGGGCAGGCGGCCAGAAGCCCGTCATGAACCTCTGCCCATTTGTGACCATTGTCGAGACGATGCACCACGCCATCGGCGAGCGCGAAATGGGGACTGTCGTTCAGCCAGGCGATGGCAATGCAATGGTTGTCGAGGTCGAGCGGAGCAATGGTGGGCATGCGTCGTCAGGCCTGGCAGGCTTCGAAGGTGCGTTGCAGGCGCTCGGTGTCCAGATCGCGGCCGATGAAGACGAGGCGCGTCTCGCGCTTTTCGTCGTCCCGCCAGGGGCGCTGATGGTCGCCCTCGACAATCATGTGAACCCCCTGAACCACGAAACGGTCGGGGTCGTCCGCAAACGCGATGATGCCCTTGAGGCGCAGAATGTTCGGTCCGTCCATCTGCGTGGTCTTCTCCAGCCAGGGAAGGAACTTCTTGGGGTCCATTTCGCCACCGCGTAGCGAGAACGACTTTACGCCGGCATCGTGGATCGGCGATGCCGCGCCATGGTCATGTGCGTGGTGATGATGGTCGTGCCCGTGCCCATGATCGTGGTCATGATCGCAATCAGGGCCGCAGACATGATCCGGATGGTCGTGATCGAGGAAATGCGGGTCGTTGTCGAGCACGCGCTTCAGGTCGAACGCGCCGCGGTCGAGAATGTTTGTCAGCGCTACGCGGGCGCGCTCGGCACGGTGGATGCGGGCCATCGGATTGATGGCGCGGATCGTCGCCTCGACCGGACTGTGCTGCGCCTCGATCACCACCCCCAGGGGATCGATCATGGGATCGATCACCCGGTCGACGCCTCGGCTGTAACGCTCTGCCCGCCGGAGCAGGGAGGCCC
>NZ_CAJXGF010000204.1 GCF_913053745.1 uncultured Nitratireductor sp.
ACGACAATCAGCCAGAACGAAATGTTGTTCATACTCGGGAAGGCCATATCCGGCGCACCAATCATGATCGGCACGAACCAGTTGCCGAAGCCACCGATGAGCGCCGGCATGATCACGAAGAAGATCATTACGAGCCCGTGGGCGCTTACAAACACGTTGAAGGTTTCGGAGGCGGAAAATATCTGCAAGCCCGGCTCCTGCAACTCCATACGAATGGCGACCGACAAAGCAGTGCCGAGAATGCCCGCAAGGATCGAGAAGATCAGATAGAGCGTTCCGATATCCTTGTGATTGGTCGAGAATAACCAACGGCGAACGAATGGTGGAGCGTCGGCGGCTCGCTCCAACTCTTTCTCATGTGCATTCGCAGACATGTGCAGGACCCTCTTTCATGCGACAGGCACGGTGGTCTCGAGGAATTGGCGAGGACACGTCGCTTTGTCCGAAAATCGACTGCCTGTCTTCAGCGGTTAACTCGTGATGATCTCGTCCATTGGTATGTCGTGAGGTTGTGGGAAAATGCTTGTGAGCGTGCAGTCGGCATAACCAACGCCTATCGTCCGCGGCTTCGCGGACATCGCCGCCAGAGTGCGGTCGAAATAACCGCCGCCATAGCCGAGCCGGTAGCTCCTTGCGTCAAAACCCACGAGTGGCGCGATGACAACATCAGGCTGCACTGCAGATCCCCCCTGCCGGCACGAGAATGTTCCAGACACCCCGCTCCAGAGGATCACCGGGAGTCCATAGCCGGTATTCAAGCGGCGCCCCCTTCTCAGTGACGACCGGCAGCGCCAGCCGCCCACCACGATCGATGGCTTCGACGCCCCAGTTGCGCAGGTCCGGTTCTCCTCGTACCGGCCAATAGATGCCGATCACCTTGCCTGCGAACTGTTTGATCGTCCGATCCAACTTCCGAACGATCCCGTCGGAACAGGCTTGCCGCTCGATTTGACTCTTTGCCATCCGAGCTGCAATCAGGAGCTTGCGCTGTTCCTTTCGCCAGCGTCGAACCTCCATCCAGTCCTTCGAGGCGACATGTTCACCGCCACCGCTGGCGGACAGCTCATGCATGAAGCATGGCGGGGACGCATATTGCGGGGGCTTTGACGAATGCTGCATTGGCGGACTCCTCGTGAACCACGCTCAGGCTGCGCCTTTCGAAAATCAAAGGCAAATGGAATTAAATGCTGTATCAGTGCAAATAAATTGCATTTATCGGAGATCGTGATGGATATTGAACGCGCGCGAACGTTTCTGGAGATCGTGCACACTGGAAGCTTCCTGAAAGCGTCCGAACGGCTGCATGTCACCCAAACCACGGTGAGCGCACGTATCCGCACGCTCGAGGACGAACTCGGACGCAAACTCTTCATACGAAACCGGAACGGAGCGGTTCTGACATCGGCCGGCCGTGAGTTCGAACGCTTCGCACTGTCCTTTCTCCAGGTGTGGGAACGCGCTCGCCAGCAACTCAAAATTCCGGCAGGAAAGACCGGCATCATAGCTCTGGGCGGCGAACTCAGCCTGTGGAACCCCGTGCTGCTCGACTGGCTGCTATGGATGAAGCAGAACCGGCCGGAAATCGCCATTCGCGCCAATGTCGGCTTGCCGGACCAGTTGATTGAGCAATTGCGGACCGGCGTGCTCGACATCGCCGTGCTTTACGCACCGCCGATGTTGACGGGTTTCAAGGTTGAACTGATCGAGGAAGAAGAACTCGTTCTCGTGCGGACCGTGAAGAAAGCTGCGTCGGAAGAACCGCACTATGTCCATGTCGACTGGGGGCCACAGTTTGCAGCGTCACAGGCTTCGGCGACACTTTCAACAGACCCACACGGGCTGTTGGTCGGCCTTGGACCCCTCGGCCTGAGTTACATTCTTCGCGCTGGAGGTAGCGGGTACTTTCGAAAAGGTGCTGTCAAACCACACCTGGAAACCGGCGAACTCGAACTCGTTACAGGAGCTCCCCGCTTCACCTATCCCGCCTATGCCATCTACGCAGAGGCGGGCACGGCCCGCGCTGAATTGCCGATAGCATTGGACGGTCTCAAACAGGTGGTTCGGTGATCTGGGTTCCCGATCGCGGCCCTCGGGACGGCCACACCACTTCGCATTTGGAACGTCCTTCATCCACCACGCGTTGTTCTTGGCAATGCCCAGACGAGGAGTACAGTCCAATGGCCAGGTTCGATGTCGGTGATTCAGTGAGCTGGAATTCGGAGGCCGGACGGGTCTCCGGAAAGGTCATCAAGATTCACGACAGCGACTTCGAGTACAAGGGGCACAGGCGGCGCGCATCGCCAGACGAGCCCCAATACGAGATCAAGAGCGACAAGACCGATCATATCGCCGCTCACAAGGAATCGGCGCTTTCAAAAAATGGATGAGGCGGTCCAGCCTGAAGGAGTCGCTTTCACGATCGGCCATTCGAACCGGACACTGGAAACCTTCAAGGCAATGCTTCTGGAAGCGTCAATCGACATGGTTGTCGACGTGCGCAGGTTTCCGAGATCACGGACCAATCCGTCCTATAATTCGGAGTTTCTCGAGCCACAGCTCCAATCTGATGGAATCGGCTACATCCATTGCCCGCCCCTTGGCGGTCTAAGGTCCAAGGTCGTAGAAATACCGCCTGATGAAAACGGCTTCTGGCGCAACAAGAGCTTTCACAACTACGCGGATTTCGCCCTCACCGACACGTTTCGATCAGCATTGCTCAAGCTGCTTGATCTTTGCCGTGAGCGGCGATGCGCCCTCATGTGTGCGGAAGCGGTCTGGTGGCGCTGCCATCGGCGGATTATCACCGACCACCTCATCGCACGCGGCGTGAGCGTCTATCATGTCATGGACATCGGAAAGCTCACCAAGGCGCACTTGTGCGACGGCGCCGTGATCGACCCCGACCTGCGTGTTCGCTACCCAGCTCGGTAGAGGCCAGCAGGCCTCATTCGGGGGTTGGCAGGGTTCGCCTTCTGACCAGCGCCTCCATATCTCGCCCAAGGGTGGCTACGGCCAGCGTTCGCCCGCTCCTCCGGTAGCTGACGCTGGCATCGCACGCTGTAATATCGCCATCAACGGCCGCAACATCCCAGTCTTCGGCATGGCCCACATAGCGAATGGGAATGTCGTAATGCGCACTCCAGAAGAAAGGCGTGTCGTCAAACGGCTTATCATCACCAAGCATGTTTGCAGCCACCACCTGACCCTGGCGCTCTGCTACCACCCAGTGTTCAATGCGCATCGTTTCTCGGTTCTGCGGCCCCGGCCAGCGCGCCACGTCACCCGCCGCGTAAATGCCGGGGGCAGACGTCTGGAGCCGTGCATCGACGAGAATTCCATCATCGACCGACAGCCCCGCCTTCTCCGCCAGTGCGGTGCGCGGGCGTACACCTGCACCGATGACAACCAAGTCCGCCTCAATCGTGTCATCTGAAGAGAGTGTCACCGCATTGGCGGAGATCGCCTTGATCGAAGTCCGCATGCGGAAAGTGACACCATGGTCTTCGTGCAACCCGGCAATGAAATCTCCCAGCGCGGGCCCAAGCACCTTCTCAAGCGGACGGGCATCCTGCGTGACCACGTGCACCGTCAGTCCGCGCTGCCTAATCGCCGCCGCCGTCTCGAGTCCTATGAAACCCGAGCCCAGCACAACGGCAGTCTTCGCTCTCTCTGCCGCATCGGCAAGTGCACGTCCGTCAGCAAAGCTGCGCAGGGTGAAGACATGCGACAGGCCGGCACCGGGGATCGGTGGGCGAACCGGTTCCGCTCCCGTCGCGATCAGAAGGCGGTCGAACTCCAGAACACGCCCGCCCTCCAGCACCACGCGGTGCGCCGGCACGTCGATGGAGGAAACCGTTTCGCCCAGTTGCAATTCGATGTCGTTTTTCTGATAAAACTCATCCGGCCTGAGCGGCATCCATTCGGGCGGTGCATCTCCGGCGAGATAGTCCTTGGACAGGTTCGGCCGGTCATACGGCGCATCCTCGTCGGCCCCGAGAAGAGTGAGTGTCCCATCATAGCCTCTTCTGCGCAGCATTTCGGCGCAAGCAAATCCGGCAGCTCCAGCGCCAATGATCACGATGGCGCGGGGTTCATCCGTGTTTGCTGTCACGCGCGGCGGCGGCGCGGTCTTCTCGCGAACGATAATGCGTTGGCCATCACGCTCCACCTTCCAGCATGACAATGGGTCAAAGGCAGGAGCGCCCAGAGCCTCGCCGGTGCGAAGCGAAAAACAGGCATGATGAAGCGGACAGCGAACGGTTTCTCCGGTGATCAGTCCCTCGTCCAGCGGACCTCCGTAATGCGTGCAACTGGCATCGACCGCCAGAACCTCTTCACCAACACGTGCAAGCAGAACGGAGGCCTTCCCCACATGCCCACGCAACATCTGTCGGTCGTTGAAGTCAGCCAACGTCACCCCCTCGGTGAGGTCCCGGCCCCTATCCACGTCCTGCGTATTGCCCATGCCATGTCTCCCTTCGTATCACTCGCCCCGCGGAGCGCAGATGGTTCCCGCCCAGCAAGCAGCCTTACTCGCAAAGTCCTTCCGTCCGGGCTCGAGCCATCACGCCCGCCACGATGCGATCACAACGCTCAGCTGCAAAGCTGAAGGCCTCGCCGATGGCGACGTCCATCTCCTGCGCGAGACTTTCACGCAGAAGGGCACGGGCACGAAAATAGCGTGTGCGGACTGTGGCTGCGGGAATGTCCAGCACCTCCGCCACCTCATCGACGCTCATTTCCTCGATTGCCCGCAGCATGAAGACGCTGCGAAATGCTTCGGGCAGCACCGCGATGCGCGCCTCGATTAGAGCGCGGAGCTGGGACCGTTCGACCGAATGCTCCGGCCCACGAGCAGGTGCTTCCGTCAGTGCCGAGCGTGTGTCCTTGTCGGACGACATCATGGCTGTCTCCAGTGGAATGATTTGCGCGCTTTTCCGGCGCAACCGGCCCAACGCCTCGTTGACCGTGATGCGGACCAGCCAGGTGGAAAGCTTGCTTTCGGCGCGGAAGCCCGACAGCGCGCGCCAAGCCTGCATCCATGCTTCCTGCGCGACATCCTCTGCCTCGCCGTCGCTGCGCACGATGCCCCGGGCCGTTCGGAACAGGAGCTGGTTGTGGCGACGCATGATCGCCTCGAAGGCGGCGCCGTCCTTTCGGGCCGCACGCCTGGCCAATTCGGTATCTGGAACATCTTCAGTGTATACAGATGCAGCCCGTTCGATGGCTTCATGCATTTGTGCCTCCTCGGAGTTGAACAACACCAGCACCCTTCATCCCGTTCCCTGGCATCGAGGGTTCACTACTGCCGAGCCAACAGAATAGACTTGTCGGACTTGATCTTGAACGTCTGATCAGGATCACTTGTCGCCCCCTTTTCGCAGGTCGAGAAATTCACGCCTCAGCGCCTCGTTCTGCAAAAACGCGCCGCGCATGATGGATGTCGTCATCACCGGCTGCTCATCCTTCACGCCACGCCAGTGCATGCAAAAATGATCCGCCTCCATCACGACGGCCAGCCCTTCAGGCTGAAGACGGCTTTCGAGTTCATCGGCCAACATGATCACAGCTTCCTCCTGAATCTGCGGGCGGCTCATGATCCAGTCGCAAAGGCGGGCAAACTTGGACAGACCGATCAGTTCAGCCTCCCTGCTGGGAAGGACACCGATCCACATCTTTCCCATGATCGGGCACAGATGGTGGGAGCAGGCACTGCGCACCGTGAGCGGGCCGACGATCATCAGTTCATTCAGCTGCGAGACGTTGGGAAAGCTGGTGACGGGCGGTGCCGGGCGATACCGCCCTGCAAACACCTCATCGACAAACATCCTCGCCACCCGCCGCGCGCTGCCCACGGTGTTGTGATCGTTCTCCGTGTCGATCACGAGCGCGTCGAGCACCGCATTCATCCGGTTCTCGACTTCCAGGCAAAGGTCTCCCAGCTCACCATCCTCGATGAAAGCCGCAATGTTGTCATTGGCCCGGAAGGTGTGGCCGGCATCCCTCAAACGTGCGCGAATTCGGGCAGATGCCGGGACGCTGTCGCAGGTGTGATCGGGGGGGATCATCGTGTTGAGCACAATCAAACTCCTTCTTGCGGCAAGACGGCCGCTCGGCGGGATGGGGCAATCGCTCCGTTCGACCATTGGATGCGCGGACCCGGCGCTGCGTTCCCGATACGTCGTAGAATTTTTATTCGGCCAGGGCGGCTCAATTTCGGGAACGTTTTGCAGCGGCGCGCATCCAATGGATCGAGCACCCTCCAAAGGGCCTCAATCCAACAGGAAAGGACAACCCCATGAAATTTCTGCCAATACTGTTTACCTCCGTATCGCTTCTTGCAGCAGCTCCAGCAGTCGCGCATGACAAGGAAACTCTGAAGGAAGCACCGCCCGGAGAACCTTACGTCAAAGTCAGCGATGCTTTACCCCTGCCGGAGTTTATCCCGGGTCTCGGCACGCTGTTCGTCGATCCCGAAACCCTGCCCGCCGGCCCTTTCCTGGCCTATGATCACGATGGCAAACTATCCGCCACAGTCTACATGACGCCCCTCGAAGAACTTCAAAATGGTACCGCCTATGACGGGCTGAGCATTGGCTCGCACACGGTGAGTGGCGTCGACATCTACTACAATGCCGGCCATCCG
>NZ_CAJXGF010000205.1 GCF_913053745.1 uncultured Nitratireductor sp.
GGGAGATTTGACCACGTCTTCGGAATCGAAGAACCCCTGCCTCTGGCGAAACAGGAGTTGGGTGGCTTCCACGTGAGCCGAAAGAAGCCGCGACATGGAAAGATAGATCCGGCTCACCTCTTCGAGATCGACCGGGTCGTTGAGAGACCGAAGCCGCCGGACTTCATCCTCTGTCAGCGTCAGCGGCGTATCGGCACGGAACTGCGCCCATTTATCGGCGCTGAAAATGCGATAGGGGGAGTATTTCTCCCCTGAGACAAGCTGATCCATGAAGTCTGCGGCCCCCTTCCTTGCCGCCATGGCTGTCTTTGATCCCTGGCTGTCGTTCATACACCGGATGATGCCATCCGAAGCGGAAACGATCTATCCCTTTCGGGATGCCTTCTCGTCGATGCCCGAGCGCGCGGTGCGGTTTTCGAGCTCGGCCATCACTTCGTCGAGCGAAACGCCCTCCAGTGTCAGAACCACGAGCCAATGATAAAGGAGATCGGCACTTTCCGAAATCAGCTCGTCCCTGTCGTGCGACACGGCGGCGATCACCGTTTCGACGGCTTCTTCGCCGAGCTTCTGCGCGGCCTTGGGCGTGCCCTTGGCGAACAGTTTTGCAGTCCAGGAATTCCCGTCGCCCGAACGCGCGCGTTCGGCGATGATGGCTTCCAGACGGGCGAGATCGAACTGGCTCATGCCTGCTCCGGGGTCTGCGCGGGATCGAGCCGCATGGGAATGCCGGCAGCGGCCATATGCGCCTTGGCCTCGCCGATTGTATACGTGCCGAAATGGAAGATCGAGGCGGCCAGAACCGCAGCGGCGTGGCCGTCACGAACGCCTTCGACCAGGTGGTCAAGCGTGCCGACGCCGCCAGACGCGATGACCGGGACACGCACGGCGTCGGCCACCGCGCGCGTCAGCGGAATGTTGTAGCCCGCCTTGGTGCCGTCGCGGTCCATCGAGGTGAGCAGGATTTCGCCGGCGCCGAGATCGACCACCTTGCGGGCAAACTCCACGGCGTCGATACCGGTCGGCGTGCGGCCGCCATGGGTGAAGATCTCCCAGCGCAGCGGCTCGCCCTCGCCGGAAACCTGCTTGGCGTCGATTGCCACGACGATGCACTGATTGCCGAATTTGTCGGCCGCGCGCGCCACCAGTTCCGGATCCTTCACCGCCGCCGTGTTGATCGACACCTTATCCGCACCGGCCAGCAGCAGCTTGCGGATATCGCCGACCTCGCGCACGCCACCGCCCACCGTCACCGGCATGAAGCATTGCTCGGCAGTGCCCGCCACCACGTCGAAGATCGTTTCGCGGTTGTCGCTGGAGGCGGTGATATCGAGAAAGCAGAGTTCATCGGCGCCGGCGGTATCATAGGCCTTCGCGGCCTCCACCGGATCGCCTGCATCGATCAGGTCGACGAAATTGACGCCCTTGACGACGCGGCCGTCCTTCACATCGAGACAGGGTATGACGCGGGCTTTGAGTGTCATGCGGGATTAGCCTTCTTGCGAGCCCGGTTCAGGCGACCGTCAACGCTCATGCAACCTCTCTCCTAAGCACCCGGAGCGCCTCGGCGGGATCGATCCGCCCGTCGTAAAGCGCCCGGCCGGAGATCGCGCCTTCGAGCTTCGCGGCATCGGGCATGGTCATGCGGACGATGTCGGCGATGGAGGCGAGACCGCCCGAAGCGATCACAGGAATGGAAACGGCGTCGGCCAGTTCGATGGTCGATTCCCAGTTGATGCCGGTCAAAACGCCGTCGCGGTCGATATCGGTGTAGATGATGGCGGCCACGCCAGCGCCCTCGAAACGTCGCGCAAGCTCGACCGCCGAAAGGTCCGAAGTCTCCGCCCAGCCTTCCACGGCGACCTTACCGGCGCGCGCATCGATGCCGACGGCGATCTTGCCCGGAAATGCCTTGCAGGCTTCCTTGACCAGCTCCGGATCGCGCACCGCCACGGTGCCGAGGATCACGCGCGAAAGCCCCTTGTCGAGCCACGCCTCGATATGCGCCAGCGTGCGGATCCCGCCGCCGAGCTGCACCGGGTTTTTCGTTGCTTTGAGGATCGCCTCGACCGCATCGCCGTTCACGCTCGCGCCGGCGAATGCGCCGTTCAGATCGACCACATGCAGCCACGCAAATCCCTGCTCCTCGAAGGAGCAGGCCTGAGCGGCGGGGTCGGCGTTGTAGACCGTCGCCTGGTCCATGTCGCCCAGCTTTAGCCGCACGCACTGGCCGTCCTTCAGGTCGATGGCGGGAAACAGAATCATGTGTCAGACGCCTTCGATAATGGTGAATCTGGCAGTCGAATTGGCAAGCCGGAACGCGAGCGCTTCCTGGTATTCCGGCGAATGGTAACAGGCGAGCGCCTGCTCGTAGGAGCTGAACTCGACAATCACCTGCCGATCGCCCGCCGGCCCTTCGGGATCGGTGTGTTGTCCGCCGCGGGCAAGGAACCTCGCTCCGTATTTTTCGAAGGCCTTCGCATTGGCATCGATATACTTCTTGTAGCCCTCGGGATCGGCGATATCGACCATCGCGATCCAGTAGCCTTTCCTGATTGTCGTGCTCATCGAGGTCTCCACCTGAGGAAGTTCGCGATCAGGGCCAGGCCGAGTGCCTGGCTCTTTTCGGGGTGAAATTGTGTGCCGGCGAGATTGTCGCGGGCAACGGCCGCGGTGAACGGTCCTCCGTAATCCGCTTCGGCCAGAATTTCGGCCTCCTTGCGGGCGGCCAGGTGATAAGAATGCACGAAATAGGCGTGCAAACCGTCGGCCCCGGTGGGGATTCCGTCGAACAGCGGATGCGAATGTTTCACGTGAATCGTGTTCCATCCGATCTGCGGAACCTTCAGATTCGCATCGGACGGGGTCATCTCCACCACGTCTCCGGCAATCCAGCCGAGCCCTTCCGTCACCGTCTTTTCCAGCCCGCGTTCGCTCATGAGCTGCATGCCGACGCAGATGCCGAGAAAAGGCCGCGCCTGATGGATGGCAACATCCGTGATCGCCTCGACCATGCCCGGCACCGCGTCGAGCCCCTTCCGGCAATCGGCATAGGCGCCGACGCCCGGCAGAACGATGCGGTCGGCGGCCCGCACCGCGTCGGCATGCGCCGTCACCGAAATCTCTGCCGCAATCCCGTTTTCACGCGCAGCCCGCTCGAAGGCCTTTGCGGCCGAGCGCAGATTGCCCGAACCGTAGTCGATAATCGCAACCTTCATCGTCAGCGCGCTCCGGGGTAGGAAAAGAGACCGAGCGCCGGTTCGCTGCCTCCGTGGCCTGTGCCTTTGGCCGGCACCGGCCTGTCTGTCAGGGCAGGGGGCGGCGTTTCCTTCGGCGGCACTTTTCGTGCAGAAACCAGTTCGGCCATGAAGCGGGTTTCCGCCTCGTCGCGATTGTCGGCATCGACCACGCCCCATTCGCGCCAACCGCGTCGCTCGAGCATAGCGACGCGCAGATTCCGCGCCTCCAGGGCGAGGAACAGCGAGAGGCAAAGCGAGGCGATTGTCGCAGGCATGGACCAGCCTTCCAGCGTGCCGAGCGCACCGATGAGAAGTGCTGCCGCCAGAGCTGCCAGCGCTTCCAACCACATACGATGCCACAGGAACCAGAGAAACGGCACGATGAACGCGATGAACGCAAAACCGTCGCGCACCAGGATCGCCTGTTCCAGGTCGCCCTCGGGCGGTTCCATCACCACATAGCTCGCCATCGGCCTACCCCTTCAGGCTGCCCTTGGTGGAGGGAACCGCATCGCGCTGGCGCGGATCGGCTTCGCAGGCCGCGCGCAACACGCGCGCCACCGCCTTGAAGCAGGTTTCGGCGATATGGTGGCTGTTGGCGCCGTAGTGATTGGTCACATGCAGGGTGATGCCGGCATTCTGGGAAAACGCCTGAAAGAACTCGCGCACCAGTTCGGTGTCGAACGTGCCGATCTTCTGCGTCGGAAACGCCACGTCCCAGACGAGGAAGGGGCGGCCCGACACATCCACAGCCGCGCGCGTCAGGCACTCGTCCATAGCCAGGTCGAGCGAGGCATAGCGGGCGATGCCGCGCCGCTCGCCGAGCGCCTCGGAAATAGCCTTGCCGATCGCAATGCCGCAATCCTCGACCGTGTGGTGGTCGTCGATATGCAGGTCGCCTTCGGCCTTGACCGTCATGTCCATCAGCGAATGGCGAGAAAGCTGTTCCAGCATATGGTCGAAAAAGCCCACGCCGGTGGCCACGTCGTAGCGGCCCTCACCGTCGATACCGACCTTGACGGCAATGGCCGTCTCGTTGGTCTTGCGGCTGATTTCGGCAGTGCGCGTCGTGCTGGAAGCCATGGTCTGTCCCCTTGCGCTCTCGGAAGGCCAGCCTTCTAGCAGCATGTTTCGGCAAAGACCAGAACCGTTGCCGCAATCACGATGCTTAGATCCTCAGCGGTCATGCTTCCAACCCTGATCCGCATTGCGTCAACCACCGCCATTCCGAGCTTGTCGAAGAGCGCGGACGGGGGTTCGCTGTTCGCCGGTCACGTCTGTCGCGTTTGCATTCCACATTGTTCAACTTACATATTCGCTCTGACGGTGCCGTGCCTCAATCGGGCGGCGCGAAAAGGAGTGTGCGATGAGCGAAGACAAATCCATGCACGCCACGACAATCGTCACTGTGCGCAAGGGCGGCAAAGTGGTGATTGCCGGCGACGGGCAGGTCAGCCTGGGCAATACCGTGATGAAGGGCAATGCGCGCAAGGTCAGGCGCATCGGCAAGGGCAATGTGATTGCCGGCTTTGCCGGGGCCACAGCCGACGCCTTCACCCTTCTGGAGCGGCTGGAAGCCAAGCTGGAACAGTATCCCGAACAGTTGATGCGCGCCTGCGTCGAACTGGCCAAGGACTGGCGCACCGACCGCTATCTGCGCCGACTCGAGGCGATGATGCTCGTGGCCGACAAGAACATCACCCTGGCTCTGACCGGCAATGGCGACGTTCTGGAGCCCGAACAGGGCATCATGGCCATCGGCTCCGGTGGCAATTACGCGCTCGCCGCCGCACGCGCGCTTAGCGATACCGACAAGGACGCCGAAGAGATCGCCCGCAAGGCAATGGAGATCGCCGCATCGATTTGTATCTACACCAATGATAATGTCGTGGTGGAAACCCTCGATGCCGGGTGAACAGGACCGGATAGACTTCGCTCCGGTCACGGCCGAGCACTATCCACTTATTCTCGATTGGCTCCGCCAGCCGCATGTGCGCGAATGGTGGGGCGATCCGAATACCGAGCTGGCCCATATCCGCGATATGGTGGAAGGGCGGGACACGACGCGACCTTTCGTGATCCGGCTCGACGGGCGCCCCGTCGGCTATATCCAGTACTGGTTCATCGCCGACAACAACGGTCCGGAGATTCTCGAGAAGGATCCATGGGTGGCCGAATTGCCGAAAGACGCCGTGGGTGTGGATCTCACCATAGGCGAGGCTTCGCTTCTTTCGCGAGGTATCGGCAGCCGTGCCGTGAGACAGATGGTCCGCCGGCTTTTCGATGAGGGTTACGCCAACATTATCATCGATCCGGACCCGCAAAACCGTCGCGCCGTGCGCGCCTACGAAAAGGCCGGTTTCCGCGCGGTTCCTCATCTGGAGGGCCACACCGAAGGCGTCCTCATCATGCAATACGACAAGAACAACGAGACGGACACATGACCACATTTTCCCCGCGCGAGATCGTCTCCGAACTCGACCGCTACATCATTGGCCAGAAGGACGCCAAACGCGCCGTGGCCATTGCGCTGCGCAACCGCTGGCGCCGCCAGCAGCTCGAACCGAAGCTGCGCGAAGAGGTGATGCCGAAGAACATTCTCATGATCGGCCCCACCGGCGTCGGCAAAACGGAGATTTCGCGCCGCCTGGCCAGACTCGCCGGCGCTCCCTTCATCAAGGTCGAAGCGACAAAGTTCACCGAGGTCGGCTATGTGGGCCGCGACGTGGAGCAGATCATCCGCGATCTGGTGGAAGTCTCCATCGGCCTTGTGCGCGAGAAAATGCGTGAAAACGTGAAGGCGCGCGCCCACATGAACGCCGAGGAGCGCGTTCTCGAAGCACTGGTCGGCAAGACCGCCAGCCCCGCCACCAAGGACAGCTTCCGCCAGAAACTGCGCAATGGCGAGCTCGACGACAAGGAAATCGAGGTGGAGGTTTCCGATTCCGGCGGCGGTATGCCGGGTTTCGAGCTTCCCGGCATGCCTGGCGCGAATATCGGTGTCCTGAACATCAACGACATGCTTCAGAAAGCCATGGGCGGCCAGCAGACCAAGAAACGGAAAACCACGGTCAAGGAATCCTACGAGCTGCTGATCGCCGACGAATCCGACAAGCTGCTCGACCAGGACGAGGTGATTCAGCGGGCGCTGGAATCGGCGCAGAACGACGGCATCGTCTTTCTCGACGAGATCGACAAGATCGCCACCCGCGAGAGCGGCGTCGGTGCAGGCGTTTCGCGCGAAGGCGTGCAGCGCGATCTGCTGCCGCTGGTGGAAGGCACCACCGTTGCGACGAAATACGGCCCCGTCAAAACCGACCACATCCTGTTCATCGCATCGGGCGCGTTCCACGTTTCCAAGCCCTCCGATCTTCTGCCGGAGCTTCAG
>NZ_CAJXGF010000206.1 GCF_913053745.1 uncultured Nitratireductor sp.
CACATCGCCTGCCGTCACACCCGCTTCCGGGTCGATGGCGAGTGTGAGGATCTTTTCGGGCGTCTCTTCGGCCACGGCCTCGATGTCCATACCGCCCTCGGTGGAAACGACGAAGGCCGGACGACCGACGGTGCGGTCGATGAGGATGGAGAGGTAAAGCTCGCGGTCGATGTCCGCGCCGTCCTCGATATAGAGGCGGTTGACCTGCTTGCCGGCCGGGCCGGTCTGCTTTGTGACGAGCGTGTTGCCCAGCATCTCGTTGGTGTGCGCCACGACTTCCTCGACGCTCTTGGCAAGCCGCACGCCGCCCTTCGCGTCAGGGCCGAGTTCCGTGAATTTGCCTTTGCCGCGCCCACCGGCGTGGATCTGGCTCTTCACCACATAGAGCGGTCCGGGAAGCTTCTTCGCGGCAGCTTCGGCTTCGCCCTTTTCGAACACCGGCACACCATCGGCCACCGGTGCGCCATAGCCCTTCAAAAGCTGCTTGGCTTGATACTCGTGAATGTTCATTGGAGGCCTACTCCTACTTCTTCAGGTTGGGCGCGATGTTGGCGCAGGCCTCGCAAAGGCCGGCGACGGCCTCGACGGACTTGTCGAACATCTTCTGCTCGTTCTTGTTCAGGTCGATCTCGATGACGCGCTCGACACCGCCAGCGCCGATCACCGACGGCACGCCGACATACATGTCCTTGACGCCGTATTGACCGGAGAGATGCGCGGCGCAAGGCAGGACACGCTTCTTGTCCTTGAGATAGCTCTCGGCCATGGCGATCGCCGAGGAGGCCGGGGCGTAATAGGCGGAGCCGGTCTTCAGCAGGCCGACGATCTCCGCGCCGCCGTCACGGGTGCGCTGCACGATCTCGTCGATCTTTTCCTTGGAGGTCCAGCCCATCTTGACCAGATCCGGGATCGGAATGCCGGCAACCGTGGAGTAACGCGTCAGCGGCACCATGGAATCGCCGTGGCCGCCGAGAACGAAGGCCGTCACGTCTTCGACGGAGACCTTGAACTCTTCCGACAGGAAGTAGCGGAAGCGCGCCGAGTCCAGCACGCCGGCCATGCCGACCACATGGCTCTTCGGCAGGCCGGAGAACTTCTGCAGCGCCCAGACCATGGCGTCGAGCGGATTGGTGATGCAGATGACGAAAGCGTTGGGGGCGTATTTCTTGATGCCCGCGCCGACCTGTTCCATGACTTTCAGGTTGATGCCCAGAAGGTCGTCGCGGCTCATGCCCGGCTTGCGGGCGACGCCGGCGGTGACGATGCAGACATCCGCGCCCTCGATGGCTGCGTAGTCGTTGGCGCCAACCATCTTGGCATCGAAGCCCTCTACCGGCGAGGATTCGGCGATGTCCAGCCCTTTGCCCTGGGGAATGCCCTCGGCAATGTCGAACAGGACGACGTCGCCCAGTTCCTTCAAGCCCGCCAGATGTGCGAGCGTTCCACCGATCATGCCGGAGCCGATAAGAGCGATCTTGTCGCGTGCCATGTGGTTAGAATTCCCCCTTGTGTCGAAAGGATAGGTGGTGAGATGAATGTGTGAAGAAAAATGCGCGCGTCGCGTTTTGCCTGTGTCGTGTCACACCGATAGATCGGGCCTACGTCCTGCCGCTTTCATTCCCGAAAGGCACGGCAAACTCGTGGCGTGGCCCGTTTCATAAGCATCTCTGGAATAAGCATACTGGCAGGAAAATTCAACCGGTTCTTACACTGTCAAAAAATTCAATCGTTTAGACAGTTCGGGGATTACGTAAACGTAAGAATTTTGCCTCAAAACTGTGCAAACGCAATCAGTGCGCCACCGCTTCGGGCGCTTTTCGGCCTCACGAGACCTCAAGCTCTTCTCTGTGTCTGACCATCGACTGCGGTCGCTTCCCCTTCGGCTCGCGCGCTCGTCCGTGCCAGCCAGTCCCGGCTTTGCATTTCGATCAGCCGCGAGGCGGTGCGGTCGAATTCGAACGCTTCTGTGCCGTCTTTCTCCGTGTAAAGCGCTTCGGGTGTGGCCTCTGCCGAGATGAACACACGGGCCTCGGCGTCGTAGAGCGTGTCGATCAGCAGGATAAAGCGCTTCGCTTCGTTCCGACGCCGCTTATCCATTGTCGGCACATGGTCGATGAAGATCGTGTCATACGCGCCGGCGATAGCCAGATAGTCACGCGCGCCAAGGGGCTTCTCGCAAAGTTCCGCGAAGTCGAATCGCGCGGCCGTGCCGGCCGCCCGCGGCACCGGCACCGTGCGTCCCTTCACCGTCAGCGCTGACGGTTCGACGGTTCGTCCGTCCACGACCGTGTTCCAGGCATCGTTCATCTGCCGCTCGGATTCCGCATCGTCCGGTGTCATGTAAACGGGAATGCGGTTGAGCTTCTGCATCCGGTAATCGGTGTCGATATCCAGTTCGAGGATGCGTGTGTTTTCTTTGAGAATGCCGATAAACGGCAGGAAAAGCCCGCGGTTCAGGCCGTCCTTGTAAAGATCGTCCGGCGCGACGTTGGACGTTGCCACCAGCACGACACCCTGGTCGAAAAGCGCTGAGAAAAGGCGCGATAAAATCATCGCGTCGGCAATATCGGTAACGGTAAACTCGTCGAAACAAAGGACCCAGGCATCCTTCGCCAGAGCGGCCGCGACGGGCGGGATCGGGTCGGTGTCCTGTGTTTCGCCGGCTTTCAGTGCCGCGCGATGCCGACCGATCCGGTCATGCACATCCGCCATGAAGTCGTTGAAGTGGGCGCGCCGTTTGTGATCCACAGGAACCAGTTCGTGAAACAAGTCCATGAGCATCGTCTTGCCGCGCCCGACGCCGCCATGGATATAGAGCCCGCGTACCGGTTCCTGTGGCTTGCGGCGCTTGGCGAACAGCCAGCCGAGCGCGCTAGACTTGCGCGCCAACCGCTTGTCCGCGATCTCGCCGATCAGCCGGTCGAGCGCACCGGCGATTTTCTCCTGCACCGGATCGCGCGAGATCTTGCCCGTCTCGACCAGATGTCCGTAACGCTGTGTGACGGATGGATGGGTTACGAGACCGTCACGCAGCGTCATGTCAGGCTTTCAATTTGGCCCTTTGGCCGAAAATGTGTTGGTGATCTGGTTCAGCGCGACAGCGAGATGGGCTGACCGGACGTTGTCTGTCCGTCGAAGCGGCCCGAGCCTGAAGAATAGAGCGTTGCCAAAACACTGCCGTTTGCGTCGTAGAAAGCGAGTTGTTTGCCCTCGACATTCCACGATTTCACGCCGTCTATCGGCGCGGGGCAGCGCAGCGGACCGGCGCGGTAACCGGAGCCGAATTTGGTCTGCGGCGTTGCGACCCGGCACGACTGGCCGGCGACGTTCACGCTCCAGACACCGGCAACGCTGCCCGTCGAAACCTCGGCTGCGGTGCTCGGATCGATGGCGGCCATCTGCGTTTGCTGTTGCTGCTGTTGTGGCGCTTCGGGGAACTGAGACGGGTTTGCCGGTGCGGGTGTGGAGGAGGGCGGCGGCAACTGGTTGGAGGTCACCACGCCCGATGGCGCGGATGGAAGCGGCTCCGGCGCGCGATTGTTCATGGATGAGAACCGGTCGCTCTGACAACCGGCCAGCGCCAGTGCCATCAGCGATACTGCCAGAAGTGCGGTTTTGTTATGCGGCATGCCGTTTCTCCGTTGCGCGACCAATGCACTAGCGTCCAGATCGGTTCCATTAACGTTCGATCGTGGCGAAGTTTGGCGATTATAACAGCTCACCCATGGTTAAGAACCGGTTTCACGCAGGTCGTTCCGTAACTGTTTCTTATCGGCAACAGTTTTCACACCGTCGCTTCGATGTTTCGGGAACCAGCATCCCCCTTCGGCGTTGAAAGAGCTCAACAGGCGCTGAGCGCTCCGCGCGTCCATCCTTTGTCCGGGCCGGAGAGCGGCAAACAGGCGGCGAGAGGGCCGCGGCAGCGCCACAAAGGAGGGCAGAAAATGCTGAAATGGATTCTCATTCTCTTGATCGTCGCTGCTGTCGCGGGCCTGTTGGGCATGAACAGTCTTGCAGGTGCGGCGATGACCGGCGCAAAACTCCTGATCGCCGTGGTGCTGGTCCTGTTCCTGCTCGCGGTGCTCGGCATTGTCGCCATCGCTTGACATCCCGGTCGATGGATGAGGTCGATTGTCTGGTAATTTTGCCCATCATCAGCCATATAGGCGCCTGAGACGTAAGGTTTTGGAGCCGCAATGGCGCGCGAGGCAGAATTTGCGAAGATGAACGGCCTCGGCAACGCAATCATCGTTGCCGATATGCGCGGGCGCGCGGACAGGGTTTCGCCCGAAGCCGCCCGCGCGCTCAATGCCGATCCCGCGACCCGGTTCGACCAGATCATGGCGATCCACGATGCGCGCGTCGCCGGCACGCACAACTATATCGAAATCCTAAACTCCGATGGCAGTCAGGCGCAGGCGTGCGGGAACGGCACGCGCTGCGTGGTTCAGGCGCTCGCCGCCGAAACCGGGCAGAAAGTTTTCACCTTCCAGACCGTCGCCGGCATCCTCAATGCCGAGGAGCATGAGGATGGCCTGATTTCGGTCGACATGGGCAAACCGCGTTTCGGCTGGGAGGATATTCCGCTTGCCGAAGAGTTCCGCGACACACGCATGATCGAGTTGCAGGCCGGGCCCATCGACGCGCCGGTGTTGCATTCGCCTTCAGTCGTCTCCATGGGCAATCCGCATGCGATCTTCTGGGTCGACGGAGATGTTAGCGCATACGATCTGGAGCGCTTCGGCCCGTTGCTCGAAAACCATCCGATCTTTCCCGAGCGCGCCAACATCTCTGTTGCGCGGGTGACCGCCAATGACGCTTTGACCCTGCGTACATGGGAGCGCGGGGCAGGGCTGACCCTCGCCTGCGGGTCGGCTGCCTGTGCGGCCGCCGTTTCCGCCGCGCGCACCGGCCGTACGGGGCGCCATGTCACCGTTACCCTGCCGGGTGGACCGCTCGATATTCTGTGGCGCGAAGACGATCACGTCGTAATGACCGGTCCCGCCGAATGGGAGTTCTCCGGCCGGTTCGACCCCGCCACCGGCGCCTGGGAGCGTGAGACCGAGGGAGCGGCCTGAATGGCGGTGGATGTCATGACATTCGGCTGCCGGCTGAACGCCTACGAGTCCGAGGTCATCAAGCGCGAGGCGAAGGAAGCCGGGCTTGAGGAACTGGCTGGCGGGGCGGTTGTCATCAACACCTGCGCCGTCACCGGCGAGGCGGTGCGCCAGGCGCGGCAGGCGATCCGCAAGGCGCGTCGCGAGAATCCGGACGCCCGCATCATCGTCACCGGCTGCGCCGCACAGACGGAGCCGGGCACTTTCGACGCCATGAACGAGGTGGACCTCGTTCTCGGCAATGAGGAAAAGCTCAAGGCTCACAATTACCGCGCCCTGCCGGATTTCGGCGTGAACCAGTTCGAGAAGGTCCGCGTCAACGACATCATGGAAGTGCGCGAGACCGCATCGCACATGGTCAAATCCATCGAAGGCCGCGCGCGCGCCTTCGTGCAGGTGCAGAATGGCTGCGATCATCGCTGCACTTTCTGCATTATCCCCTATGGCCGTGGCAATTCGCGCTCCGTGCCTATGGGCGCTGTGGTTGACCAGGTGCGCCAGCTTGTCGGCAATGGCTATGGCGAAGTGGTGCTCACCGGCGTGGATCTCACCAGCTTCGGGGCCGATCTGCCTGGCAGTCCACGCCTCGGACGGCTGGTCTCCACCATTCTGCGCGAGGTACCGGAACTGATGCGGCTTCGCCTTTCCTCCATCGATTCCATCGAGGCGGATGAGGAACTGATGCGCGCGCTGGCGGAAGAGGAGCGGCTGATGCCGCATCTCCACCTGTCGCTGCAGCACGGCGACGACATGATCCTGAAGCGCATGAAGCGCCGCCATCTGCGCGCCGATGCGATAGAGTTTTGTCAGCGCGTTCGCGCGCTGCGTCCCGATGCGGTGTTCGGTGCCGACATCATCGCCGGCTTCCCGACCGAGACCGACGCCATGTTCGAGAATTCGCTGAAGATCGTTGAGGAATGCGGTCTGACGCATCTTCATGTCTTTCCCTTCAGCCCGCGCGAGGGCACGCCGGCAGCCCGCATGCCGCAGTTGGAGCGTGGTCTGGTGAAGCAGCGCGCCGCGCGTTTGCGCGCTGTGGGCGATGCGGCTTACGAACGGCATCTGGCCGCGCTCGGGGGCACCCGTCAGCGCATTTTGATCGAGCGGTCGGGACTTGGCCGCACGGAAGGCTTTACGCTGGCCGCGCTTGATGAGGGCCGGCCCGGGCAAATTGTCGATGCGCGGATCACCGGCCACGACGGGGAGCGGCTCACTGCGGTCGCGGTCACACAGGAAGCGGCATAGCAGGCATGGCATTCGGATTTATCAAGAAGGTCTTCTCTTTCGGCAAGAAGCAGGTCGAGGAGACGCCCTCCGACGAAGCGGCCGAAACCGATGCGCCGGAAGCCGGCGTTACGACGCAATCGGCTGAGGAAAACGCCGTTGCCGGTTCGTCCGAGGCCTTGACGACCCCAACACCCGCCCCTGAGGTCGTTCCAGAGCCAGAGCCAGAGCCAGAGCCAGAGCCAGAGCCAGAGCCAGA
>NZ_CAJXGF010000207.1 GCF_913053745.1 uncultured Nitratireductor sp.
TCCGATCTGGCGGGAAAAGCGCGATCTCGCCGTCGGCAGGCAGGGGAGCGGTGTGCTCGGCATGTTCCTGATTGATGGCGACGCGGATCACCTCCGAGCGCTCCAGCGCGGTTTCGTAGTTTTCGCCGCGGCCTTTCAGCCATATGAGAAGGTCCGCAACGGTATCGATGCCGGTCGGCAACTCAACCGTTTCCTCGGGCACGCCGATCCGCTCACGCACCCAGGCGAAATAGATGAGCTTCATGGTCATTCCTCCGCGATGTGCTTCAGCCCGGCGCGGAAATAATCGTAGCCCGTGTAGAGCGTGACGATCGCGGAAATCCATAGCAGGGCGATGCCGAGTTGCGTAGTGTAAGGCAGGATCTTGTCGCCGGCCGGGCCGGCCAGAAGAAAGCCGATGGCCACCATCTGGATCGTCGTTTTCCATTTGGCCAGTTGCGTTACCGGCACACTGACCTTGAGAGCCGCAAGATATTCGCGCAGGCCCGAAACCAGGATTTCGCGGCAAAGGATGATGATCGCCGCCCACAGCGTCCATCCGGCGATCGTGCGGTCGGTGTCGGCGGCCAGAAGCAGCAGGCAGGTGGAGACCAGCAGTTTGTCGGCGATGGGATCGAGCATTTTTCCGATGTTCGACGTTTGCTTCCAGATCCGAGCGAGATAGCCATCGAAATAGTCGGTGATGCTGGCGGCAATGAAGAGCGCCAGCGCAGACCAGCGGGCAAAGTCGCTCGATTGAAGCCGGCCTTCCAGGAAGAAGCACAAGACGATTGCCGGCACGGCGAGAATGCGGCCATAGGTCAGGAGATTCGGTATGTTGAATGCCGGTGTGCTACGTCTGGCCATGAAGCGCGATCCTGCTCCGGTCTGCCGCGGAGCGCCTACGAGCGCTCCAGCCTGTTGAATTCAAACCCGCCGCGTCCAGGCGCAAGGGGCGCAGGAATACGATGAATGCCCCCAATCGGGCCTGAACCGGCGGTGTGCCAATCATCTCCTGTCAAATCAGAAGCCGAAGCCGACGGCAAGCGTCAACCGGGACCGGCGCGACGAAACAACGCCACCTCAGCCGTTTTCGTGGAAATGGTTGTAGATTTGGCGGGCGATGGCCTCGGATATACCCTCCACCGCCGTCAGATCGTCGACCCCGGCACGGCTCACCGCCTTGGCTGTCCCGAAGTGGTGGAGCAGGGCGCGTTTACGCCCAGGGCCGATACCGCCGATCTCGTCCAGCGGGTTCTTCACCATTTCCTTCTTTCGGCGTGCCCGGTGAGAACCGATAGCGAAACGGTGTGCTTCGTCGCGCAGCCGTTGGACGAAATAGAGAACAGGGTCGCGCACCGGCAGAGTAAAGGAGGACTTTCCCGCCGTAAAAAAGCGTTCGCGTCCCGCCTCTCGGTCGATTCCCTTGGCGACGCCGATGGCCGTGACCATGTCGGCGATCCCGAGATCTTCCAGAACCTGTGTGACAGCCGCCAGTTGTCCCTGACCACCGTCGATCAGGAGCACGTCGGGCCAGGCAGGCATCTCCGCTGCATCCGTCTGCTCATTGCCTTGGTTCTGCGCGCTGTCGAGATCGGGCAGGCCGTTTTCCTTGATCAAGCGCGAAAAACGCCGCTGCAATACCTCGCGCATCATGCCGTAGTCGTCGCCGGGTGTGATGTCGGTCGAGCGGATGTTGAATTTTCGATATTGGTTCTTCGCAAAGCCCTCGGCACCGGCCACGATCATGCCGCCGACCGCGTTCGTGCCCATGATGTGCGAATTGTCGTAAACCTCGATGCGGCGGGGCGGGCTTTCGAGACCGAAGGTTTCTGCAAAGCCTTCCATAAGGCGAGCCTGCGATGACGTCTCTGCAAGCCGGCGGCCGAGCGCCTCGCGCGCGTTCTGAAGGGCGTGATCGGTGAGGTCCTTTTTCTCGCCACGCTGCGGGCGGAATACCTGAACGCGTCTGCCGGCGCGTGTCGAAAGCGCTTCGGCGAGAAGCTCCTGCTCCTCGACCTCGTGTGACATGAGCACCATGCGCGGGCAGGGCTTGTCGTCGTAGAACTGGGCGAGAAAGGCGCCAAGCACTTCTCCAGCCTCCAGGCTCGGATCGGCTTTTGGAAAATAGGCCCGGTTGCCCCAGTTCTGTCCGGTGCGGAAGAAAAATACCTGAATGCAGTTTTGTCCGCCTTCCTGGTGAATGGCGAAGACATCGGCTTCTTCAAGCCCTTGCGGATTGATGCCTTGATGACTCTGCACATGACTGAGCGCGGAAAGCCGATCACGGTACACAGCGGCGCGTTCAAAGTCGAGCGCTTCGGAGGCTTCCTGCATGGATTCGGCAATCTCCGCCTTCACCTTGCTGGAGCGACCGGACAGAAAGGCTTTCGCTTCGGAGACGAGTTCGCCATAACCTTCCTCGTCGATTTCGCCGGTACAGGGACCAGAACACCGCTTGATCTGAAAGAGAAGGCAGGGGCGGGTGCGGCTCTCGAAGACCGAATCGGTGCAGGTGCGCAGGAGAAAGGCGCGCTGCAGCGAGTTTATCGTGCGCCCGACTGCACCAGCCGAGGCGAAGGGGCCGAAATAGTCGCCCTTTCTCGAACGCGCACCGCGATGCTTGAAAATCCCCGGAGCCGGATGGTCGCCGGTCAGGAGAATGTAGGGAAACGATTTGTCGTCGCGCAGAAGCACGTTGAAGCGCGGGCGCAGCCGCTTGATGAGATTGGCTTCCAGAAGCAACGCTTCCGTTTCTGTCCGTGTGACCACGAACTCCATGGAAGCCGTTTCACGAACCATGCGGCCGATGCGGTTGGTGTGCCCGCGCCCCTGGGCGTAGTTGGTGACACGCTTTTTCAGGCTGCGGGCCTTGCCCACATAAAGCACATCGCCCTCGGCGTTCATCATCCGGTAGACGCCGGGAGCGTTGGGCAACCGTTTCACGGCGGATTGGATGACTTCGATGCCAACCACACCGTCGGTGGTCTTGCCGGAATCCCATTCCAGCGCCAAACTTGCCGGTTCTTTTAGTTTCGTCTTGGCGTTCACTCGGGCACTCCCGCGACGTCCGGCGTCTCCCAGGCCAGATGCTGCCCACCATCGAGCGCGATCATCTGCCCGGTGATCGAGCGTGTTTCCCAAAGATAGCGCACCGTGCGGCCGAAGTCGTCCAGATCCGGGCCGCGTCTCAGCACGAGGGCGTCGGTCTGGCGGTCGAAGTCTTCCTGCCGCTGCCGTTGGTTGGGCAGGCTGGGACCAGGGCCGATGGCATTGACGCGGATATTGGGTCCAAGCGCCTGTGCCATGGTTCGGGTCGCGGTCCAGAGTGCCGACTTGGATAGCGTGTAGCTGAAGAAGCGCGGATTGAGGCGCCAGACACGTTGGTCGATCATGTTTACGATCAGGGCTTCCCGGTCGGCCGGCAAGGCACACGCAAGCGCCTGCGTGATCAGTGCCGGCGCTTTCACATGCAGGTCGAAATGCGCGTCCCAGCCCTCATCGGTGAAATCCGCAATACCGTCATCCTCGAAGAGGGAAGCGTTGTTGACCACGATTGAGGGCAGATCCAGCGCTTTGCGGGTCTCCGCGATCAGCTTTCGGGTTGCCGAACCGTTCTGCAGGTCGGCCTGAACCACCGCCGCCTCCCCACCGGCCTGAATGATTTCCCGAGCGAGGTTTTCGGCTTCCTGACGAGAGCGGCTGC
The DNA here is from genome assembly GCF_913053745.1 of uncultured Nitratireductor sp. GTDB lineage: Bacteria > Pseudomonadota > Alphaproteobacteria > Rhizobiales > Rhizobiaceae > Nitratireductor. The sequence continues at coordinate 3,686 of NZ_CAJXGF010000207.1, forward strand.
AATGAATCGCGATCGCAAAACCATGATGGGCGAGGTCGCGCGCGATGGCCGCGCCGATACGCTTTGCGCCTCCGGTGATCAATGCTGTTGCCTTGGAGTGAGCCATGTCGTTTCCGTATCGTTTCACTCGGTCGCGAATCTTTCCGGTTGGAGCCGTCAATTCCACATTGTCATGTAAGCCCAATGCGGTGTGGCTCCAACCCCATCGAGCCAAGGACCATTCATTGCTGACACGAAGGATGCCAGCAATGAATGTGGTTAATATTATATTCAAAAATAATAATAAAATTACTTATATTGCCCAATTTAAGACAGAATCATTTTAGATTTGTGTCTCGCATTTTTAAATACAGGTGTTTTATGAAGTATATTAATTGTTTTTGTATTGTATCTATTCTTTCTTGTTCTGGCGGTGCGGTAATGGCCGCGGACCTCGTCCGACAGGAGCCCATCGCCGAAACGCCAATGGCCATCGACACTCCCATCAAGGATTGGGTCGGCGGGTATGCCGGTGTCACCGCGGCAGCGGGGCGTTCCGGGCTCAACGAGGAAAAGTGGAATTTCTTCAAACCCGATGGTTTCGCGGCAAGCGGCTTTGCCGGTTACAATTTTCAGAACGGGGTGTTGGTTTATGGCGCCGAAGGTGACCTGGGTTACAACGGTTTGAAGGGAAACGATCGCGGCGTGGCGCTCAAAGGCGGTGTGGAGGGCTCGCTTCGCGCCCGTCTCGGCTACGCGGTGACCGACAATCTCCTGCTTTACACAACGGCGGGTTTGGCCGCCGGCCGGGTCGAACTGTCGGAAGGCGGCAAGTCCGACACGAACACCATGCTGGGTTGGACCGCGGGTGCCGGTGCGGACGCTATGCTGACGGACCGGGTGTTCGCGCGGGCCGAATACAGGTTCACCCAGTACGGCGATTTTGCCGCAAAAACATTCGATCTGGGAAGCGGTTCGGCGACGCCCACCTGGGGCAGCCACCGGGTCGGTATCGGTTTCGGCGTGAAATTCTGATCGCCCGACCCTGTCGAAAGCAAAGCCGGAGTTGTTCCGGCTTTGTTGCCGCCATCAAAAAACGGTTGCAATGTACGCGGCAAAACCGGCCAGCATCGCACTGCCCATGAGCTTGCCGGATGAGATGCGCAGAAAACCGAGCAGTGCGAGCACGCAGGCCGCCGCAAGCATCACCCACATGTCGATGGAAACGATGCGCTGATCGACGGCTATCGGTGTGATGAGTGCGGTCAGTCCCATGATGCAGGCAATGTTGAAGATGTTCGAGCCGACGATATTGCCCAGCGCCACAGTGGAATGACGCTTCAGCGCTGCCGCCAAGCTGGTTGCCAGTTCCGGAAGAGACGTACCGATAGCGACGATCGTCAATCCGATGACCGCGTCGCTTACGCCAAAGCTTTCGGCAATCCCCACCGCACCAGCGACCGTCAGTTGCGCGGCTACGGGAAGTCCGATCAATCCGACAAGCAGATAGAACACGATCCGTTTGCGGTCATGCGGTGCTTCACCGACGTCGTCATGAAAATCGTGATCGGCGGGGACAGCGCCGGTCAATGCGTCGCGGGTCTGCCAGGCAATGAAGGCGCAAAGGCCAGCAAAAAGCGCCGCGCCTTCAATTCTGCTGATCACGCCACCCGAGAGCATCCACATGAAGACCGCCGTGGTGACAAGCATGGCGATGAGGTTGCGCCGCAAACCCACGCCGTCCGAGACGATGGGGTGGATGAGGGCAGGCACACCCAGAACCAGAAGGACATTGGCGATGTTGGAGCCGACGACATTACCGACAGCCAAACCGGGTGCACCCGAAAGGGCAGCCTGGATGGAGGTGAACAGTTCGGGGGCGGATGTGCCGAACGCCACCACGGTCAGGCCGATGATGAGCGGCGAGATTCCCAGGTTCTCTGCCAATCCCACCGCACCCTTCACAAAGACATCGCCGGCCACCACCAAAAGGGTGACGCCGACCGCCAGGGTGAGCAGGCTGAAAAGCATGAAGAACCTCATTAGAATCGAATTGGCCGGCAGAATATAGGGGCTCCTATGCGCTCTCCCAAGGTCCTGACTGACCTCTGTTGCACATTTACAACGTCAATTTTCCGCCTCATTGGTGACAATGAAAGACCCCTTTTTCGGGCACGTTCAGCCTTAATTCGCGCCCAGATAAGGGGCATGCGAAGTCGGGCCTGCTTCCTCCCGATGTGGTTCGGCTTCGCCAGCGTGGTGCGTTTTAAGGGCATGAAGCCATGAGGGGCGCCCGCAGCTTTGAAAATGCTAGTGGCTTAAGGAGTATGGACCATGAAAGCCCATAAGAACGTCATTCTGTCCACGGTTGCCGCCGTTGGTTTCGTCGCTGCGGCAGGTGCCGCTCAGGCCGCTGACGCGGTGATGGAGCAGCCGCCTGCACCGCCTGCGGCTCCGGTGATTTCCACCCCGATCAACGATTGGGAAGGTGGTTATGCCGGTATCGCGCTTGGCTACGGTTTCTCCGGTGAGACCTCGACCCCGGGCAACGACATTGACACCGACGGCTTCGTCGGCAACGGCTTCGCCGGTTGGAACTTCCAGTCGGGCAGCTTCGTCTACGGTGTTGAAGGCGATGTCGGCTACAACGGCATGGAGGGCACGAACGCTGGCGTTGAATCGAAGAGCGGCGTTGACGGCACGCTGCGCGCCCGTCTCGGCGTCGCGGCAACCGAGCACATCCTGATCTACG
>NZ_CAJXGF010000208.1 GCF_913053745.1 uncultured Nitratireductor sp.
GGGAGGCAGAGACCGGTGCCGCCGCACCCGCCGAGACACCGGCCGAGAAGGTGGAGGCAGACGCGCAGAGCGAGCCGGTTGCCGTTGAGCCCAAGGCAGAAGCCGAGGCGACGCAAGCAACAGCGGCGGACGCTCCGGCGGAAGTGACGATGCCGGCTGAAGAGAGCAAGCCGGAAGCCGAAACACCGCAGGAGGCGGCGCCCCAGGTCGCTGGAGAGGCGTCCGAATCTGAGATTCCGGCGGAGAAAGCCGGAGAAACCGCAGAGGAAGAGGAAGCACCCAAGCCCGTGATCATTTGGCGCCAGGCCCGTTTCGACGGTCGCAAGCGTCATGGCGCCGGCAAGGGCAATCAGCGTCAGCAGGGGCGCGGGGGCCGTCAGGAGCGCGATGGTTCAGGGCACCGTGGCAAGCCGAACCGCAAGGATGGAGACAAGCCGGGCTTCAAGCGCAAGGGCGCGTCGCATCGCCCGCGTGAAGAGCGCCCGGCGCGCGTCGATCCGGATTCGCCCTTTGCCAAGCTTGCGGCCCTCAAGGACCAGTTGAAGAAGTAACGGTATGCGATGAGCGGCACGGTTTCGGAACGCCAGCGCATCGATAAATGGCTGTTTTTCGCGCGGGTGGTGAAATCCCGCTCGCTTGCTGCCAAGCTCGCACAGGCGGGCCGGGTGAGGGTCAACCGCAACAAGATAGAGCAGGCCGCTTACCAGATAAAAGTGGGCGACGTGCTTACGATCTCACTGGAACGGCGCGTTCTCGTTTACCGGGTTCTCGCGCCGGGCGCCCGGCGCGGCCCGGCCGAAGAGGCGCGCACACTCTATGAGGACATGACGCCGCCCGCTCCGCCCAAGGACGATACCGCCCGGGCGTCGCCGCCGAAACGCGATGCGGGCGCGGGGCGACCGACCAAGAAGCAGCGCCGTGCACTCGACCGCTGGCGCGACGAGCGGTGACCCGCGGCCGATCTCTGCTGTGCTTGGAATGGGATTCCGCGTGCGACGATTGCAGCGAAACAACGGGCCTTGCAACGGCTCTTTAAAGGGGCTACCTCACCTCTCGACATTCGAAGAAGCTGTCAGCCGAGAGCACCAATGACCTATATCGTCACCGACAATTGCATCAAGTGCAAGTACATGGACTGTATAGAAGTCTGTCCGGTGGACTGTTTCTACGAAGGCGAAAACATGCTCGTCATCCATCCGGATGAGTGCATCGACTGCGGTGTGTGCGAGCCGGAATGCCCGGCCGAGGCCATCAAGCCCGACACGGAGCCGGGCCTCGACAGTTGGCTACAGCTCAACTCCGAATATGCCGAAAAATGGCCCAACATCACGGCCAAGAAAGAGCCGCCGGCGGACGCCAAGGAATTCGATGGCGTCGAAAACAAGTTGGAACAGTATTTTTCGTCGGAGCCCGGCGAAGGCGACTGATCCTACTTTTCAACGGTGGGGCATAACGCTAAAAGATGTGGGGATCGCGCAGGAATCTGCCGCGACATCTTCGCACATGCGTCAAATTCTTGATTCTTTCGGCTTTTTGTGGTAGCTTCACAAAATCATGCCGGTGACAACACGCCTTTTAAAGGCGCTCACAGACTAATCACTGAAAGGTGGGGCTCAAAATCCAGGCCAGGGCAATCTGGGTCAGGGTGTTTGGTTTGCGTGGCGGGCCTTAGGTGCAGGCGCTGTCACCATTTCCCGGAGCTGAAATCTTTCATGGGCTCGAGAAGCCGGCAGGCGTTTGGGCATGAGGTACCGTCGAGGCGAGACGGTTCCAGCATGCCCCATTAAAACAGGAGTGTTAGGCGGATGACCACCCAGCAGAAAAAATCGGCGCAGCGCCAGGGTTTCAAAACTGGCGAGTATATTGTGTATCCGGCGCACGGCGTCGGTCAGATCGTTACGATCGAAGAGCAGGAAGTTGCCGGTCACAAGCTGGAATTGTTCGTCATCGATTTCCAGAAAGACAAGATGCGTCTCAAGGTGCCGGTTGCCAAGGCGACCTCCATCGGCATGCGTAAGCTTTCCGAAACCGATTATGTCGATCGCGCCCTCAAAGTTGTGCAGGGGCGTGCCCGCGTGAAGCGCACCATGTGGTCGCGCCGCGCGCAGGAATACGATGCGAAGATCAATTCGGGCGATCTGATCTCCATTTCGGAAGTCGTGCGTGATCTCTATCGCGCCGACAACCAGCCGGAGCAGTCTTATTCCGAGCGTCAGCTTTACGAAGCCGCGCTCGATCGCATGGCGCGCGAGATCGCGGCCGTGAACCGCATGTCGGAGACTGAGGCCGTTCGCCTGATCGAAACGAACCTGAACAAGGGCCCGCGCCGTGGCGCCAAGGCCGACAATGAGGAAACCGAGAAGGAAGAGGCTGCGTAAGTCTCTTCCCCCGGCGGTTCTCGAAAACCCGGCCGTTTCGGCCGGGTTTTTTGTTGCCCGCTGTCTATTTGCCTGTCGCCGGAACTTTTTTTGATTGCGACTCGTTACTTTAGGTGATGTCTCGTTGCTTCGGACGAGACCACCGCAGTTTGCGCAGTCTCGTCCGTGTTTCCGGGATATCCGCCATTGGCGTGGCCGCACGTGTTCGGACGGTGCGTCAACGACGCTCTGACTGATCGAACCGCGCATTGGCCAAGCGCCGGTGCGTTTGGGCTTGGAGGCCTGCAAATCCGTCACGATGGCGAAGGCGCGGGCCGATAACGCGGGAGTGCATCATGCAAGACCGGGCGGAACGCAAACTGATCGAAAAGGCCATGAAGGCGCCCTATCTGGCGCTGGAGGAAGAGCAAAGTCTGGCGAAACGCTGGCATAAGAAGCAGGACCAGCAGGCGCTTCATCACTTAACGGTTGCCCATATGCGGCTCGTCATTGCGATGGCGGCGCGTTTCCGCAATTTTGGACTGCCCGTGGCCGATCTCATTCAGGAAGGGCATATAGGCCTTCTGGAAGCCGCAGCCCGTTTCGACCCCGAACGCGGTGTTCGCTTTTCCACATATGCGACCTGGTGGATTCGTGCGTCGATGCAGGACTATGTGCTGCGCAACTGGTCCATCGTGCGTGGCGGAACGAGTTCGGCGCAGAAGGCGCTGTTCTTCAAGTTTCGCCGGCTGCGCGCCAAATTGCAGAAGAGCATGGGATCGGCCAGCGAAATCCACGAAGAAGCGGCCAAGCTGCTCGGGGTCAAGACGGCCGATGTGGCGATGATGGATGCGCGGCTTTCGGGCCCGGATCTTTCTCTCAATGCGCCGATGCGCGATGAAGGCGAAGCCTCCGCGGAACGGATGGAGTTCATTCCCTCCGAAGATGACCCGGTCGACGAAACGGTCGAACACATGATCGACGGCGAGCGCCGCGCGCTCTGGCTGACAGACGCGCTCGACGTTCTCGATACGCGCGAACTGAAAATCATCCGCGAACGGCGTCTCTCGGACGAGGGTGCGACGCTCGAAGCGCTCGGTACGGCATTGGGTATTTCGAAGGAGCGCGTGCGCCAGATCGAGAGCAGAGCGATAGAGAAACTGCGCAGTGTGCTCTCTCGAGAGCACCCCGCACTATCCGGCGGTACGGCCTGATTGTGGTTTAAGCCTGACGGCGGAGACGACGGGAAGCGGTCTTATCGGTCCGTGATGATCTTCACCCTGCTTCCGGCGGAAGGCGTTGCGCCCGGGCTGAGAGCGTTGAGGAGCCGAAAGAGCTCCACCTTGCGGTCGACACCGCGCATGCGCGCTGCAAGCGAGCCGAGCGTTTCGCCCGGTTGAACCGTAACCACACGGATGCGCAACGGCTTGAGGGCGGCGCGTTCGGCCTGATTCAGCACGCGAAAGCTCTGTCCGACCGAACCCGCCACCCGTTCGAGGTCGCCACTGGTCGCGGGTGCGGCCGTCAGCAAGCGGTAGACCTGTTCGCCGGAGCGGATGACCGTAACGTCGAATTGCCAGCCATCCGCGCTGGCACGGCCCTTCGCTGCCGGATAGCCGTTGATGGTCAGATTGCGAATGGTCTCGGGCTCCAGCCCGGCAACCCAGCCACTTGTCAGATAATCCGTCAGCGATGTGCCTTGCGGCACCGTCGCGCCGTCGAAACGGACCGCAATGTCGTCGGGGCCGACGGCGGTCACCGCCTTGGCGGAATTGTCGATGATGAAACCTTCGGGCACACGGAAAGCCACACCGAGGCCCGGATGCAGGAAGTCGCGCCCGCGCACGAAACCTTCTTCGGGCGAATCTCCGTAAATCATGCCGTCGAGGCCGGCGAGGAAGGAATCGCGGTCGCGTTTGCCGGCCACATCCGGCTGCTGCAACTCCCTTGCATGGCGTTGGGCCAGTTCGATGCGGCGCGGGGCGTTGGGGTGGCTCGCCAGAAAGTCGAGGCTTGCGTCGGTGGCGCCACTGACCGTACGAAAGCCCTGATAGGCGTCCATCGCCTGCAGGAAGCGTGCCGCCGCGAAAGCGTCGTAACCCGCGTGAGACGTGGTGCGGATGCCGATGCGATCGGCTTCCAGTTCCTGATTGCGCGAGAACTGCGCGAGCCGGAGCTTGCCGCGTACCAGGGCGGCCTGGGCGGCCTGATCGCGCCCGCCGACCACTTCGTTGACCACTTTCGACGCGAATTTCTCTTCCGCTTCCAGCTTTTGCCGTTCGATGCCGTGATTGGCGGTCACATGGGCCATCTCGTGCGCCAGCACGGCGGCCAGCTCGGCCGAATCGTTGGCCAGGGCGAGAAGGCCGCGTGTGACATAGAGATAGCCGCCCGGCAGCGCGAATGCGTTCACGTTGGGCGAGTTTAGAATGGTGATCCGGTAGGCCGCGCCTGTGTTTTGCTCGTCGAGCGTGAGCGATCCGACAACTTTCGCCACCATGCGCTCCAGCTTCGCGTCCGAATATTCGCCACCGTAGGTTTGCAGAATGCGCGGGTGTTGCTGGCGGGCAAGGCGCGCGAGGCGGTCGCCGCGCGTCACCGTGTCCACGGTGACCGGATTGGACGACGGCATGAAACTGCCCGTATCCGTCGGCACCATCTGGCAGCCTGACAAGACCGTGGAGAGCACCAGGGCAAAAGTGGCTTTGCGCGGAATGGAACGCGCGAAGGGCGGGAATTTCATGGTAGCTGGCGCTCGATTGGACAGGCGAATGTCCTTCCGGTTGATCTTGTCCAAAGCATGACCGGCTCTAATGCGCGAGTCACGCCTTTGGTTCCCTCAGCATAGCGTCATGTCCCGTCCGAAGCACGGTCTATCGTATCAGCTGCAAAAGGGGAATATGTTTGTTCCCGCTTATTTTGTTTCCCGGCGCGTGCCGATGTAACGGTTGAACGCGTCCGATGCTTGGCCGGCAATAAACGCTGCGGTTGTGCCGGTTGCGGAAATCCGCCCTTCCTCCACGAAGACCATCGTCCTGCAGAGTTGTTCCGCGTCGCGCGGATCGTGTGTGGCCATCAGCACTGTCATCCGCTGCTCGGCATGCAGCGTGGCGATCAGATCCAGCATCTCGTCGCGCAGCGCCGGTCCCAGAGAGGCGAAGGGCTCGTCCATCAATAGGACGGGACGCTTGCGGATGAGCACCCGCGCCAGCGCCACGCGCTGCCGCTCGCCGCCGGAAAGCGCTTGTGGCAGACGGTTTTCCTTGCCGGCGAGGCCCGTTCTGGTCAGCGCCTCAGATACGGCAGCGCGATCCTCTTCCGACAGCTTGAGCGCCGGCGAGCGGCCCAGCCCCACATTCTGCGCGACGCTGAGATGCGCAAACAGGTTGTTTTCCTGAAACACCATCGAAACCGGCCGCCGGTGCGGCGACAGCCCGGACACGTCACGGCCGCCGATCAGGATGTGGCCGGAAGCGGGGATCTCGAAACCGGCGATGAGGCTGAGAAGCGTCGACTTTCCCGAACCGCTCGGCCCCATCACGGCGACGATGTCGGAAGGGGCGATCGCGAGGTCGAAATCCATAGCACTTCCACCCGGATAGGCGAAGCGTAGCTTGTCCAGTGTGATTCCGGAACCTCTCCCGGCGTCGGCCTTGATCATGTCTTCTCCTTGCCGAGACGGTCGGCGGCGAACATCAATGCCAGACACAGGGCGCCCAGGAAAAGGGCGATGCCCGCCGCATCCGCCGTGCGGTAGCTGCCCATGCGCTGCAAGAGAAGGTAGGGCAGTGTCTGCACCTGGTCCGAACCGAACAGCGCGATCACGCCCAGATCGCCGAGCGAGAGGGCTGCGGCGAAAGCGAGCGCGGTGGCGGCCGGGCGGCGCAGCGCCGGCCAGTCGACCAGGCGCAGTCAGATCGGAAGAGCACACGTCGAACTCCAGTCACTGCCATATCTCGTATGCCGTCTTCTGCTTGAGCCTCTCGATGCGCTGGAAATCGA
>NZ_CAJXGF010000209.1 GCF_913053745.1 uncultured Nitratireductor sp.
CCGGATTGAGACTGGACATCGGGTCCTGAAAGACAATGGAAATGTCCGCGCCACGTATACTGATCATCTTCTCCAGCGGCATGCGTGTAACGTCGATGAGCCGTCCCTCGCGTCCGCGTAAACGTATCGACCCCCCCGTGATCGACGCGCCGTCGTGTTCCGTCAGGCGCATCAGCGTCATTGCGGTAACGGATTTGCCGCTGCCCGATTCCCCCACCAGCGCCAGCGTCTCGCCCCTATCGATATGAAAGGAGACGCCGCGCACGACTTCGATGGGCGTCTTGCTTTGCGCCGCGAAGGATATTCTGAGGTTTTCCACCTGCAGCACCCGCGTCGCCGACAGTGCAGGTTCAGGGTCAACGTGGCTCATCTTTCTGCCGCCTCCCTTGGACAGATCGCGCTGGGTGATTGAGGACCGTTCACCACCAGATCGGGAAGTGTTGGGGGAGGCTTGTCAAGAGACTGAAATTTTCGTCGCGGCGCACGCGTGCGGAAAAGTCAAGCTTTGTCAGTGTTTCGCGAATTCATGTTTTTTTTGCATAAAGCATTCAGCTTGCTGTTGGCCCGGCGATCTTCTTTGAACACCCTGTATGCCGAGTTTCGGAAGCGTTCGCGTTGAGTTCGATTCTTTGCCAGAATGTTTCGAGATGCGGGCTGTGGGAGCCATGTCTGCGGAACAGCCTGACTTCCATGTCGAGCTTCAACTCCGGACCGCCGATCTGGCAAAGTTCGCCGCGTTCTATCGCGTCCCTGACGCAGCAGAGCGGCAGCCAGCCCACCCCTTCACCGGCCATAACCATTCTCTTGATGCCCTCGGAGATAGACGTCTCGTATACGGTTGCCAGCGGCAGAGGGCGTTCCTGGCGCGCGTGGATCAGGGAAACGAGTTTGCCCAGATAGCCGTCATTCCATGAGTAGGCCAAGTAAGGGATGCGGGTTTGCTGATCCTGTTCCAGTGAGTAGATCGGCTTGTTTTCGGTATCGACAGCGGACACGGGAACAAGCGGATCGGTGCCCACGCATAGGGATTCGAAGGGTCCCGCGGTCAGAACCGGTGGGCCGTCGGGGTGGCTGTAGACGATTGCGAAGTCACTCCTGCCCATGGCGAGAGCCTCTATGCATTCGTAAAAGTCGGAGGCCTGCATGCTCAGGGGGAGCAGCGATCTGGAGCCATCCACGCCTTTGATCCATTCGGGGAAAAAGAACAATGCGATAGTGTGCAGTGCGCTGAAGGAGACGGGGTTCTGGCGGGTCTCGGCCTGTTGCTGGCAATCGTTTCGCAAGCGGTAGAGCTCGCGCACCAACTCCTGACAGCGTGGTAGAAAAAGCGTTCCCGCTCGTGTCAATTGGACCGGGTATGTGCTTCTGTCGATAAGTTCCACGCCGACCCAGCGTTCCAGCGCCTTTATGCGTCGGCTGAAGGCCGGTTGCGAGATGTTGCGTGCCGCTGCCGCAGTCGAATAGTTCCGCGATGCGACAATCTCAAGGAAATCCTCCATCCAGATGAGTTCCAAAGCAGTGCTCCATGCGATTTTTGCATAGTTCATCTATAAAGAGTATTAGACAGCCTGAAAAGCTCCCCCTACCGTTTGCGGAAAAGATGCCCGTTCCAAGGGTTCACGGTTCAGTGCAGTATCTGAATTGAGGGGAAAGCCAATGCTCAAAAAAATCGCCTTGTTAACCGCCTGTGCCGTGTTTGGCCCGGTTGGGATCGGCAATGCACAAGTTAAGAACCCGGGAACCCTGGTTTATCTTTGGACCAGCGGAATCCAGTCTCTCGACCCTGCATATATCGGCAACACGCCGAGCACTTACGCGTCCTTGAACATGTATAATCGGCTGCTTGGCTATGACGGCTCGAACATCTCCGAATTCGTTCCTTCGATTGCGTCCGAGGTGCCCTCGCTCGACAATGGTCTGATCGTTTCCGGCGAGGATGGTTCGGTTCGATATACATTTCCGATCCGCGAAGGGATTTATGCGCACAAGGTCGGTCTCAAGGCTGCGGATGGAAAGATCGAATGGCGCTATTATGACGATTTGAGTGGGGAGGAGCGTGAGCGCATCGAACCCGGTTTTGGGGAGATTACGGCTGAGGATGTCCGTTACAGTTTCATGCGCGCCATCCTTCAGGGGGAATCTTGGATGGCCAATGCCGTGACGGAGATGGTGACGGCAGGCGCCTATGCCAACATTCGCGAATGGGCGACGCAACTCGCCGGTGTCGAAAACTTCGACGATCTGGATGAAGCCGACCTCGTCGCGGTACACGATGCCCTTGCCGAAAAGATTACCGTTGAAGATGGCAAGGTCGTACTCACCCTGGAAAAATCGTTTCCGGCCACACTCGGTGTCATAGCGCTGCCTTATGCCACCTCGGTCATCGACAAGGAATGGGCCGTCGATCATGGAGCCTGGCCGGGAACGGCCGATAACTGGGTGGAATTTCACAAGCCGGATCTGGGCGACAGCGCTCTGTTCGAGCAGGTCAATGGCAGTGGGCCCTTCATGCTCGAAGAATGGGATCAGGGCGAGAAGCGTCTCGTGATGAAGCGTTTCGAAGGTTATATGGACGGCCCGGCGCCGCTTGAGCGCGTTGTCTTGCGCACGGTGCCAGAGTGGACCACCCGGCGCTTGCAACTCGAGGCCGGGGATGCAGACGTCGTCGCCACTCCCGTCGAGTTTCTCGAAGAGATGAAGTCGCGCCCCGGCATCAAGGTCCAAGAGGGGTTACAGAATATTTTCGGGCGCAGCCTGTTCTTCATGTGGCCCGTTCAGGCCGAAGGCAATCCGGCGATTGGCAGCGGCAAACTCGACGGTGCCGGAATTCCCCCGGATTTCTTCGGTGACATCGACGTGCGCAAGGGCTTCAACTATGCACAGAACTATCAGTTGCTTCTGGAGCAGGTAAACCTTGGCAATACGGTACAGCTGCGCGGCCCGACCGTGCGTGGACTGATGGGGTATACCGATGAGAGTCCGGTCTACAGCTTCGATCCGGAGAAGGCCGAAGAGCACTTCCGCAAGGCCTACGATGGCAAGCTGTGGGATGTTGGCTTCGAGATGACGGCGTTCATGACGGAAGGCACGGAGCTTGCAAACGCTGCGCTTTCGGTACTCCAGCAGAATCTGGCCCGTATCAATCCGAAGTTCCGCCTTAAGATTCAGGCTCTGCCTTGGGCCACAATCTCTGATCGCATTTATACCAGCACCAATCCAAGCATTCCCATGGCCTATATGGGATGGGGGCCGGATTACTCGGACCCCGGCGGTCCGCTTGGCGCTGCGACCTACTACCTGGCCAGCACGGGCCTTGTGGCCGGTTTCAGTGGCGAAGGGTATCGCGAACTGATGCGCCAGGAATTCGATGCCTTGCTGGATGAAGCGTGGAAACTGAACGATCCCGACGAACGTCGCCCCATTTATGAGCGCTTGCAAGTGATGAGCCACGAGCTCGCGACCACCCAGTTCCTTTGGGAGGATTACACCCACGTGGTCTCGCGCGATTGGGTGGATGGGTACGTGCACAACATGATCCTTTACGGTGCTTGGGACTTCTACAACATCACCAAGTCTGAATAGACACCGCGCTCCATGAGCCTCCGCGCCGGGCGCGGAGGCGATTTGCTTCCGCTGCCCTGATCATACGGATGCCATGCTTTACTATCTTCTGCGCCGAGCGGTGTTCATCCCAGTGGTGTTGCTTGCTCTCACCTTGATGATCTTTTCTCTGCAAATGACATTGTCGCCCGTGCAACGGCTGGCTGCCTATGCGCCTGGGCCCGAGTTTCTGAAAGGTGGGAACGATCAGATCGCTGCCCTGATCGAGAAATACGGGCTCGATGAGCCGTTTCTGGTTCAATACAGTGATTGGCTCGGCAATGTTCTGACGGGCAATCTGGGATGGTCGGAGACCGCCAGGGCGCCGGTTGCCGACGCCTTGATTGATCTTTTCCCGGCCACTGCGGAGTTGGTTTTCTTTGCTTTCATTCCCAGCCTGATCGGGGCCATCTGGCTTGGCACCAAGGCAGGCGTTTATCTGAACAAGGGCATCGATCACGCCATTCGCATCTTCACCATTCTCGGCTGGTCCTTTCCGGTTTTCGTCTTCGGCCTGATGATGTTGATGATTTTCTACGGAACGCTGAATTGGTTCCCACCCGGTCGTCTTAGCCAATGGGCCGAAGTGGTGGTCGCGGGCGAGGCTTTTACCCGCTACACCGGCGTTAACACGCTCGATGCACTGCTCAACGGGAACCTGGCTGTCTTCTTCGATGCATTGCGACACCTGATCGCCCCGGTTGTCACACTGACCTATGTCAACCTTGCCAGCATGACACGTGTGATGCGCACCAGCATGCTGGAAACCCTTCGTCAGGACTACATCCGCACCGCGCGCGCCAAGGGGCTGCCCGAAAGGGTTGTTCAAAACAAGCATGGCCGCAGCAATGCGATGCTGCCGGTGGTGACGATCGCGGGCATGGAACTGGCTTACATGATGGGAGGAGTCGTCATCACGGAAACGATCTTCGACTATCACGGTATTGGCCGGTTTGCCGCCGATGCAGCTTCCAATCTCGATTTTCCCGGAGTGCTCGGCTTTGCTCTTTATTTCGCGCTTGTCCTGGTCGTTATCAATCTCGTCGTGGACCTGCTCTACCCGCTGCTCGACCCAAGGGTGAAGCTGAGATGACGGTGCTCCGCTACCTTTTGCGCAATCCCCTCTCTCTGTTCGGCATGGTCGTGTTGATCGGCTTTGTCGTGGTAGCGCTTTTCGCCCCCCTGCTTGCGGTGCCCGAACCCTATCAGATCAGCCCTTATGATACGCCGCGTGCCGGTTTCTGGGCGCAGCCCCAGCCGCCCTCCGGTGAACATCCTCTTGGTACAACGCAGGGGCAGTTTGATATTTACTACGGTCTGGTTTGGGGAACCCGAACCGCTTTCAAGATCGGCCTTGGCGTCGTGCTCATCTCCGTTTTTGTCGGTGTGCTCATCGGATCGATCGCCGCGTTTTACGGCGGTCTCGTCGATGAAGTGCTCATGCGCGTCGTTGATGTCTTTATGGCCGTGCCGCTGCTGATTGCGGCGATGGTGCTGACGGCTTTGCTGGGCAAGGGGTTGGTGCCGATGATCATCGCCCTCAGTACGTTCGGCTGGATGAATTATGCGCGTGTCGTGCGAAGCGAAATACTGCGGGTCAAGGAGCTGGATTTCGTACATGCCGCGCGCGCTTACGGCACTGGCGACTTGCGTCTTATTCTGCGGCATATCCTTCCCAACACCTTCTTTCCGGTTTTGGTTCTCGCAACCATGGCGACCGGTTCCATGGTCCTGGCTGCCTCGGCGCTCAGTTTTCTCGGAGTGGGAACCGAAGAAGGATATGCGGATTGGGGCCAGTTTATCGCTTACTCGCGCAACTGGATCGTCGGTCAGGGCGATGATCCCTTCGCCTATTGGTACACGCTGTTTTTCCCGGGCATGGCGATCTTCCTGTTCGTGCTTTCCTGGAATCTCGTCGGTGACGCTCTGCGCGACATTCTCGACCCGCGAATCGCAAAATAGGGGGCAATCTTGAGCTCAATCGATACATCGCTCGCCGAGCGCTTCGAGATCGACCCCTTCCGCTAGCCGCAGTCCCATCAGCAGCGCCTCCGATGCCTGCTCTCCGTGAACCAGAACGCGCTCTTCCTTAAGGCCGTGCCCATTACGGTTGACGGCATCGAGCCAGTTCTCGGGCTTCTTGTGCCGCAGCGTGGCAAGCCCGCCGCGACGGCCGTGGGCTCCGGGTCCGATCCCGGCGTAATCCTCGTATCGCCAGTAGGTGAGGTTGTGTCGGCTCTCCTCGCCAAGACGCGCGTGGTTGCTGATCTCGTAGGGTGGCAGGCCCGCTGCCTCGGTCAGTTCACGGGTCAGCGCGAAGAGGTCCGCCGCGCGGTCGTCATCCAGCGGGATGAAGCCGCCGCGTCTCACGTCGGTGGCGAAACGCGTGCCCGGCTCGATCGTGAGCTGGTAGAGCGAGAGGTGTCCGGTGCCGAAGCCAAGGGCGCGCGAAAGCTGGTCGCGCCAGTGCGCCTCGGTCTGATCGGGCAGGGCGTAGATGAGATCGAAGGAGACGCGGTCGAACACGGCCTGCGCGGTGTCGAGTGCTTTCAGCCCT
>NZ_CAJXGF010000210.1 GCF_913053745.1 uncultured Nitratireductor sp.
TACTGACCAGAACGAGGTAACCATAAAGAGCGGTTGGCACGGAGTCTGCGTAGCGGATATCCTGAGTGGCGTGCCAACAGCTCATGTGGTTCGCTCCCGTACTGGCACCAACGCGCTTGCTCTTCTCAGGAGTCATCATGTCCTCAACCGAAGGTTTGGCCCGGGTTCCCGCACGTCGCCTGGCTGGCGCGGCCCGGGTGGCGCGCACCATTGCGCTCATCATGCTCGTCGCGGTGTCGACTGGCTTCGGCATTGCGATTGGCACGTCGTTCGACTCATCCGATGGCGCTACCGCCTCGACGCGCCTGAGCACCATGCCGGAGTTCCAGGTGCTCGAGGAGACGTACGACGCCATCCGCGAGCATTACGTGCTTTCGGGCGAGAAGACCTGGATTTCCAATGGCGGCATCGCCGATCTCTATACCGTGTTCGCCCGCACCGGCGAGGCACCCGGCGCCAAGGGCATCTCGGCTTTCCTCGTTCCCGCGGACACGCCGGGGCTGGAGGTGGCCGAACGGCTCGACGTGATCGCACCGCATCCACTGGCAAGGCTCGCTTTCAGCGATGTGCGCGTGCCCGCTTCCGCCCTGATCGGCAAGTCGGGCGACGGCTTCAAGATCGCCATGTCGGTGCTCGACGTGTTCCGTTCCACGGTCGGCGCTGCCGCGCTCGGCTTCGCGCGCCGGGCACTGGACGAAACGCTTGACCGTGCCGGCAACCGCGAACTCTTCGGCGCCCCGCTCTTCGACCTGCAAATGGTACAGGGCCACATCGCGGACATGGCGCTCCATGTCGATGCCGCCGCGCTCCTCGTCTACCGCGCTGCATGGACCAAGGACATGGGCGCGCCGCGCGTTACCCGCGAGGCAGCGATGGCGAAACTTTTCGCCACCGACCGGGCACAGGAAGTGATCGACAAGGCGGTGCAGATTCATGGCGGCGACGGTGTGCGCCGTGGGCATATCGTGGAAAGTCTTTACCGGGAGATAAGGGCGCTCCGCATCTATGAGGGCGCATCAGACGTCCAGAAAGTCGTCATCGCACGGCAAACAAAATGAGGGTGAACACATGCTCGGACCGACAGGTCACATAGACACATTCGCGCGGGACAACCTGCCGCCGGAAGATCAATGGCCGAAGTTCCTGCTCGATGACTTCGAGTATCCCGACTATTTGAATGCCGGCGTCGAATTGACCGACCGGATGGTCGAGCGCGGTTTCGGCGACCGTGTGGCGCTGATCGGCAATGGCCGCCGCCGTACCTATAAGGAACTGGCCGACTGGACGAGCCGCCTCGCGCACGCGCTGGTGGAGGACTACGGCGTCAAGCCCGGTAACCGCATCCTGATCCGTTCGGCCAACAATCCGGCCATGGTCGCCTGCTGGTTGGCCGCCACCAAAGCGGGCGCGGTGGTCATCAACACCATGCCGATGCTGCGTGCCGGCGAGCTCGCCAAGATCGTCGACAAGGCCGAAATCGGGCTCGCCCTTTGCGACACACGCATCAAGGATGAGCTGGTCGCCTGCTCCAAGGAAAGCAAGTTTCTCAAGAAGGTTGTCGGCTTCGACGGAACGGCAAATTTCGATGCCGAACTCGACCGCATCGCGCTCGACAAGCCGGTCCAATTCGAAGCGGTCAGGACCGGTCGCGACGATGTCGCGCTTCTCGGTTTCACCTCCGGCACCACCGGCACGCCCAAGGCGACCATGCATTTCCACCGCGACCTGCTCATCATTGCAGACGCCTATGCGAAAGAAGTGCTTCAGGTCACGCCGGACGACGTGTTCGTGGGCTCGCCGCCGCTGGCCTTTACCTTCGGTCTTGGCGGGTTGGCGATCTTCCCTCTGCGTTTCGGCGCCACGGCAACGCTGCTCGAAAGCGCCACCCCGCCCAACATGGTCGAAATCATCGAGAAGTACCGAGCCACGGTCAGCTTCACCGCGCCCACCGCCTACCGCGCCATGATGGCGGCGATGGACGAGGGCGCGGATCTTTCCTCGCTGCGCGTTGCCGTTTCCGCCGGCGAGACCTTGCCGGGCCCGGTCTTTGAAGCGTGGACGGAGAAGACGGGCAAACCGATCCTGGACGGCATCGGCGCCACCGAGATGTTGCACATCTTCATCTCCAACCGGTTCGACGATCGGCACCCGGCAACCACTGGCCGCCCCGTGGGCGGCTATGAAGCACGGATAGTCGACGAAGAGATGAACGAGTTGCCGCGCGGCGAAACCGGGCGTCTGGCCGTGCGCGGCCCGACCGGCTGCCGCTATCTCGCCGACGAGCGGCAGAAGGAGTATGTGCGCGACGGCTGGAACCTCACCGGCGATTCCTTCTATCAGGATGAAGACGGCCACTTCCATTTCGCCGCCCGCTCCGACGACATGATCGTCTCCGCCGGCTACAACATTGCCGGGCCGGAAGTGGAAGCGGCACTCCTCGCCCACATTGAAGTCGTGGAATGCGCCGTTATCGGCGCACCGAGCGAGGAACGCGGGCAAATCGTGGAAGCGCATGTGGTCCTGGCCGAGGGCGTCGCCCGCGACGAGATGACCGTGAAGCGTCTGCAGGATCATGTGAAGGCGGCAATCGCACCTTACAAATATCCTCGGTCCGTCAAGTTCCTCGACGCCCTGCCGAAGACCGAAACGGGCAAGATCCAGCGCTTCCGTCTGCGGAAGAAAGGCTGATCATGGGTGACCGGCCGGAGTTAGATGACGACAAGGCGGCGGATATAAAACCGCCCATGTCGTACAGCGACTATCTGCATCTGGAAAAAATTCTCGATGCTCAGGAGCCGTTGTCCAGGGCGCGCGACGAGTTGCTGTTCATCATACAGCACCAAACCTCGGAACTCTGGATGAAACTCGCCATTGCCGAGATCCGCTCCGCCCGCGCCGCCATTGCCGAAGATCGGCTGCGCCCGGCCTTCAAAATGCTGACTCGCGTGGCGCGCATCTTCGAGCAATTGAACAGCGCCTGGGATGTGCTGCGCACCATGACGCCGAGCGAGTACTCAACGTTCCGCGACGCGCTCGGCCAGTCATCGGGCTTTCAGTCCTGGCAATATCGTTCCATCGAGTTTTTAGCCGGCAATAGAAATTTGGCGATGCTCAAGCCGCATTCGGACCTGCCGGAGATCACCGAGCGTCTGGAAGACATTCTGGCCGAGCCGAGCCTCTATGACGAGGCGCTGCGGCTTCTGGCGCGCAACGGTTTCGACATCGGGGCGGACGCCGCACGCACGAGCTGGCGCGAGCGTCGCACAGCGAACGAGCGGGTACAGTCGGCATGGAAGGCGGTCTATGCCGACCCCGACGAGCATTGGGCGCTCTACGAGCTCGCCGAAAAACTGATCGACTTTGAAGACTATTTCCGCCGCTGGCGTTTCAACCATGTAACAACTGTCGAACGGATCATAGGGCTGAAGCGCGGTACGGGCGGCACTTCCGGCGTTTCCTATTTGCGCAAAATGCTGGATGTGGAACTATTCCCCGAACTTTGGCGGGTTCGCACGGACATGTAGCCCCGGGCGGGTGACAAAGCCGAAATTTGCGGCAACAAATAAAACGGGAACCATTGGGAGACTTTTTATGAGAAAACGACTTGCAGCATGCCTCTTCGCCCTGTCGGCCAGTGTGGTCGGCAATGCCGTCGCCGAGCCGGTCAAGATCGGCATGATCACCACGCTGTCCGGCGGCGGTGCCGGTCTCGGCATCGATGCGCGTGACGGCTTCATGCTGGCGATCGAGCAATCCGGTAACGATGAGATCGAAATTGTCACCGAGGACGACGCACGCAAGCCCGAACTGGCCGTGCAGATCGCCGACAAGATGATCCAGAGCGACAAGGTAGACCTGATGACCGGTATCATCTGGTCGAACCTGGCCATGGCCGTCGTGCCTTCGGCAACCGCACAGGACGTGATCTATCTGTCGGTCAATGCCGGCCCTTCGGCACTGGCCGGCTCAGGGTGCAGCCCCAACTATTTCAACGTCGCCTACCAGAACGACAATTTCCACGAAGCGATGGGTGAAGCCGCCAACAAGGACTTCAAAAAGACCTTCATCATGGCCCCCAACTATCCGGCCGGAAAGGATTCGCTGACCGGTTTCAAGCGCTTCTACAAGGGAGAGCTGGCCGGCGAGGTCTATACCAAGCTGGGACAGACGGACTACGCGGCCGAGATCGCCCAGATTCGCGCTTCGGGCGCGGATTCGGTGTTCATCTTCCTGCCCGGCGGCATGGGCGTGGCCTTCACCAAGCAATATGCCCAGTCGGGCGTGGATATCCCCTTGATGGGACCGGCGTTCTCGTTCAGCCAGGACGTGTTGCCGGCCATCGGCGATGCCGCGCTTGGTGTAAAGAACGCCGCTTCCTGGGCCTATGACCTCGACAACGAGGCCAACAAGACCTTCGTCGAGGGCTTCAAGGAAGCCTATGGCCGCCTGCCCTCCGTCTACGCCGCGCAGGCATATGACACCGCGAATCTGATCCTCTCGACCGCCGAAAAGGCGAGTGTGAAAGACAAGGAAGCCTTTCGCGCGGCGCTTAAGGAAGCGGATTTCGATTCGGTTCGCGGCAAATTCTCGTTCAACACCAACAATCATCCGATCCAGGATTTCTATGTCCGCGAAGTGGTGAAGGACGGCGACACGCTGACCAACAAGATCGTTGCCACCGCGTTCACCGATCACAAGGATGCCTACGCGGCCGAGTGCAAGATGTAAAACAGCCTATTTCTCCCCGCGAGCGGGGAGAAATTGCCGACAGGCGGACGAGGGGCAGGCGCCAGGATGCGCGGATCATGACGCTGCCCCTCACCCTCTTCTCGTGAACAGGGAGAGGGTGACGCCCACACAACAATCGACCCTAAAACCAGACGGCGAACCCCGTGTCCCTCACACTATTCATAGAGCAGATCCTGAACGGCCTGCAGTTCGGCGTGATGCTGTTCCTTATGGCTGCCGGCCTGACGCTGATCTTCGGCGTCATGGGGCTCATCAATCTCGCGCATGGGTCGCTCTTCATGGTCGGCGCATTCGCCTGCGCGGCCGTGGCCGCTGCCACCGGCTCCTTCTGGCTCGGCCTCGCCGCCAGCCTGGCCGCCGCGGCTGCCGCTGGCGCGCTCGTCGAAATCCTCGTCATCAGACGGCTCTATGAACGCGACCATCTCGACCAGGTGTTGGCCACCTTCGCGCTGATTCTCATTTTCTCCGAGGGCACGCGCTGGGTGTTCGGCTCCTTTCCGCTCTATCTCGACATTCCGCAGCTTCTTTCAGGCGCCGTGCATCTGCCCGGCGGCGCGCAATATCCCATCTACCGGCTCGCCGTGATCGGCGTCGGCATCGCGGTCGCCGTGGGGCTCTATCTCCTGATCGGCAAGACGCGGCTCGGCATGCGCATCCGCGCCGGCTCTCGTCTTTCCAGTTCGATCCACGCGCTGTTGCAGCAGCACGGGGAGGACAAGCACGTGAAGGCCGCGGGCAAGCTGGCCATTGCGCATTTCACCCTGCAGGCAGAGCGCCAGTCCGCGATGGAGGCAGAACCGCGCGATCCGGGCGACATGCCATTCCGCGGGTCCGAAAACTGGCTGTTCCAGCTCGGTTACATGGTGGTGGACGGGGGCTCCCGCTCCCGCGTAGAGCACTGTTTCGACAACCTGCATATCGTCAATTTCAACTGCGATCGTTCCATCGAGCATTACATGCCGTGGGTGCTCCATTCCGGTTTCGGCATGCCGATCACCGAAGCGCAGGACCTGTGCGCGGAGAAGCTGAAGGTCGTGCACCCCTACGGCCGTGCGGGCCGGCTCGAATGGCAGACCGGGTCCGATGAGGAGGCTGAATGGGGCGCGGACAATCCGAAGGCCCTGTTCAAGGTTGCCGAGGGGATTCGCACCGCCGGCGAGTTTTCCGAGGATCGCCAACTGAAGGCTTCCCTGCAGGCGGGACTGGCGAACGCGCGCCGTCTTGCCTTCATCGGTTTCGACTTCAATTCGCTCGATACTTCGCTGCTGTTCCAGGAACGGTTGACCCACGGTCCGGACACGCTCGTGGCGCTTCGCGAAGGTGAGAAGGAGAGGGTCGATACCATCAGCCGCGTGCTGAGGAATCTCGGCGGCATCGCGCCCGAAG
>NZ_CAJXGF010000211.1 GCF_913053745.1 uncultured Nitratireductor sp.
CGAGCCGACGACCTCGACGCCGCCGCGCTCGCCAGCCCGGTCAAGCTCTCCGCCGGCCGCAAGCGCCACGCGCTGGTACGCCCGGCCTAAGCGGCCTCGTTTCCCTACTGGCTGGCCGGTAGCGCCGGTTCCTTGGCAGCGCCAAGGCCGAAAAGGGTGCGCAGAAACCCGGGCGCCAGGGCGGACAACGGATTGACCTGAATTTTCGGATCCTCGATCGGCCCCTCGACCTTGTAGGTCGCGGCGAAGATTCCCTCGTTTTCACCGCCGGTCAGCAACGAGCCGCTAACCGGAATTTTCCCGAGCACCCGGTTGAGCGAATAGGCCGGCACCACGGTACCACTGGCATCGGCCGTGTCGTTGACGAGGTCGAGCACATGATTGCCCGAACGATTGATGTCGTGCAGGTAGTCCCGGTAACGATCGTTGCCGATCGGGCCGAATTTCTCGTCGAGCATCAGCTCGGAAAAGCCGATGATGGCGTTGAGCGGTGTGCGCACTTCATGGCTCACACGCGCCAGGAATTCGGTTTTCTGGGACGAGGCGCGCTCGGCTTCGGCGCGCGCCTGGGTCAGTTCCTCGGCGGCGCGTTTCCATTGCGTGATGTCGCGCAGGACGGCGCAGAAACCGCCGCTGTGGGGCAGCCGGCCGATGGTCATGAAAAGCGGGATAAAACGTCCTTGCGCCTCGCGGCCGATCACCTCCAGCCCGTCGTTCAAAACGCTGGCGACGCCATTGTCGGAGAGGCCGTCGAGATGCGCACGCACCGCGCTCTGGCTCTCGATGGCGAAGAGCGCGGTGAAGGGCTTGCCGGTCACATCCCGATCGTCGAACCCGAACAACGCTTCCGCCGGCCGATTGGTGGAGCGGATGTTGCCGTCATTGTCGATGACCACCACGCCGTCCGTGGCGGTGTCGACGATGGCCCGCATCTCGGCAAGATGCATCTGCAACTCGGCCGTCTGCGCTTCGTGTTCGGCATCGCTCAGCGCTTCCGCCTCGGTAATGGGTAATGCCGCATCCGGAGCGGCCGCTTCGGTTTCCGTCTCCAGGGTCTGTAAGGCAAGAAGCAGCGCTTTGCCCTCGCGCCAGGGAACGGATTGCAGATGAGCGTGCACATCGCGTTCGCCGCCCTGGGCGGTTCTGATCTTCAGGGCCTGAGCGTCTGCCGGTGCATCGGAAACCTCGTAGCTCTCGGGGAAAAGCATGTCGAGGCCACCGCTTTCTTCAAGGGCTTTCAGATCCGGATAGCCGGTCAGGTCGAAGAAGGCGCCGTTCGCGTAATGCAGGGTATCTCCCGCATGAATGAGAATCGGCAGTGGCAGTCCGGCCAAAAGGCCGGGGTTGTTCGCGTCACCGCCGGCGGGCATGTTGAAGAATGCCGACGGAACGATGGCCGAAGACAATGCGGGCGTCCGTGCGCCGCTCTCGGCGCTTTCCTCAGCCGGCGGCGTCTGCACGGCCTCCTCGCGAGGAGCGGTTTCCGCAGGCATCTCGGCGTCGTCCCGGACCGGTTGGTCCGGCGCGGACGTCTGCATCGGCTCTTTCTCTAGCGGCCCGGCATCCGCAGGCGTGTCGCTCTGCGTGGTTCGCTCATTCTCCTCGCGCAGACGTGCACCTATCTCGCGAAAGGCGGTGACTTCCATTGGTGACAACCCGCCTTCGGCGGCGGGCTGAGCGCGATGCCTGGCGAGTTCGATGATCTTGACGGATTCGTCCTGTCCGTCGTCGTTTCCGGGTTCGGACGTGACGGTGGGAGCGTCGTTTGCGTCGGTCGGCTCGGCCTGCGGTGCCGCTTGGGGCGTTTCCCCGACCGTTTGGAGATCCTCGCGGTCTTGAGATTGTGTGTGGTCTTCCCCTGCCGGTACAGCCGCGGAGCCTGTTGCCGCATCGCCCGTTGGCAAGGACGCTCCCGGCGACAGAACAAGCCCGATGCCTTCCGGATCCGTCACCGCGTCGCTCATGCGGGCCAGACCGAAGCCGTGAAATCCCTCGAAAATGCGCCCGCGACCGTAGATCGGCAGGGCGGCAAGATCCACCGGAACCTTGAGGTCGGTGCCTTCCAGCGGCCACATGACGGTGCGCCCCGACCAGGTATCGCGGCGCTCGAGAAGCGTGGAAATATGCCCATCGGGGTCAAGGCCGAACGCGTTTGAAACCTCGCGGAAGCGCCGGCCCATAACATCGGCCGCCGCCGGGCCGACCGCCTCGGCAAATGCATCCGAAAGTGCGGTGAAACGCCCTTCCGAATCCGTTCGCCAGGCAAAGCGGACCGTGCCCTTGGGACGCTCCGTCGGGGGCGAGGGTGGGGTTTCCCCATCGTCTCCGGTCTCGACCGGGGACGGCACGGCGATTTCGTGCGTGGCGATTTCGTCCGGCGATTTCTCATCGCTCGCCGCTCGCGGGTCGGCGCGCTCATTTTCGTCGGCGACAGGCTCGGAATCGTCGACACCGAGATCTTCGGCAAGCGGTGGCTCCGTTTCCATCCCGGCGCCGGCTGCGATGCCAACGGTCGGGGAGGCGGGTGCCTCGTCGTGCTGAAGTGGCGCGTTCTGTTCATCCACCACGACGAGCAGGTGCCAGGCAGGATTGTCGGTCAGCTTGGCGAAGGCGGCCGGGCGGCGGCGGGAAGCGCCTTCCACCAACCGCTTGACCAGCCGGTCTTCTTCGTCGCGCACCTCGGCCACCAGAGCGCGGAGGGTTTCGCGCTCTATCCCGAGTGCTTCGAAACTGCTGGAGGCGGCCGCAACGAGACCGTTTTCATCCACCAGGGCGGCGAACTGGTCGGCGGCATCGAAACCTTCCACCGCGGCGGTGGCGCGGTAGCGATCATCGCGCATACGCGTCGAGGTCGCCTTCAGCGCGAGAAGGATCGCCTTCTCGCCGCCGGGAAGCGCGACGGTCGATGCGCTCAGATTGACGATGGGCGCCCTGAGACCGCGCCCCAGGCGCGTGGCGACAACGCGCTCGCGGGAAATTTCGGGAAAACCGGGCGTCGCCGAAATCTGCCGTCTGGTCGTCATGGAAAGGCCGCTTGCCGCGCCGATCGCCTCATCGATGTTGTGATGGCCGAGCAACGCCGCGCCAGGCCCGTTCGCCCAGATGACGGTGTCGAGTGCGGGGGAGAGGATGAGCAGCGCATCGCCGGCGGCGAAGCGTTCACGCACCTGATCCAGAACCGCAATGTCAACAAAAGAGTATGAGACAGACGCCATTCAAACGAGCCAAACAATTATCCTGCATGGAATCGGCCCGGAGATTCGGCGGGCAGAAATCCACATCGGTTCAAACAGCATCGGGCTGCCATCCTCAACCGCAGAACGCGGCATCCCGATAACGACGTTAACACCTTATTAATAAAAGCATGTGGCGGCGAGGTCCACAAATGCCAATGATCCGCAAGCGCGAATTCTCGTTGATTGGTTAATCTCGAGGGCGAAGAATGCTGCGACGCAACAATCATGTTGCAATGCACAATAATCGATGCTATATACCGGCCAAGAATTGTCGGGCGGGTGTCAACCTCACGGAGACCGCCATGAACGAGAACCAAAGGACCGCGGATATGACCAAGACCACGCAGAAGGACAATGGGACCGTCGAGTTCCCGACGTTTGACGCGACGCAGGCGAGCGAGCAGTTCCGCGCTTTCGCCGAAAAGAGCGCCGAGCAGACGAAAGAGGCTTATGCGCGCATGAAGGTGAACGCCGAAGAGACGCAGAAGGCTCTCGAGGCGACCTTCGAGAACGCGAAAACGGCCGGCAACGAATTCACCTCGAAGTCGATCGCCGCGCTGCGCGAGGGCACCGAGGCCAATCTGGCTCATCTTGAGGCGCTGGCCGGCGCTCGCTCCTTTGCCGAGCTTATCGAGATGCAGAGCAACTTCATGCGCAAGCGCATGGAAGTGGCCGTGGATCAGATCAAGGACTTCCAGGCGACCTCGCAGAAATCGGCCGAGACCGTGTCCAAGCCGATGAAAGACGTGTTCGAAAAGACCGTCAAGGAACTGCGCGTCGCCTGAGGCGTTTAGCGACTGGATCGCCGCGCGTTCTTCCGGACGCGTGAAAGGGCGATCCGACTGACAAATGGAGCATCGGAACCACCGGAACAGGTTTCCAAGTTTCGGCCGATGCTCAAGGAAAGTCCGGCAGCGCATTCCTCCTCCCGCCGCTGCCGAGTGGGGCCGAAACCTCCTCCCTTCGGTCCCTTTGCAAAAAAGACCGGGATCCTCCCCCCGGTCTTTTTTCTTTTGTTCTTTTGGCTTGAAAAAGCGATCATTTGCCCGTATTGACGCGGACGCCGGTCACCGGTCACGTGCGGTTGTAGCTCAGTTGGTTAGAGCGCAGGATTGTGGCTCCTGAGGTCGGTGGTTCGAATCCACCCAACCGTACCATTTCCAGATTTTCCAGTTTTCAATGCGTGAGTGGTAACGGTCCGCTGCGATGTTTGCGTTCGCGGCCTGCGCATTCCCCCGAGGCGCCGCGGTCAAGCGGCGACAGCGATTTCGACGCGGTTTCGGCCGGACGCCTTGGCGCGATAGAGAGCCATGTCGGCACGCTTGAAGGCGGTTCCGAAGGCTTCGATCTGCACACCATCGCTGGCGTAGAGGCCGATGCTGACGCTCAGGCTGATCTCCAGGCTTCCTTCATGGCGATACGGCGTCGCCGCAACCGCCTTGCGCAGACGTTCGCCGAGATTGAAGGCGCGCTTCGCATCGTGGGACGGGAGAACCAGGGCGATCTCCTCGCCACCGTAACGCGCCACCAGATCCGTCTTGCGGACATTGGAACGCACCAGAACGGCGAGATGCTGCAAGACCTTGTCGCCGACATCGTGTCCGTGCGTATCGTTGATCTGCTTGAAATAGTCGATGTCGATCAGCATGAGCGCACAGGCATGGCCACGTTCGCTGGTGGTGGCCATCAGATTCGGTCCACGCAGGTCGAAAGCGCGTCTGTTGGCAAGCCGCGTGAGCGAGTCGGTCGAAGCCTCCCGCGTCAGGGTATTCTCGCGCTCGTACTGACGTCTCTGGCGATCGACGATGCCGCCGACGAGCATGGTGCCGAGAACGTTCATGACCAGCATGACCGGACCGATCTTCCTGAGTACGGCAATCGCGCTCTCATAGGGAAGCAAGAACATGGAGACCAGCGAAGCGGCACAGAAAAGACCGAGTACGGCAAATGTGCCCAGGCCCATGCGCCGGCCCTTAAAATATACGGCGAAGGCGACGCCGATGGCGGCACACATCACGATGCCCACCGCCCCAGCGGCGGCTCCGGCGCCGCCGATCCAGAGCCTGAAGGCGACCGCTGCAACCGTCGTCACACCGACCGTGAGCCATCCGCCGAAACTCATCGCAAGGATGACGAACGCATTGCGCAGATCGAAGATGATGCCCGGCGCGACCTGAACCGGCAGCGACATGGAACCCACCGCCCCGCCGGCAAAGACAAGAGCGATCAACCAATGACGGATGCCGGCAGTCGGGCTGCTGCGCAGGACGATGTCGTAGAACAGCGCGGCGATTGCGGCGATGCCCAAATTCTGCAAGACGCCGGAAATCAACTGTGCCGTACTCATCACATCGTCCTCATTTTCGTGGAACCTAGGCACTCAAGGTTTCAATGCAGTAAAGGGAGGACCTGTCCTCCACCGGCGCCGCCGCCTTCAGCCGTTCGTCAGATCCCGCCTCTAGAAAAGGCTGCCCTGTCCTTTCGGGCCGTCGGCCGACGGTTTGGGTTTTCTGGAGCCGGCCGTTGCTTTTCGCCCGTCGCTGGCGGCGACCGCTCGTGCGACGCCGTCGGCGAACTGAATTTGCAGTTCGAGACCGGGCTGAACATCCGCCGCGCGTTTCAGCGGCAGATCGTCGGGGCCGCGAACGAGGGCGAACCCGCGTTCGAGAACGCCTTCGTGGGAAAGCGATTTGGCCAGACGCATGGCCTGATCGGCACTTGCATGGCCCTGCTTCAACTGCATGTCGATCTGTGTGTCGGCACGGCGTTCCGTCTGGGCGAGCCGATCGCGCCAATGGGCGATGCGCTGGTTCAGCGCGAGGGGGGAAACCCGTGCCGCATCACGATCGAGACGTGTGCGCTGGG
>NZ_CAJXGF010000212.1 GCF_913053745.1 uncultured Nitratireductor sp.
GCCGCGCCCGCCTCTATGAACTGGCGCATCTGCTCCAGATGCGCGCCGCTCTCCGCATCGCCGAAAATGTCGCGGATGTGATCGCCGGCCAGTTGCAACACGGTCTGCAGTGAAGGGCGTGCCACACGCGGACGACGACCCGCGCCCGCCTCCGCATAGCCGCGCGCCTGCATCTGCTGCAATGCCGCACGCACCGTGGGGCGCGAAGCGGAGAAGCGCTCACAGAGCTCACGCTCGGTCGGCAGAAACGCACCGATCTCCAGCCGGCCTTCACGCGCTTCCTCGATAAGCGCCTCGGCGATCTCGTCGGACACGCGCCGTGTTTCGACCATTTCTTCCGGATGGGCAGCGGACACGTTTTTCAACTCCCATATAGCCCTGCCTCCTCTCTAAATGGCAGGGCCGGTTGTCCAAACTCAATTTTTGGTATTACCAAATATAATTGTTGTCAAACAAAAAACTCTATCTATGCTGATGCCACCTGCCAAGAAGCAGATTCCTATGGCAGCGAAACCCGGACGCCGCTTCCAGAATGCAAGGAACAGCCGCATGACCAATCCGCTGGCGGGCATGTATGCCGCCCTCCTCACCGGCCTCAACGATGCGGGCGATTTCGACCCGGCGCGCCAGAAGGCGATCGATGCCTATGCGCTGGGGCAGGGGCTCGACGGGCTTTATGTCGGCGGCAGCAGCGGCGAATCGGGTCTTCTGGGCGTTGATGAACTTCTGGCGCAGCAGGCCGTGGTCGCTGAAAGCGCGCAAGGCGCTGCCGCAACACTGATCGCGCATGTGGGCGTTCCCAATCTTCGCGATTCGATCCGGCTCGCACAGAATGCACAAAAGCTCGGCTACCACGGTCTCTCGGCCCTGCCGCCCCACGCCTACCCTTTTTCGGATCGCGAGATTTTCGCCTATTACGAAGCGCTGTCAGCCGCCACCGACCTGCCGCTCATCGTCTATGAAGTACCCGTCCGCACGGGACGTCCCTTCAGTCTCGACCTTCTTGGCCGCATTCTCACACTGCCCGGCGTCGGAGGCATCAAGTTCACCTCGATGGACCTCTTCAAGTTCGCCACGCTGCGGCGGCGGTTTCCCGAGAAGACGTTTTTCTTCGGTTTTGACGAAGTCTATCTGTCAGGCGCGGTCATGGGCGCGCATGGTGGCATCGGCACCACCTACAATCTCCTTGGCAGGCTCTATGCCGCGCTCAACGAGGCGGTAGAGAAAGGCGCTCTCGAGCGCGCCCAGGAACTGCAGACGATCTCGCAGCGTTTCGTGGAAGTGCTGATGGAGACCGGCGTGCTGCCGGGCGTGAAGGCCGCCCTCCGCCTGCGTGGGGTCGACTGCGGGCCGACGCGCCTGCCCCTCGCGCCGCTGGTCGACGATTGCGATGCGCGCATAAACGCCATTCTGGCCGATCCGGACATCGCCGCCTGGGTGGGGTGATTTTCACTCCCCCTCCGCTACGGCTTGTCGTTTCCAGCCTGACAGCTAGAACAATCGGCACTGTGTGCGGAAAGGCGAGGTGGCAATGAGCGTGACATTCGAAATCACCGAAACACCGGATGAGGCGGCGCTCGCGCGGGTGGAGACGGAACTTGCCGCTTTCAACGACGCCGATGTCGGCCCTTCGGAAAAGGCCATGCTCGCCATCCTCGTGCGCGATGAGCGCGGTGCGGTGGTCGCCGGCATCTCCGGCTACACCGCATGGGGCTGGCTCTACGTTCAGAAACTGTGGGTGGATGAAAGCCTGCGCGGGCAGGGCATGGCCGGGCGCATGCTGACTGCGGCGGAAGAAGAGGCAGAGCGTCGCGGCTGCCACGGAGCCTTCATTGACACGTTCAATCCCGGCGCGGAAAAAGCCTATACGCGCCAGGGCTATAAAGAGTTCGGTCGGATGGAAGACTTTCCGAAAGGCCGCAGCCGCATCTTTCTTCGGAAACGGCTTGGCCCAGCGGCCAGTGATTAACAAGCGATCTTTCCGCCGCGCAGCGGTTCGGGCGCGCCCGTCGTCGTCGGGAAGCTGATCGGCAGATCGCGCAGCACGCGCACAGCCAAGAAGGCGAAGCACTCGGCCTCGATGGCGTCGCCACGCCAGCCCACCGTTTCGGCGGGGGCCGCTTCCACACCGGCGCGTTCCCCCAGCATTTTCATGATGGTCGGGTTGTGCCGACCACCGCCGCACACAAGAAGCCGCTTCGGGCGCATGGGCAAAAGATCGAGCGCCTTGCCGACCGCCGATGCGGTGAAGGCCGTCAGCGTCGCCGCCCCCGTATTGGCATCGAGCCTATCCGCCATGGTGGCGCCGAAGTCGAACCGGTCGAGCGATTTCGGATAGGACGCGGTGAGATAAGGATGCTTCAGCAGTTCCGCCAGCCGCGCCTCGTCCACCGTGCCGGAAGCGGCAAGCGCGCCATCGCGGTCCATCTCGCCGAGCCCCTGCGCCTTGACGAAATCGTTGATCGGCGCATTCGCCGGACCGGTGTCGAAAGCGATCACCCGGTCCGCACCGTCCCACCAGGTCACATTGGCCACGCCGCCCAGATTGAGCACCGCCGTCTCACCGCTCGCATCCACGTCGCGCAAAAGAGCCGCGTGATAGGCTGCCGAAAGCGGCGCACCCTGTCCGCCGGCGCGCATGTCCGCCGAGCGGAAATCATAGATCACCGGACAGCCCAGAATGGAGTGCATCAGCGCGCCGTCGCCGAGCTGCCGCGTCTCGCCGAGACGCCCTTCCTGCGGCGCACGGTGCAGCACCGTTTGTCCGTGAAAGCCGACCGCGCCGATATCGGCCATGGTCAGACCATGGCTTTCCACCAGCGCGCGCACCGCTTCAGACTGCGCGCGCGTCAGAACCTCTTCCGCCTTCGCGAAGATCGCCGGTTCATCGCCCTTAAAATTCCACGCCCGCGCCTGCTGCAGCGATTCTTCCAGAAGGTCGCGTGTCGATTGCGGATAGGGCGCCAGCGTGTAAGCGCCGAACGCTTCGATGCGCTCGCCATCCGTTTTCAGAAGCGCCACGTCGATGTTTCCGTCGAGCACGGTGCCGGTCATCAGGCCGACGGCCCAGACAGGCTCGAATCTCTCAGCCATGTGCGCTCCTATCCTGCGTTCATGCAATCGCCGACCGCCTGTCGCAGCGCAGCGATGCCGCTGTCGAAATGCCGGGTCGGATGTATGCGGTTGGTGAGAAGGGTCCAGGCAACGCCATTGTCGAAATCGACCCACAGCCCTGTTCCCGTGAAACCCGTGTGCCCGATGGTGCCGGCGCTCGCCAGCGCCCCGCCGGGCCAATCTTTATAGGGCCGTTCCCAGCCATGGGTGCGCTTTTCCGAAAGGGGCGTGCGCATCAGCGCCACCGTCTCGTCACCTTTCGCGTCACCCGCAAAAAGCCCTGCCGCGAAATCGAGCACCGCATCCGCCGTGCCGAACAGTCCGGCATGCCCCGCGCCCTCAAGTGCTGAACAATTGTCGTCATGCACCTCGCCGCAAAGCACCCGGTGCCGCCATGTGCAGTCCTCGGTTGCCGCCGTCTTTTCTGGATTGGCGGCAAAGGCAAAGCCCGGCCCCGGATCGAAATCGCGCAGCCTTTTGCCTTCAAGCCGCTCCAGCGCGAAACCGAGCAGAATGAAATTGATGTCGGAATAAACAGGCGGACCTTTTTCCCAGCGCCGCTGGAGAATGAAGGCGCGCAAGAGGTCCGCATCGCGGCCATAGGTGTAGATCGGCTCCACCGCCGGAAACGGCGTCTGGTGGCCGAGGCACTGGCGAAACGTCACCTGTCGTTCCCATGCGTCCGGATCGTATTGACGCAGATCCGGCAGGAGCGTGGTGAGCGGCGCATCGAGATCGATCACGCCCTCCTTCGCCAGCTCCAGAATGCGCGTGGTGGTGAAGATCACTTTGGTCAGCGATGCGAGATCGAACCAGGTGTCGGTGCGCATTTCGCGCTCCTGCGGCACGCGCTGCGCATATCCGGTGGCGCACACCATGCGCCCGCCAGCCCGGTCGATCGCACCGAGCACCCCGCCGGGTATACGCCCGGCCTCAACCGCTTCGCGCAGCAGGGCAAAGGCGCGCTCGAAGCGCGGCGCAAATCCGGGCGTGTCCGTCATGCTCATGCCTCCGCCCGTGCCATGTGGTCGGGGCCGAAACTCTGCCAGTTGGCCGGCTCCGGCTCGAAGCCCAGCGGCCGCACCAGCGAGGGCACCTGCCGCGTGTCCACCTCGAAAATTTCCTTGCGCCGGTCGACGCTCGGCACCGCCGAGATCAGCCGTTTCGTATAGGCGTGTTTCGGGTCGGAAAGAACCGACGCCGCATCGCCAATCTCGACGATCTGCCCCGCATAGACCACTGCGATGCGGTGCGCGATGCGCTCCACCACCGCCATGTCGTGCGAGACGAACAGATAGGCAAGGCCGAACTCGCGCTGCAGGTCCACCAGCAGCTCCAGCACCTTGGCCTGCACCGAAACGTCGAGCGCCGAGACGGCCTCGTCCAGCACCACGACAGACGGGTTCAGCATCAGCGCGCGGGCGATACACAGGCGCTGCCGTTGGCCGCCGGAAAACTCGTGCGGATAGCGCTCCAGCGCATTCTCCGGCAGACCCACCCGGTCGAGCAGCATGCGCATGCGCGCCTGCGTTTCGCCGTTCAGCCCGCCGCCGGCGGCAATCACAGGCTCGGCCAGAATGCTGTCCACCCGAAGCCGCGGATTGAGCGAGGCATAGGGGTTCTGGAACACCATCTGCACCGGCTTGCCGCTCTGCCGCGCCGCGCCATTCGTGTTGGCGGAGAACGTGCCGCGCGTCGGCTCGACCAGCCCCAGAATGGCGCGCGCCGTGGTCGATTTGCCCGAGCCGCTTTCGCCGACAATGCCCAGCGTCTCGCCCGGCATCAGGTCGAAATCGACCCCGTCCACCGCATGCACCGCACCGGTCTGCCGGCGCAGGAGGCCGCCGGTCACCGGAAAGCGAACCGTCAGCCCCTCGACTTTAAGCGCCGGCGCAGCACTTGGCTCGTCGGCCCGGCGATGGTCGGTGCGGGTGGCGCGCCCAGCCTCGAAATGCGGCACGGCGCTCAGAAGATGCTTCGTATAGGGATGCTGCGGCGCATCGAGCACCGCGTCGAGCGGACCCTGTTCCACAGCCTCGCCGTTCTGCATCACCATCACCTTGTCGGCGATGCCGGCCACCAGACCGATGTCATGGGTGATGAAGATCATGCCCATGCCGGTGTCGCGTTTCAGCTCGGCGAGAAGCGCCATGATCTGCGCCTGCACCGTCACGTCGAGCGCGGTGGTGGGCTCATCCGCGATCAGGAGACGCGGATTGCACGAGAGCGCGGTGGCGATCATCACGCGCTGGAGCATGCCGCCGGAAAGCTGGTGCGGACAATATTTCAGGCGTCGCGCGGCATCGGGTATGCGCACGCGGTCAAGCGCATCCTTCGCCGCTTGCCGCGCCTGCCTTCCGGTCAGGCCACGATGCAGGCGGAACGATTCCTCGATCTGCTCGCCAATGGTCAGAACCGGGTTGAGCGAGGTCATCGGCTCCTGAAAGATCATGCCGATTTCGCCGCCGCGGATTTTCGTAAGCTCCTGCTCACCGGCTTCTGCCAGATCGAGCGTCCTGCCATCCTCGCGAGTGAACCGGATCGAGCCATCGAGAATACGCCCGCCACCGAAATCCACCAGCCGGTTGATCGACAGCGCGGTGACGGATTTGCCCGAACCGCTTTCGCCGACAATGGCCAGCGTCTCGCCGGCTGCGAGATCGAAGCTCACGCCATGGACGATTTCATTGCCTTCGGGCTTGCGGCCGAAACCGACGCGCAGGTTTGAAACGGACAGAAGCTGCGTCATGCGACCGACCTCCGCGTCCTGGGATCGAGAATGTCGCGCAGCGCATCCCCCAACAAATTGAAGCCGAGAATGCCGATCATGATCGCAATGCCCGGGAAGATGAGAAGCCAGGGCGCCATCTCCATCAGATTGCGGCTGTCGGCGAGCATCAGTCCGAGCGACGAGGCGGGCGGCTGCGTGCCGAGGCCGAGAAAGCTCAAGACCGATTCCAGCAGAATGATGCCG
>NZ_CAJXGF010000213.1 GCF_913053745.1 uncultured Nitratireductor sp.
TACGGTTTTGGGTTGGGTAGGGTTGATCAGCCGATCGCCCGAATTCCACAAGCGATGGAGTAGCAGGACGACGCTGACAGCCCGCTGAGTCCCGCTGTCAGCAAATTGTCAGAAAAGAAAAAGGCGGCCCGAGGACCGCCCTGTCAAATCTGTCATGCGATCGCGGCTGCCTAGCGCGGCGCCAGGACCATCATCATCTGGCGGCCTTCGAGCTTGGGCTCTGCCTCGACCTTGGCGATCGTCTCGGTGTCGCCCTTGACCTTCTGGAGGAGCTCCATGCCGAGATTCTGGTGCGCCATTTCACGGCCGCGGAAGCGCAACGTCACCTTGACCTTGTCCCCTTCGTCGAAGAAGCGGCGCATTGCCTTCATCTTCACCTCATAGTCGTGGGTGTCGATGTTGGGACGCATCTTGATCTCCTTGATCTCGATGGTCTTCTGCTTCTTGCGCGCCTCGGCGGCCTTCTTCTGGCTCTGATATTTCATCTTGCCAAGATCGGTGATCTTGCAAACGGGCGGCTTGGCGTTGGACGCCACCTCAACCAGGTCTAAACCCGCTTCCTCGGCAAGACGCAAGGCTTCTTCCGTGTCGAGAACACCGCGGTTGTTGCCTTCGTCGTCGATCAGCTGAATCTGGGGAACCCGGATGTCGCGGTTTGCGCGCGGGCCTTCTACTTTCTGAGGCGGCGCTTTGAATGGTCTGCGAATGGTCGTGATCTCCTCGAATTGTTAAATCACTGGTTACGGCATTGTCTTCAGGCCGAGGCGTATGTCGTCTCGGCAGGCGAAGTGTCAATAGCATATAAGGGCAAAAGAATCACGCCGCACGTTCTGCTTATGTTGCAAATGGCGCGGCTCGACGAAAAGCCCGGGTAAAAAAGGAGCGCAAACAATGACGGATGCCACCACCAGCTTCCTCAAGGTCGGCAATACGGAGATCGCCTATCGGCACCGAAAGGGCCGGGCGCCCGGTGCCGTCTGGCTCGGTGGCTACAAATCCGACATGCTGGGCACGAAGGCCGAAGCGCTCGACGCCTGGGCAAGCGAGAATGGGCATGCCTTTCTGCGCCACGATTATTCGGGTCATGGCGAATCCGCCGGCGCCTTCAGGGATGGCACCATATCGCTCTGGCTCGAGCAGAGCCTCGGCGTCTTTCGGGCCTTCACGCAGGGCCCGCAGGTTCTGGTCGGCTCGTCCATGGGCGCTTGGATCGCGCTGCGTATGGCGCAGGAGTTGAACAAGGCCGGGGAGCGCGATCGTCTGGCGGGGCTGCTGCTTCTCGCCCCCGCTCCCGACTTCACCAGCGATCTTGTCGAACCGAAGCTTTCGGACGCGCATCGGCGCGAATTGGAGGAACGGGGCTACATGGAGGAGCCTTCGGAATATTCGGACGAACCTTACGTTTACACACGCGCGCTTTTCGAGGACGGCGTCCGCAACCGCGTGCTGGACGGCATCATCGATACCCATTGCCCCGTCCATATCCTGCAGGGCAAGGCCGACCCCGATGTGCCGTTCGCCCACGCCATGCGGCTTGCAGAGCATCTGCCGGCCGACGATGTCACCCTTTCGCTCATCGGCGATGGCGATCATAGGCTTTCACGGCCGCAGGACATCGCCCTGATCTTGCGGTCGCTGGAAGGTTTGATCGACCGTGCCGTTTAGAGCTGTTGCCTTAACAGTTGGCTTTTGCGGAAATAAATGCTTTTGAATCAATAAATTGTGTGATTCTCGTTTATCGATTCCTTGAATCTGGAAAATCAACCCCCATTTCGAATTCATGCAACTGCCCGGGGGTTGCACGCTCAAGGAAAGGAACGGGTGACCATGACAAATTCTGCACTTATCCGTCCTGCCTGGACGCCTGCGACGATTGCCCTGATGGTGGTGGGTTTTATGGTATTCTGGCCTCTCGGCCTTGCCATGCTCGCCTACATTCTGTGGGGTGACCGGCTCGGGGAGTTCAAACGGGACGTCAACCGAAAAACCGATGAAGTCTTCGCCGGCTGTCGCCGTGCTTCCAAACGCCACGCGTTTACCGGCAACGTGGCCTTCGACGACTGGCGCGACAAAGAGCTCGAGCGTCTTGCCGAGGAGCGTCGCAAGCTCGACGAAATGCGCGACGAGTTCGACGATTACATGCGTGAACTGCGCCGCGCCAAGGATCAGGAAGAGTTCGATCGCTTCATGAACGAACGCAATAAGGGTCGCAAATCGGGCCGCGGCAAGTCCGTCCCGGATGTGACCGACGAGGACTGATTTCCTGGACGGCAGGTAAACGGTTGAAACGGCATCTCATCGAGGTGCCGTTTTCTTTGCGCATTTTTCTTCACGAATCGCTTAATCTTCTTCCATGACGCTTGGATTCCTCAACAAGATGATCGGGCTCAAGGTCGCGGCGCCGCCGGCCGAGCGCGTGCATCGCGTCGCCGGGCGCGAACTGCCCCTGCGCATCGTCGAGAACGCCCGCGCAAGGCGTCTCACCCTGCGCATAGAGCCGGGCGGTCGCGGGCTTCGCGTTACCGTGCCTCCGGGGCTTTCGCGCTCGCGCGAGGTGGAAGACTTTCTGAACCGCCATGCCGGCTGGCTGGAAGAGAAGCTGAAAAAGCTGCCCGAGCGGCCGCTGGTGCGACCGGGCATCAAGATCCCCGTGCGCGGCGCGCCGCATCTGATCGTGCACGAGCCGGGCCGCCGCGGCGCAGCGCACATCGCCACGCGCAACGGCGAGGCGGTTTTGCTCGTCCATGGCGACCTGGAACATTTGCCGCGCCGTGTCGCCGATTTCCTGAAGCGCGAGGCCAAACGCGATATCGAGGCCCTGGTCGCCAAGCACACGGTCACCGTCGGCCGGCGCGCGCGCGCCATCCGCTTCCGCGACACCAAGAGCCGCTGGGGCTCCTGCACCTCCGACGGGGTTCTCTCCTTCTCCTGGCGCATCATGATGGCGCCGCCTCTGGTGATCGACTATCTGGTCGCGCACGAGGTCGCGCATTTGCGGGAGATGAATCACGGAGCCCGTTTCTGGCGGCTTTGCCGGGAGTTGTGTCCGGAGACCGACCGTTGCAAGGACTGGCTTAAGCGCAACGGAACCGCATTGCAGGCCATCGGCTTCGAGTGATCGCGGGGCCGGGGCGCTCGCCGCCGCCTTCCGTCTCGACTCCGCCGCCATTTCGTGCGACTTCCCTGATATGACGATCGACATTAAAATCTGCGGCCTGAAAACCGAGGAAGCTCTTGCCGCCGCACTCGACGGCGGGGCAAGCCATATCGGTTTCATCTTCTTCGAGAAGAGCCCGCGTCACGTGGAGCCCGACCGTGCCGGACGCCTGCGGACAGCGGCGGATGGGCGCGCGAAAGCGGTTGCCGTCACCGTCAATGCGGACGATGCCGCGCTCGATGCCATCGTCGGCGCGGTCAGGCCCGATATCCTGCAACTGCACGGTGGCGAGAGCCCGGAGCGCGTGGCCGCGGTGAAGGCGCGCCACGGCCTGCCGGTGATGAAGGCCTTCGCCATCCGCGAGGCCGCCGATCTCGAAAAGATCGCGCCTTATCGCGGCGTCGCCGACCGCTTCCTGTTCGACGCCAAACCTCCCAAAGGATCGGAGCTTCCCGGCGGCAATGGCGTTTCGTTCGACTGGCGGCTTCTGGCGGCACTTGACGATAATGTGGATTACATGCTTTCCGGAGGCCTGAACGCGGCCAATATCGGCGCTGCGCTGAAAGCTGTGTCGCCCCGTGGGATAGACATCTCGTCAGGGGTGGAAAGCGCGCCCGGCATAAAGGATCCGGAACTGATACGCGATTTCTTCGGCGCCGTTCGAGCGGCGCACGAAAACGACACGGCTCTGGTATGAGGAGAGCGCCTTGAACAAACCGGCAGAACCCAATTCCTTCCGGGTTGGCCCCGACGACGAGGGGATGTACGGGATATTCGGCGGGCGGTTCGTTGCCGAGACGCTGATGCCGCTGATCCTGGATCTGGAACGGCACTGGAAAGAGGCGAAGGACGACCCGGCGTTTGGCGCGGAACTCGAACATCTCGGCCGCCATTATACCGGCCGGCCCTCGCCGCTCTATTTCGCCGAACGTCTGACAGAGCATCTGGGCGGCGCGAAGATCTACTTCAAGCGCGAGGACCTGAACCACACCGGCTCGCACAAGATCAACAATTGCATCGGCCAGATCCTGCTCGCAAAGCGCATGGGCAAGACGCGCATCATCGCCGAGACCGGCGCCGGCCAGCATGGTGTGGCGTCGGCCACCGTGGCCGCCCGGTTCGGTCTGCCCTGCGTCGTCTATATGGGTGCCACCGATGTGGAGCGGCAGAAGCAGAATGTCTTCCGCATGCATCTTCTGGGCGCCGAGGTGAAGCCGGTCTCGTCGGGTCACGGTACGCTGAAGGATGCCATCAACGAGGCGCTGCGCGACTGGGTCACCAATATCGAGGACACCTATTACCTGATCGGCACGGCGGCGGGCCCGCATCCCTATCCCGAAATCGTGCGCGATCTGCAGTCGGTGATCGGCGCGGAAGCGCGCGAGCAGATACAGGAACTGGAAGGCCGGCTGCCCGACGCCATCGTGGCGGCGGTTGGCGGCGGTTCCAACGCCATCGGCCTGTTCCATCCCTTCCTCGACGACCGCCAGGTGGAGATCCACGGCGTCGAGGCCGGCGGGCACGGGCTTGAGGGCGACGAGCACTGCGCTTCCATGACGGCGGGCCGTCCCGGCGTGCTGCACGGCAACCGCACCTATCTGTTGCAGAACGAGGACGGGCAGATCCTCGACGGGCATTCGGTGTCGGCGGGGCTCGACTATCCGGGTGTGGGTCCGGAGCATAGCTGGCTGAAGGATTCGGGCCGGGTGATCTATTCGCCCATTCTCGACGAGGAGGCCATCGAGGCTTTTCAGATGACGACGCGTCTCGAGGGCATTCTTCCGGCGCTGGAATCGGCCCATGCGATTGCCCATGCCATCAAGCTCGCGCCCACCATGGGCAAGGACCAGATCATGATCGTCAATTTCTCCGGACGCGGGGACAAGGACGTGCATACCGTTGGAAAGATGCTCGGCATGGAGATGTGAAACATGTTCGAAATCTATCGCTCCAAGCAAAACCGGCACCACTATGTGGCCATCCGCCAGGACGACGATAGGGAGAATCCGAAGGGGATCAGGGAGAGCCAGAATCTTGCTTTCCTGACCCATGTGGACGATGACGGTCAGCCGCGCATCGCCTTCGATCCCAACGAGGCGAAGAGCCGGATCGACCGCGATGGCTTCTATGCCTTCACCGTTACCATCGAAATCCGCGAACACGCCGAGGGATGAGCCGTTCGCATCGTGTTGCCGCGTTCGCGATCGAGCGCTGAGGCCGCTGCAACCGCAAGGACTGCAAGACGGCGTGGGGGCGCCGCGCTGGATGTACGAGGACCAGAGACTGACATGACCACCCGCATCGATCGCCGCTTCGCGCGGCTGAAGGAAGAAAACCGCCCCGCGCTCGTGACCTATTTCATGGGCGGGGATCCGGATTACGACACTGCATTGTCGATCATGAAGGCGCTGCCTGCGGCGGGCAGCGACGTGATCGAGCTGGGCATGCCCTTCTCCGATCCCATGGCCGACGGACCGGCCATCCAGGCCGCCGGTCTGCGCGCGTTGAAGGGCGGACAGACGCTGGCCAGGACGCTGCAGATGGCGCGCGACTTCCGCAAGGACGACGACGACACGCCCATCGTGATGATGGGCTATTACAACCCGATCTACATCTATGGCGTGGAGCGCTTTCTCACCGATGCGAAGGACGCGGGCATTGACGGGCTGATCATCGTCGACCTGCCGCCGGAGATGGATGAAGAGCTCTGCGTGCCGGCGCTCAGGGCGGGGCTGAACTTCATCCGCCTGGCGACGCCGACAACGAACGAGGAGCGCCTGCCGAAGGTGCTGGAGAACACGTCGGGCTTCGTCTACTACGTGTCGATGACGGGTGTGACGGGTTCGGCCCTGCCGGACACGAACTCCGTGTCGGGCGCGGTGGCGCGCATCAAGGAACATACGGACCTGCCGATCTG
>NZ_CAJXGF010000214.1 GCF_913053745.1 uncultured Nitratireductor sp.
TGATCTGCGAACGTTTCGGCCCCACCGGATACGAAAGCGGTCTCACCCTCGGCGAACGCCTGCTTGTGCGCCCAGAGCGTCCCGATGCCGTTTTCTGCACCACCGATCTGATCGCTTGCGGCGTGATGGACGCCGCCCGCCACCGGTTCTCGCTTTCGATCCCCCGGGACCTTTCGGTCATAGGTTTCGACGACATCCCGCAGGCTGGCTGGGACGCGTATCAATTGACCACTTTCGGGCAGCCCATACACGGAATCGCCTCGGCCGCCATCGACTGGCTCGCCGATGGCGAAAGAGGCGACGAGCCGCGCATCGTTCATCTCACCGCACCGATGGCGTGGCGCAAATCGGTGCGTGGCGGCAATGGCTGAGCCTGGCAACGATCAGAGATAGTGAAGCCCCAGCCGGTGGCCTTCGACTTCGCGAACCTGCACGACGGTGTCGTAGATATCCTGCAGAACCGCTTCCTGCATCAATTCAGCCGATTCACCCTGCAGCACCACACGTCCGTCACGCATCGCCACGACCTGATCGGCATAGATCGAGGCGAAATTGATGTCGTGGATCACCACGGTGATCGACTTCTTCAGATCGTCCGCCGTGCGCCGCAACAGCTTCATCATCGCCGCTGCGTGCTTCATGTCGAGACTGTTTAGCGGTTCATCGAGCAGCACATATTTCGTGTCCTGCGCCAGCACCATGGCGACGAAGGCGCGCTGGCGCTGGCCGCCCGACAATTCGTCCAGAAACCGCGTGCGCAGATCGTCGAGCCCGAGATACGAGATCGCCTCGTCGATATGCCGTTCGTCCTCAACGGTCGGCCGTCCGCCCGAATGCGGAAACCGGCCGAACGCCACCAACTCACTCACCGTCAGGCGCATACCCACCTGATTGTTCTGCTTCAGGATCGCCAACCGCTTGGCCAGCACCGCTCCTTGCGTCTGCTGCACATCGAGACCGTCCACCAGCACCTGACCCGATGTCGGCGCAATGAGCCGCGCGATCATCGACAGAAGCGTCGACTTGCCCGCTCCGTTCGGGCCGACAATGGCGGTAATGCCGCTTTCGGCAAGCGACAGGCTGACATCGTTGACCACCGCCGCATCGTCATAGGTCTTGGTGAGATTCCGTATTTCGATCATCGCTTCAGGTTCCGGTAAAGCAGCAGCATGAAGGCAATGCCGCCGGTAAACTCGATAATGATGCTGAGCGCGGTATCGAACCCGAACACGCGCTCCAGCACGGTCTGCCCGCCCACCAGCGCGACGATGGCAAACAATGTCGCCGCCGGCAGCGTGTATTTATGCCGATCCGTGCCCACCGCCTGATAGGCGAGATTGGCAACCAGCAATCCGAAAAAGGTTACCGGTCCGACAAGCGCCGTGGATACGGAAACGAGGATTGCGATCATCGCAAACAGCAGCATCACCACCCGCTGATAATCGATGCCGAGATTGATCGCCACGTCCCGCCCGAGCGCCAGCACGTCGAGTTTCGCCAGAAGCCGGCGGCTCGCATAAGCCGTCACCAGGACGATCGCCGACGAAACCGCCAGCAATTGCTGATCGACGGTGTTGAAACTGGCGAACAGCATGTCTTGCAAGGCGATGAACTCATTGGGATCGAGAATCCGCTGCATCATGTGCGACAGGCTGCGGAAGAAGACGCCGAACACGACACCCGCCAGCACAACGAGATGCAGGCTGCGCTGGCGGCTCAGAAACAGCCAGTAGAAAAGCGCCATGGACATGGTGACCATCAACAGCGTCTCCAGAACGAAGCGCAGCCGCATGTCGACATTGGCCAGATCGCGCGTACCGAGAAAGAAGACAAGCGCCGTCTGCAGGGCAACGTAAAGGGAATCGAAGCCCATCACCGCCGGCGTGAGGATTCGGTTCCTCGTGATCGTCTGAAACAGAACCGTCGCCGTTGCGACCGCGTAGGCGACCAGCAGAAGGCCGAGCAGTTTGCCGCCGCGAAACGGCAGCACGAAATCCCAATTGCCCTTCGCGCCCACCGTCATGAAGGCCGCCATCGCCACGATGGCGGCGACCGCGAGAACCGCCAGCGCGATGCGCGGCCGCTGCCTTGAAGATTTCTCAGCCAAAGCGCGCCCGCCGCCGCAGAAGGAGGTAGAGGAAGATGCCGGAACCCAGCACGCCCGCCACCGTGCCCACCGGAATCTCGTAGGGAAAACGCAGCGTACGGCCGACAATGTCGCAGGCAAGCAGGAAGCCCGCCCCCGAGACCGCCACCCATGGCAAAGCGCGGCGCAGATTGTCGCCGACGGTCATGCTGACGACATTGGCGACGATCAACCCCAGAAAGGGCACTGTTCCGGCGGTCACCACCGCGGATGCGGACACCATGGACACGATCACGAGACCGAATGCCAGAATGCGTCCGTAGTTCAGCCCGAGGTTGCGGGTAAAGCTTTCGCCGAGACCGGCTACGGTAAACCGGTCCGCTGCAATATAGGACAGTATGGCAAGCCCGCCGGCAATCCACAGCAATTCGTAGCGGCCGCGCAGCACGCTGGAGAAATCGCCGTTCGTCCAGGCGGCGAGCGATTGCAGAAGATCGTAGCGGTAGGCGAAAAAGGTCGTCACCGCATTTATCACGCCGCCGAACATCAGGCCGAGGAGCGGCACGACGAGGCTGGAGCTTGCTGGAATCCTCGACACGAGGCGCAGGAAGACGAACGTGGCCGCGAGCGCGAAGGCGGAGGCCACCAGCATCTTGGAAAAGACCGGAAGCCCCGGTGCCAGCAACGCCACCGCCAGAAGCCCGAGACTGGCGGCTTCCACGGTGCCCGTTGTCGTCGGCTCCACGAAACGGTTGCGAAACAGCATCTGCATGATGAGTGCCGCCACGCCCATGGACATACCAGACAGCACCAGGGCTAAGGTACGCGGAACACGGCTGACCAGAAGAAGCTGGAGCGCTTGCGCGTCGCCGCCGCTGCTCACGAGATCGCGAAGCGGCATGTCCGCCACGCCGATGAACAGGCTGACGACCGCGAGGACGAGAACGATCCCGACTGCCAGCAGAAGACCGGCGGTGGGACGGGAACGAACGGGCATGCTGGCGGCGGCTTGCATGTCCTTGTCAGTCGACCGCAGTCAAAGCCTTGGACAGTGCGTCGACTTCCGCCTGGAGGGCAGTCATGCCGCCACCGACCAGATACCAGCGAACCGCGTCGGCATAATAGATATTGCCTTCTTTCGCGGCCGTGGTCGCGGCGACGAGTTCGTTATCGAGGGTCTGCTTTGCCGACTGACCTTCGCTGCCGATAGCCGAATCGCGATCGACGACGAAGAGCCAGTCCGGGTTGGTTTTGAGAATGAACTCGAAGGAAACCGCCTCGCCATGGGTGGCGGCCTCGACATCCTCGACTGCGGGCGTCACGCCGAGATCGTCATGCAGCCAGCCGAACCGCGAGCCCGGCCCGTAAGCCGACACCTTGCCGCCATTGGTCAGGATGATAAGTCCCTTGCCTGCATTCTTGGCGGTTTCCTGAAGGGCAGCGACGGACTCGTCGAGCTTGCCGATCATTTCTTTCGCTTCCTCGTCTTTGTCGAAGATCGCGCCCAGTTTGCGTGCGTTTTCCTTTGCGCCGTTCAGGAAATTGTCGGGAACGACCGAGAGATCGATGGTCGGTGCGATCTTCGAAAGCGCCTCATACTGCCTTGCAGATCGGCCCGCGACGATGATCAAGTCGGGCTCGGCCGCGTTCACAACCTCGAAATCGGGCTCGAACAGCGACCCGATCTTGGCGTAGGCGTCGCTTTCGTACTTGGAGAGATAAGCGGGAATAAGGGTATTGGGCACGCCTGCAACCTCCACCCCCAGCGCATCGAGCGTGTCCAGCGCAGCGAAATCGAATGTCAGCACCGTCGTTGGCGTGTCCGGAAGCACGGTCTCTCCCTGTGCGTGTTTGACGGTGATCTCCTCGGCATTGGCATAGCCCGGCAGGAAAGTCGCAAGCGCGATGGCGGAAGCCAGAAAACGCCCGGCAAATGAGTTGATTTTCGAGTTCATCGACACGCTCCAAATGTCTGGGAGGATGAAGGGGAAAGCCTGCTCGCCCGCGATCCGGCAAAGCAGACAACGCCCTTGTCAGAATTTCGGTTAGCAAATATGATTATGGCAATCAACTTTTCTGTTTGCGCGTTTCGTCACACAGTTCCGACCCTCTTTCATCGGAGTTACCCATGCTGCAATCCAAAGCCGTCGTGACGACTCGGCACGCTTCGAAATATCTGCAACAGCTTTGCAAACACTTCGCGCACAAGGTGAAGGTCGATTACGACGCCACGCAGGGCAGGGTGGACTTCCCTTTCGGCGATTGCCGGTTGGATGCCGACGAGTCCGCTTTGACCATCGAATGCAGCGCCAAAACGGACGAGGAACTTGCCCGTGCGCAACACGTGATCGACGATCACCTTACGCGTTTCGCCTGGCGCGAGAAGCCCGAGATCGCCTGGAAAACCGCCGCCTGACATCATCGCGCCGCGCCGTTCTCCGGCGCTTCGCCGAGCAGCGCGAAACGAAGGGCGTCGGAAACGGAAAACGGGATCATGCTCCCGTGTCCCTCGCTCTCCAGATGCCGGTATACGAGTTTCATGTCAGTGTGCGCCGTAAGCGTTTCGAATATATCGCGCCCGTCGGGCCCCGACCGCAAAGCAGCGAGTTTCTTGCGGGTATCGGCGTCCAAACCGGGCCGCTCGACACGTTTGCCGCTCGTTTCGATCAGCAGTTCCCGGCCAGCGGCGTTCTTGCGACGGCTGCTTTCGAGAAAGCCATCCCTCTGCGCAAGAATGCCATGCCCGTTCCACC
Source organism: uncultured Nitratireductor sp. (assembly GCF_913053745.1). Classification (GTDB taxonomy): domain Bacteria; phylum Pseudomonadota; class Alphaproteobacteria; order Rhizobiales; family Rhizobiaceae; genus Nitratireductor. The sequence goes on from NZ_CAJXGF010000214.1 coordinate 4,840, forward strand.
AGACGGATGGATCGGCCGCGACATAGGTTCCGAAAGCATCCGGCTCGCGAAACAGCACATGAAGCGCGAACAGGCCGCCCAGTGAATGCCCGAAAAGGGTTTGTCTGTCCGTGTCGACGGCAAACCGGCGCTCGATCTCGGGGCGCAGCTCCGTCTGCATATAGGTGAAGAACGCATTCCGCCCGCCCGTTTGCGGCGCAACGCGTCCGGGCGCACGCGGCATCCGCTCCTCCGGCGTCGGTGGCGTCAGGTCGACATAGCGCAACCGCACGATTTCTTCGCGATCCTCGGTCGGGTAGCCAATCCCCACCAGGATGGCGCGCAACTTCGGCGTCTTCTTCATCCGCTCGCGCGCCAGTGGAAACATCCGATTGCCATCGATCATATAGATCACGGGCAGGCGCTCACTTTCCGCGAGGTTCGCCGGCCGTGCGGTGAAAATTCGATAAGCGACACCATTGGCGCCTTGTTGCTCGAATATATCGCTCACGAGTGACTGCTGTTCCTCAGGCTGCGCCTGGCCGACGCCAATCAGCACCGCCGCCGCAAGGGCGGCGGTATATCGCACGGGTATTCTCAACGCGCGCATCCCGTTCAGAAGGTCGATGTCATGCCGAGCCAGAAACGCCGGCCCTCGACCACCGCATTCGCCTCGTCTAGCTCGATGCGTTCGTCGAACAGATTGTATACGGCGGCATTGACCCTGACATTGTCGTTGATCTCGTAGCTCGCCCCCAGATCGACGGTGGTATAGGCGTCATACTCGCGCGCCAGAACCGTTGAGCCATCCGGCGCGTAGATCGGCGTGCCGGCATCGCCAATGCGCAGTCCGGCATTGATTTCAGAACCGTGATAAGTCGCCTCCGCCCAGGCGCTCAGCCCCTCGATCGGCGTGATCCAGTCGGCACGCAGATTGGCCATGTGCTGCGGTGTGCGCGCCAATGGGAAACCGGC
>NZ_CAJXGF010000215.1 GCF_913053745.1 uncultured Nitratireductor sp.
GACGATGCGTACGGAAAGCTCGACGACAGCCGTGTCCCCGTTGTCGCTGGCGACGATTTCGAAGGCGCGGATTGTCGGAGAAATGAGATAGTCGGCGGCGATGCTGTCGCCGACCGATTTCATCCAGCGTGAGATGGTTGCCTCGGCTACGGACTCACCCAGCGTGGGAACCCTAATCTCGGTTGCCATATCGTTTCTCCCCGTCGCCTGCTATTCGCCGAGCGCGTCTTCGAGGAAGGCCTCGAGCTGCGCCAGGTGCTTCGACATAAGACCGGTGGCGGGCGATGCCGCCGCCGGGCGGCCGGTATAGCGCACGCGTGTGTTCTTGGCCTCGATGTGCTGCAGAACCCATTCCAGATACGGATCGATGAAAGACCAGGCCCCCATGTTCTTGGGTTCTTCCTGGCACCACACCATTTCGGCGTTCTTGAAGCGTGAAAGCTCGTTGATGAGCGCCTTGGCCGGGAACGGGTAGAGCTGTTCGACGCGCAGAAGATAGACGTCGTCTATGCCACGCTTTTCGCGCTCTTCGTAGAGATCGTAGTAGACCTTGCCCGAGCACATGACGACGCGGCGTATCTTCGAATCCTTCACCAGCTTGACGCTGTTCTTGTCCTGATGCTCGGCGTCGTCCCACAGAAGGCGGTGGAAGGCGCTCTCGCCGGACAGCTCGGCCAGCGTCGAGACGCAGCGCTTGTGACGCAGGAGCGATTTGGGCGTCATCAGGATCAGCGGCTTGCGGAAATCACGCTTGAGCTGACGGCGCAAGATGTGGAAGTAATTCGCCGGAGTCGAGCAATACGCGACCTGCATGTTGTCCTCGGCGCACATCTGCAACCAGCGTTCGAGACGGGCGGAGGAGTGCTCCGGTCCCTGACCTTCATAGCCGTGCGGGAGGAGGCAGACGAGGCCCGACATTCTGAGCCATTTGCGTTCGCCCGACGAGATGAACTGGTCGAACACAACCTGCGCGCCGTTGGCGAAGTCGCCGAACTGGGCTTCCCAAAGGGTCAGCGCCCGCGGCTCGGCAAGCGAGAAACCGTATTCGAAGCCCAGCACGGCTTCTTCCGAAAGCATCGAGTTGATGACTTCGTAATAGGCCTGCTGCGGCCCCATATTGTTGAGCGGGATGTAGCGGCTCTCGTCGCTCTGGTCGTAGAGCACGGAATGACGCTGGGAGAAGGTGCCGCGCTCGGAATCCTGACCGGACAGGCGCACCGGGTTGCCTTCGAGCAGGATCGAGCCGAAGGCAAGCGCCTCGGCCGTCGCCCAGTCGATGCCCGCACCTTCGTCGATCATCGATTTGCGGTTCTTGAGGAAACGCTGGATCGTGCGGTGCGCCTCGAAATCTTCGGGAGTATCGGTCAGTTTCTTGCCGATTTCCTTGAGCGTTTTCACCGGCACGGCGGTCTTGCCGCGGCGCTGTTCGTCCGCGTGGTCCGCTTTTTTCAGACCCGACCAAACGCCATCCAGCCAGTCGGCCTTGTTCGGCTTGTATGCCTGCCCCGCCTCAAACTCGGTTTCGAGGTTCGAGCGCCATTCCGAACGCATCTTTTCGATGTCGGCTTCGGAGACGAGCCCTTCTTCGAGCATCTTTTTCGCGTAGATCTCGCTGGTCGTCGTGTGCTTGCGGATCTTGCGATACATGATCGGCTGCGTGAATGCCGGCTCGTCGCCCTCATTGTGGCCGAAGCGGCGATAGCAGAACATGTCGATGACCACCGGCTTGTGGAAGGTCATGCGGAATTCGGTCGCAACCTTCGCCGCATAGACCACCGCTTCCGGGTCGTCGCCGTTCACATGGAAGATCGGCGCTTCGATCATCTTCGCCACATCGGACGGATAGGGCGAGGAGCGCGAGAAGCGCGGATTGGTCGTGAAGCCGATCTGGTTGTTGATGATGAAGTGCACGGTGCCGGCGACGCGATGGCCGCGCAGACCCGAAAGGCCGAAACATTCCGCGACCACGCCCTGGCCTGCGAAGGCGGCATCGCCGTGCAGCAAGAGCGGCATGACACGGGCGCGCTCTTCCGGCGGCACGACTTCCTCGCGTTTGCGGCCGAACACCTGATCCTGCTTGGCACGGGCCTTGCCCATCACCACGGGATTGACGATCTCCAGATGCGAGGGGTTCGCCGTGAGCGACAAATGAACGTTGTTGCCGTCGAAGGCGCGATCGGAAGAAGCGCCGAGGTGATATTTCACATCGCCCGAACCTTCCACGTCGTCGGGAGCGAACGAGCCGCCCTTGAATTCGTGGAAGATGGCACGGTGCGGCTTCTCCATCACCTGGGAAAGCACGTTCAGGCGGCCGCGGTGAGCCATGCCCAGCACGATCTCCTTGAGGCCCATCTGGCCGCCGCGCTTGATGATCTGTTCGAGGGCGGGGATCAGCGCCTCGCCGCCGTCGAGGCCGAAGCGCTTGGTGCCCTTGTATTTGACGTCGATGAACTGCTCGAAGCCTTCTGCCTCGATCAGCTTCTGAAGGATCGCCTTCTTGCCGTTCGCGGTGAATTCGACGCCCTTGTCCGGACCTTCGATGCGCTCCTGGATCCAGGCTTTCTCGGCCGGATTGGAGATGTGCATGAACTCGACGCCGAGCGTCGAACAATAGGTCCGCTTCAGAATGTCGAGCATCTGGCGGATGGTGGCGATCTCCAGCCCGAGAACATGGTCGATGAAGATCGGACGGTCGTAATCGGCCTCGGTGAAACCGTAGGCTTCGGGCGAAAGCTCGTTGTAATCTTCCAGCGGCTTTGCGATGCCAAGCGGATCGAGATCGGCATGAAGGTGGCCGCGCATGCGATAGGCACGGATCATCATGATGGCGCGAACCGAATCGCGTGTCGCCCGCAGCGTTTCCTCGGGGGAGAGCTTCGTGCCTGCCTCGGTGGCCTTGTCGGCGATCTTGCGGTCGAAGTGCTTTTCGAGCGCGCCCCAGTCGCCGTCGAGCGCGGAGACGAGTTCGCCATTGGCGGCCTGCGGCCAGCCCTTTTTCTTCCAGGATGCGCCGGCGGCGTTCTTCTTCACATCCGCGGCGTTATCCTTGAGCGCACCGAAGAAGTCGCGCCAGTCCTCGCTGACGGAAGCCGGATTGTCCTGATAGCTGGCGTAGAGCTCCTCGATATAGGCGGCATTGCCGCCATAGAGGAACGAGGTGAGCGACATTTGGTCGTTGGCCTGATCTTGCCGTGCCATTTTGATTTCCGGAACCCGCGTTCCGGCTCCTTGGTCGCCGGCAGTAAAGCCGGACAGTCACATTGTTCCCGGCTGCCACGCCTGTGGCAAGCCGGGACGATCGGTCTTCCTCAACCCTTGATCGCTTCGACGAGGGTTTGGCCGAGGCGCGCCGGCGAAGGCGAAACCTTGATGCCGGCCGCTTCCATCGCCGCGATCTTGTCTTCCGCGCCGCCTTTGCCGCCGGAAATCACGGCGCCGGCATGGCCCATGGTGCGTCCGGGCGGTGCCGTGCGGCCCGCGATGAAGCCGGCCATCGGCTTCTTGCGGCCCTTCTTGGCCTCGTCGCGCAGGAACTCGGCTGCTTCTTCTTCCGCCGAACCGCCGATCTCGCCGATCATAACGATGGACTTCGTCTCGTCATCGGCAAGGAACATCTCCAAAACGTCGATGAATTCGGTGCCTTTGACGGGATCGCCACCGATGCCGACCGCGGTCGACTGGCCAAGACCTTCATTGGTGGTCTGGAACACGGCTTCATAGGTGAGCGTGCCCGAGCGCGACAGAATGCCGACGGAACCCTTCTGGAAGATGTTGCCGGGCATGATGCCGATCTTGCACTCGTTCGGTGTCAGCACACCGGGACAGTTCGGGCCGATCAGGCGCGAGTTCGACTTGTCGAGCTTCGCCTTTACCTGAACCATATCCATCACCGGAATGCCTTCGGTGATGCAGACGATGAGCGGAATTTCCGCGTCCAGCGCTTCCAGGATCGCGTCCGCCGCAAAGGGCGGCGGAACGTAGATCGAGGTTGCTGTCGCACCGGTCTTGGCGACGGCTTCTTCCACCTTCGCGGCCTCGCTGAGGCGTGCGGCTTCGCTGCGCTGCCGCTCTTCCTCGCTCATCGAGCGGGTCTCTTCGGCTTCGCGTTCGATGCGCAACTTGGCGTGCGCGTTTTCGCGGAACACTTCAAGCGCCCGGGCCAGCGCACCGATCTCGTTACGCGCTGCGGTATAGGGAACCTCGATTTCCATGTTGCCTTCGGCAAGCGCCTGCGCGGTTTCCGTCATTTTCGGAATCGGGCGCAGGATCGTGCGCGCAATGAACGTCATCGCGACGACCGCGCCGATGAGCACGAGTAGCGAGGCGATGGCCAGCGTATTCGACATCTCCTGGGCCAGGGCAGTGATGACCGATTTCTTCACGCCGGCGTAGAGAATGCCGACGACATCACCGGCCGGAGAGAAGATCGGCTGATAGATCGTGAAATACGGCGTACCGAGAATGACGGCCTCGCCACGGAAGGCCTCACCCTTGGTGACCACCGGATAGACCGCTCCGCTCTGCCCGAGCGGAGTGCCAACCGCGCGGTTTCCGTCCGGCTTGACGATGTTGGTCGTGCGGCGCCAGAAATCCCGCGTTTCGGCATCCCAGGCGAAAACGGTCGCGGTTTCCCCGGTCATCCGGCCGACCGAATCGATCATGTCATGCGTCTCGAAAGTCTGGGGCACCGACTCCATGACGATCCGGCTGACATTGCCGTCCTCCGCCCAGGTGACGTGGGTTCCCGGAATGTCGCGCTCGACGATCGTCGCGGCGACGCGCAGGCTCGTATCCTGCCTCGCGACCGCCTCGTTTGCGATACGGTCGCTCACGATCATGTAGATCGCCGCTGCAACCGTCGCCAACGAAACCGTAATGATAACTGCCGTCGCCACCGTGACGACCCGCGCCAAACTGAAACGCGTCAAGAACTGCATCCATACCCCCGGAAACGAGATGCCTTCGAAATCAAACATGACCGATGACGCAACGCCGGACCGCCCTGCCCCCGGACAGGGAGCGGCCATGGCAAACACGCGGACGGAATTTATGGAGATCACACGATATCCGCTTCGGATCCCGCAGCGTGAAGCTGGCGAAACGACATCATGTCGACGCATCCCGAAGGATGCCGAATGCAATAATTGCCCGGGGTTAGTACGCCGGAAAATGAATAAGATATTGTTAACCCGGAACCACGGGCTTCTTCATCGATACCGTTGTCCGCGACCGGGACCGGAACAGGATTTCAGAGGGCGAACCTGCCGGGCGTGACACCCGGACGGTTCTGCATTCCTCTATTTTGCAAACACGACGGTCTTGTGTCCGTTGAGCATGACCCGGCGTTCGAGATGCATCTTGACGGCGCGGGCCAGCACCCGGCTTTCGATATCGCGGCCGGCGGCGACGAAGTCGTCCGCGGTCATCGCGTGGGAGACCCGTTCGGTCTCCTGCTCGATGATCGGCCCCTCGTCGAGGTCCGGCGTCACGTAATGCGCAGTCGCGCCGATCAGCTTGACGCCGCGCTCATGCGCCTGGTGGTAGGGCTTGGCCCCCTTGAAGCTCGGCAGGAAGGAATGGTGGATGTTGATCGCCATGCCGAACAGCCGGTTCGACAGGTCGTTCGACAAGACCTGCATGTAGCGCGCCAAGATGACCAGTTCCGCCCCGGTCTGCTTGACCAGCGCGAGCAGTCTTTCCTCCTGCTCGGCCTTGTTGTCCTTCGACACCTTCCAGCAGTGGAACGGGATGCCCTCGATTTCGGCGGGGCGCCGCGAATCCTCG
>NZ_CAJXGF010000216.1 GCF_913053745.1 uncultured Nitratireductor sp.
GCATGGTCGGTGCTGATCACCGCGTTCCTGCTTCTCCTGTCGCTTCCGGTTCTGGCCGGCGGCATCACCATGCTGTTGACCGACCGCAATTTCGGCACGACCTTCTTCGCGCCCGAAGGCGGCGGCGACCCGATCCTCTTCCAGCACCTGTTCTGGTTCTTCGGGCACCCGGAAGTGTACATTCTGATTCTGCCGGGCTTCGGCATTGTCAGCCACATCGTGTCGACATTCTCGAGGAAGCCGATTTTCGGTTATCTCGGCATGGCTTACGCCATGGTCGCCATCGGCGCGGTCGGATTTATCGTGTGGGCGCACCACATGTACACGACCGGCCTGTCGCTCGACACGCAGCGTTACTTCGTGTTCGCGACGATGGTCATTGCGGTTCCGACGGGCGTGAAGATCTTCTCGTGGATCGCAACCATGTGGGGCGGCTCCATCGAGTTCCGCACACCGATGATCTGGGCAATCGCCTTCATCTTCCTGTTCACCGTCGGCGGTGTGACGGGCGTTCAGCTCGCCAATGCCGGTCTCGACCGGGCCATGCACGACACTTATTATGTGGTCGCACACTTCCACTACGTGTTGTCCATGGGCGCCGTGTTCGCGATCTTCGCCGCCTGGTATTACTGGTTCCCGAAGATGACGGGCTATATGTACAACTCGTTTATCGCCCGCATCCATTTCTGGATCACCTTTATCGGCGTGAACGTCATCTTCTTCCCGCAGCACTTCCTGGGCCTGGCCGGCATGCCGCGCCGCTACATCGACTATCCGGATGCGTTCGCGGGCTGGAACATGGTGTCGTCCTACGGCTCCTATCTGGCGGCCATCGGCGTGCTGGTGTTCCTTTACGGCGTGTTCGAGGCATTCGCCAAGAAGCGCCCGGCCGGTGCGAACCCGTGGGGTGAGGGCGCGACGACGCTCGAATGGCAGCTTTCTTCGCCGCCGCCCTTCCACCAGTGGGAGCAATTGCCGAAGATTCGCTGATCTCTGGCGGATTGGATGCATCAAGGTTGCGCGGCTCATTCTTTCTAGGGCCGCGCCGCCGAATTCAAGAAACGAAGGCACGACATGGCGCTGGTTGAACAGGAGCATATGGACGATACGGGCTACCGCCTTTCGGAGGCGGCGCCGGGCGATTTCATTGCGCTGCTGAAGCCGCGCGTCATGTCGCTCGTCGTTTTCACCGCCTTTGTCGGCCTGGCCATGGCGCCAGGCGTGCCGAATCCGCTGCTTGCCATGATCTCTCTCGCGGCCATTGCCGTGGGTGCCGGGGCCTCCGGCGCGCTCAACATGTGGTACGATGCCGATATCGATGCGGTGATGGGGCGCACGGCCGGGCGGCCGGTTCCTGCGGGCCGTGTCACACCGGGCGAAGCCTTGTCTTTCGGGCTCATTCTGTCCGTGCTTTCGGTGAGCACGCTTGGCCTTATGGCCAATTGGACGGCCGCCGCGCTGCTGGCCTTCACGATTTTCTTCTACGCCGTGATCTATACGATGTGGCTGAAGCGCTCGACGCCGCAGAACATTGTCATCGGCGGTGCCGCCGGCGCGCTGCCGCCCGTTGTCGGCTGGGCCGCGGTGACCGGTACGGTGAGCATTGAAGGCCTCGTGCTTTTCCTCATCATCTTCCTGTGGACACCGCCGCATTTCTGGGCGCTTGCGCTTTTCAAATCCGGCGATTACGAGCGCGCGGGCATTCCGATGCTGCCCAATGTGGCCGGTCACGCGGCGACGAAGACGCAGATTTTCGTTTATGCGCTGCTTCTGGCCGTGAGCGGCATCCTGCCTGCGGTCATGGGGTTTGCCGGTCTCGCCTACGGTGTCGTCGCGACGATCCTGGGGGGCGGTTTCGTCTGGTATTCCTGGCAGGTTCTGCGGATGCCGGAAAGCGATGTGTCCATGAAACCGGCAAAGACGCTGTTCGGCTATTCGCTGCTCTACCTGTTCGTTCTGTTCACGGCGCTTCTCGCCGACCGGCTGCTTGCCGGCTTCGGCCTGGTTTCCTGAGGTTCCCGATGGACAAGGATTTCGTCAAACCGACCGAAGCTCAGCTCAAGGCGCGCCGCAAGCGCTCGATCGCACTCGCCATTGCGCTCGCTGCATTCGTCGTGATCGTCTATATCGGCAGTCTGGCCAAGCTCGGTCCGAGCCTGTTCGATCGTGCGATGTGAGGTGTGACATGAGCGGCGAACCAACGGATCGGAAAACGACGACAGCCGGCAACCGCAATCGCAACGCCGCGATCCTGTGCGTTGCCGTGGTCGGGGGAATGGTCGGCATGGCCTACGCGGCCGTGCCGCTTTATCAGCTTTTCTGCCAGGTCACGGGATATGGCGGCACGACGCAGCGTGTCGAGCAGTATTCCGACACCATCCTCGACCGGACGATCACAGTGCGCTTCGATGCCAACACCAATGGCGTGCCGTGGGAATTCCGGCCGAAGCAGCGCGAAGTCTCGATGCAGATCGGCGAGACCAAGCAGATTTCCTACGTTTCGCGCAATCTTTCGAACGAACCCACTTCGGGCACGGCGACCTTCAACGTTTCGCCGCCCCAGGCCGGGGCCTATTTCAACAAGGTTGAATGCTTCTGCTTTACCGAACAGGAGTTGCAACCGGGGCAATCCTATGACATGCCGGTCGTGTTCTTCGTCGACCCGGAGATCGTCAAGGTGCCTGAACTGAAGAATCTGAAGACTATCACGCTTTCCTATACATTCTTCCCGCTTGAGGAGAAGGCGCCGGTGGCTACCGCGCCCAAGACCAACACCAATCAGAACGAGAATCTCGGGGGCTGACATGGCCGACGCGCACGCAAAACATCACGACTATCACATCATCGACCCGAGCCCCTGGCCCTTCCTGGGATCGCTCGGCGCTCTGGTCATGTCCATCGGCGCCATTGCGTGGATGAAAGCCCATAACGGTGCCGAGTTCACAATCTTTGGCGTGAACCTTGCCTCGACCAATTTCTGGTTGTTCCTGATCGGTCTCTTCCTGGTGCTCTTCACCATGTATTCGTGGTGGGCCGATACCATCAAGGAAGGCCATGAAGGCCATCACACGCGTGTCGTCTCGCTCCACTTGCGCTACGGCATGATCATGTTCATCGCTTCGGAGCTGATGTTCTTCGTGGCTTGGTTCTGGGCGTTCTTCGATGCCAGCCTCTTCCCGGGCGAGGCGGTGCAGGCGACGCGTGCCGAGTTCACCGGCGGTATGTGGCCGCCCGAGGGTGTCGAGGTTCTCGATCCTTTCCACCTGCCGCTCTACAACACGGTCATCCTGCTGCTTTCGGGCACGACCGTGACCTGGGCGCACCATGCGCTGCTCGAGGACGACCGCAAGGGGCTGGTCTGGGGATTGGTGCTGACCGTGGCGCTCGGCGCGCTGTTCTCCTGCGTTCAGGTGTATGAATACATGCACGCACCGTTCGCCTTCTCCGATTCGATCTATGGCGCGACCTTCTACATGTCGACCGGCTTCCACGGTTTCCATGTCTTCGTCGGCACGGTCTTTCTGCTGGTCTGCCTGCTGCGTGCCATGGCCGGCGACTTTACGCCCAAGCAGCATTTCGGCTTCGAGGCGGCGGCCTGGTACTGGCATTTCGTCGATGTGGTCTGGCTCTTCCTCTTCACGTTCGTCTATGTCTGGGCCTCGGCGGGTGCGACCATCGCGCATGGCTGACAGGACGGCCTGAAAACGAGCAAGGCGGCTGGGGAAACCCGGCCGCTTTCTTTTTTGCGACGCATTGTGATCCTATCCGGGGATGCTGCCGGCTGCGGCAGGACGCGACGTCGACCCCCGGGGACGATCGTGTTAGAGCGCGTTGAACGTGTGGAGGAACGGGTCGTTTGTGGCCTGAAACGATGAAGCTTGATCGAGCGGGTATGACGGAGCCGGATACGAGGACGAGCGCTGAAGAACCGGTTTTGCAGCAGCCGGTGGATCCGGTCCGTGCCGGGCTCGTCGGACGCTGCCCGGGCTGCGGTAAGGGCCAGCTCTTCTCAGGCTTTCTGACGGTTGGACAGGGCTGCCGCAATTGCGGGCTCGATTACAGCTTTGCCGATGCCGGAGACGGGCCGGCGGTGTTCGTTATTCTGATCATCGGCTTCCTGGTGGTCGGTTTGGCGCTGTGGATGGAGGTTTCGCTTGGGCCGGCGCTATGGGTGCATTTCCTTCTCTGGGTGCCGCTGGCGCTCGTTCTGTGCCCGATCGCATTGCGGCTCATGAAAGGGCTGCTCATCGCCCTGCAGTATCGCAACAAGGCCGTTCAAGGGGAGCTCGACCGATAATGGTGGCAACCGAAACGACGACCTCCCGTTCGAGCCTGACCTGGCTGCTCGCGCTTTTGAGCCTTGCGGTTCTTGCCTGTCTTCTGGCGCTGGGCACCTGGCAGGTGAAGCGTCTTCAATGGAAGGAAGCGCTGATCGCGCAGATCGAAACGCGGATCAACGCCGAACCGGTGGACCTGACGACGATCGAACGGGCTTATGCCGAGACGGGAGACGTCGAATACCGTCCCGTGCAGGTACAGGGCGCTTTCCGCCATGCCGGCGAGCGCCACTATTTCGCAACCTGGCAGGGCCAGTCGGGATATTTCGTTCACACGCCGCTCAGGCTTGCGGACGGACGTTTCATCTTCGTCAATCGCGGTTTCGTGCCTTTCGACCGCAAGGAGGCGGAAACGCGCGGGGAAGGCCAGGTTGTGGGCGGCGTGCGCGTCCAAGGGCTTGCCCGCAACGGGATCGACGAAAAACCTTCCTTCATCGTTCCCGACAACGACATCGAGAAGAATATTTTCTACTGGAAGGATCTGAACACGATGGTGCACACGGCGGGACTGCCGGAGGCCGCGCGCGTCTTGCCGTTCTACGTCGACGCCGACGATGCCCCCAATCCGGGCGGATTGCCCGTGGGCGGGGTGACACGGATCGATCTGCCGAACAGCCATCTGCAATACGCGATCACCTGGTATGGACTTGCGGTTGCGCTTTGCGGCGTTCTGATCGTCTGGTGGCGGCGCAACCGCCGACACTCCTAGAACTTGGCGATCTCGGCCCCGCGCTCTTGACATTGAGCGCTCCAACCCCCCAATTCCGGCTCCAGCAAGGGGATTTCAAATGACGGCTGCCGACATGACGAAACAGAAGCTCACGGTGCGGCTTTGCGGGCCGCGCGGTTTCTGCGCCGGCGTCGACCGCGCCATTCAGATCGTCGTCCTGGCTCTGAAGAAGTACGGGGCGCCGGTCTATGTGCGGCACGAGATCGTGCACAATCGCTACGTGGTCGAGGGCCTGCAGGAGCGCGGGGCCGCCTTCATCGAGGAATTGAACGAGATTCCGGAGGACCACCGCGATTGCCCGGTCGTCTTTTCCGCTCATGGCGTTCCCAAATCGGTTCCCGCCGACGCACAGAACCGCAATCTCTTCTATCTCGATGCGACGTGCCCGCTGGTCTCCAAAGTGCACAAGCAGGCCATGCGCCATCACCGGCTTGGCCGCCATGTTCTTTTGATCGGCCATGCGGGGCATCCGGAGGTGATCGGCACGATGGGGCAACTGCCGAAAGGAACGGTGACCCTTGTGGAAACCGTCGAGGACGCCCAGTCGCTGCAGCGCCCCCACGGCGCCGAACTGGGATTCGTCAGCCAGACCACGCTTTCGGTGGAGGACACGGCCGAGGTTCTCAAGGCGCTCGAAGAGCGTTTCCCGGATCTGCACGCACCGGCTGCCGAATCCATCTGCTACGCCACCACGAACCGCCAGGAGGCG
>NZ_CAJXGF010000217.1 GCF_913053745.1 uncultured Nitratireductor sp.
CACCGTTCAGTACACCCGCGAGGCCCGCCACCAGCGGCGCTTCCGGCCCCACGACCACCAGGTCGATGGCCTTTTCCCTGCAGAATGCGACCACCGAAACGTGATCGGACACATCGAGCGGTACGCATTCGGCATCGCGAGCGATGCCGGGATTTCCCGGTGCCGCATAAAGCTTGGTCAGAATGGGAGATGCCGCAAGTTTCCAGGCGAGTGCATGCTCACGACCACCGGACCCGATCAAAAGAACGTTCATGCTCTGCATCCCAGCTTGTTCAGTCGTCGCTTCGGGCTATGGCTCTTCGCGCCGAAAATCAAGGAGCTGACAGCAACTTCCCCCGACAGAAACGCTTGACGCGGGCCACGCACCTTGCCACTCCCTGCATGCGGAAACGAAAAATGGAAAAGGTCACCATGGAAAAGGTCCAGTCTCGCCAAGGTCAGGGCCGCGTTGCGGATGCCCCTTCCGGCCACTGGGTCTATCGTGTGCTCCCACGCGGCCTGTGGCCTTATGCACAGCTTGCACGCTGGGATCGCCCCATCGGCTGGCAATTGCTTCTTTGGCCCTGCTGGTGGTCGGCCGCCTTGGCGGCGTCCGCCTATGCGCAGCCTGGCGCGCCGCTTGCCGAAGTGCTGCCCTCCCTCTGGCATTTGGCGCTTTTCCTCGTCGGTGCCGTCGCCATGCGCGGCGCCGGATGCACCTATAACGATCTGGTGGACGAGCGCATCGACAATGCCGTGGAGCGCACGCGCTCGCGTCCGCTTCCCTCCGGACAGGTCACGCGCGGGCAGGCCTGGGCGTTCCTGATCGCGCAGGCGCTGCTGGGCCTTCTCGTCCTCGTGCAGTTCAACGCATTCGCCATTGCACTCGGCTTCGCTTCGCTTCTCGTGGTGGCGGTCTATCCCTTCGCGAAGAGATTCACGGATTGGCCGCAACTCTTTCTGGGACTTGCCTTTTCCTGGGGTGCCCTCATGGGCTGGGCGGCGGATTTCGAAAGCCTCGCGCTGGCCCCGGTGCTGCTCTATTTCGGTTCGATCCTTTGGGTGATCGGCTACGACACGATCTACGCTCATCAGGACAAGGAAGACGATGCCATTGTCGGCGTCCGTTCCACCGCACGTCTGTTCGGCGACAGGACGCGCCAATGGCTCATCGCGCTCTATGGCGGCGCGCTTTTGTTCTTCGCGGTCGCCTTCGCACTCGCGGAAGTGCCGATGCCGGCCCTTGCCGGTCTCGTTGCCGCGGGCGCTCACATGGCACGGCAAATCCGGGTCATCGACATCGACAACCCGGATCAATGCCTGGCGCTTTTCCGTTCCAACAATGTGGTCGGCTGGCTGATCTTTCTTGGCCTGATCGGCGGCGGCCTCTGGGCGGTGATCAGCCCGCAATTCTGACCGGCTTCAATCGCGTGCGATGATCTCGTCGCCGCCGACCACGACGCGCACACCGAGGCTGCCGCATTTGCGACGCGCCAGAAACCGCGGGCGCCGGGCACGCACCGGACGTCCCTGGCGGCGTTCCCGCGGCGGTGCCGCCTTCACCTCGCCAAGGCTTTCCTCGAGCGCATGAGCAAGGCCATCCGCCTCGATCATCAGCATGGGAAGACCGAGCGCCTCCGACCAGGCGCGCCAGTCGGCGGCCACGTCGTCGAGATCGTCCGCCACCAAAAGCGGAACGCACAGCATCGGATCGGAATGATGAAGTTCGAGCGTGACGGTCACATCGCCGTAATCGTCTTCGATGGCGCGGGCCGCAACGCCGCGAAAGGCGCGCGGCGGCAAAGCGAAAGTCACGGGCAAACCGCTTCTTGTAAGAAAACGCTTCATCCGCACGCCGCGATGGTCAACGGTGAACGAGACTTCGCCGAAATCGTCGTGCGATGCATAGCTCACCGCCTGCGGCAGGCGAAAGGGGTCGAGCCGCATCGCGCGGCCCGCCCAGACTGGCTTGAGCCCACTGTTCATCTTCTTGCCTTCCTGTCACTCCTGAGAGCCGGTTTTCCGGTTCTCTCGCCGGGCCGTTTTTGGCCTCGTTGTAAGAACACCCTAGCGAGGAGCCGTTACCGTCAGGCTTAGAAAGTCGGTTAAATTTTGCTGACCTTACAATTGGTTAGCGATTTCCAACCAGGTGTAACGCTCTGGAAAGGCGTGTCACCGGAACGTAAACGACGGGAATTTAAGCGGGGAAAAGCGGAGCTTGTGGGCGCATTATTGCTTCGGCCCGGCACGCCCGTCGCCTTTCAGGACGGAGCCCGGCACGGATGCGAGAAACGCGGCGAACCCTTACCGGTCAGATCACCTTGTGCGGGTTCATGATTCCTGCTGGATCGAACGCCGCTTTCACCCGGCGCATCAATTCCGTGGCGATGGGCGGCTGGGTGGCGATGAGTTCGTCGCGCTTCATGCGGCCGATCCCGTGTTCGGCGGAAAAGGAACCGCCCAGATCGCGCACGACGCCATGAATGGCATCGTTCATCGGACGATAAAGCGCCAGATAGGCATCGCCGTCGCCGTCCTTCGGCTGCGCGACGTTGTAGTGCAGATTGCCGTCGCCCATGTGCCCGAAGCAGATAACGCGGCAACCCGGGGCAATTTTCTGCGCTTCGATACCGGCCCGTTCGATGAAATCGGGGATCGCCGCGGCCGGCACGGAAATATCGTGTTTGATCGAGGCCCCCTCGGGCTTCTGCGCTTCCGACATCGCTTCGCGCAGATGGCGGAAAGCGTTGGCTTGCGCTTCGTTCTGGGCAAGCGCCGCGTCGACGACCAGCCCTTCCTCGAAGGCGGCCGTCAGCAATTCTTCCATCGTTTCCTTCGCATCGTCGGCAGATCGCCCTGAGGAAATCTCGATCATCACATACCAGGGATGCGGGTCGGCGAGCGGATCGGCGGTGCCCGAAACATGCGCCAGCGCGAAGGCGAGCGGCGTCCGCTCGATGAGCTCGAATGCGGTCAGGCCGTTGCCGACGCGGTCGCCGGCCAGTTCGAAAAAACGCAACGCATCCCTCGGAGACGGCAGCGCCGCCCAGGCCAGTTCCCGTCCCTTGGGCATGGGAAAGAGCTTGACCACCGCCGCCGTGATAACGCCGAGCGTGCCCTCGCCCCCGACGAACAGGTCTTTCAGGTCGTAGCCGGTGTTGTCTTTCTTGAGCTTGCGCAGATCGTCGAACACCTCGCCCGTCGGCAACACCACCTCGACGCCGAGGCACAGATCGCGTGCCGTGCCATAAGCGAGGGCACCGACACCGCCGGCATTGGACGAAAGATTGCCACCGATCTGGCATGAACCCTGCGAGCCGAGCGACAGGGGAAACAGGCGATCCTTGTCGGCGGCCGCATCCTGCAGCGTCTGCAGGACCACGCCCGCTTCCACGGTGGCCGTGTTGGACTTGAGATCGATCTCGCGAATCCTGTTGAGGCGCGAGAGCGAAAGCACGATCTCGCTGCCCTCACCATCGGGCATCTGGCCGCCGACAAGCCCGGTATTGCCGCCCTGGGGCACCACAGCGGTGCCGGTCTCGCTTGCAAGCCTCAGGATGGCGCTCACGTCTTCCACCGAGCCCGGACGCAGAACCAGCGGCGTCTTGCCCCTGAAAAGTCCCCGCGGCTCTTCTTCATAGGGCGCGATTTCGTCCGGATCGGTCAACGCGTAACGCGCGCCGACGATCTTCGAGAAACGGGCGATCAGAGCGGCATCGATGGTCATGAATGGGCGGTTCCCTGAAGCATTAACTGTCACGCGGTGCGGCGGCACGCACCAGACGATCATTGATGGCTTCGCCCAACCCTTCAAGGGGCACCGGCTCCGCAGCGATTGTGGCAGCGTCCGACTGGTCGAGCGCCAGAAGGTGAGAAAACAGATTGGTCGCGGCCTCCCGCAAATTGCCGGTTTCGGAAAGGTTGCGCACGGCGACCGCTCCCTCCGCCCCGTGAACGCGCCGGGGACCGAAGGCAAGCAGCGCTTCGTTCGGCGCGACGCTTTTCACGTTGAGCCGCATGTGAGCGTTGGGCGCATAATGAGAGGCAAGCATGCCCGGCGCCTGCACGCCCGTCGCCCCGCGCGCCACCGGCAGGCCCGATACGCGTTCGATTTCCTCGGCGGCAACGCCACCCGGCCGCAACAGCGTGATTCTGTCCTGCTCCACCTTGAGAATGGTGGATTCGAGCCCCACCGGCGTCGCCCCTCCATCCACGATCAACGGGATGCGCGCGCCGAGATCGGCTTCCACAGCTTCCGCTGTCGTGCCGCTGATGCGGCCGGACGTGTTGGCGCTGGGAGCTGCGAGGGGACGGCCCAGTGCGGTGATCGCCCGAGCGCCGAACCCTCTCGGACAGCGCAGCGCGATCGTGTCGAGGCCGGCGGTCACCAGCGGATGAACGCCCGAGCCTGAACGATGCGGCAGCACCAGCGTCAGCGGACCGGGCCAGAAGGCGTCGGCCAGCTTGCGCGCAAGCGGGCTGAAGACGGCGATCCGCTCGGCCATCGCCGAATCCGCCACATGAGCGATCAGCGGGTTGAATTGCGGGCGCCCCTTCGTCTCGTAAATGCGCGTCACCGCCTCGCCATTGGTGGCATCGGCGGCAAGCCCGTAAACGGTCTCCGTGGGAATGGCGATCGCCGCCCCCTCGCGCAACAATGCGACGGCCCGCGACAGGGCCTCGCGCTCCGGCAGGATATCGGCCAAGCACATGATCCTTTCAAAATCCCTCGCTGAGTATCGCGCCTGTTGCGGGCGGGCAAGGTCGCGCCCCGCCGCTTTGCCGAATCTTAAGGGATTTCGCGTTGAGTGGTCGTGCGCGATGAGACGCGCGCCGCGACCGCCAATGATTGGAAAGAACAATGCAGCCACGGCTCCTGAAGCCCCTGCTCGTTGCAATGCTGCTTGTCGCGGCCGGTGGCGGTCATGCCTCGTCCCTTCTCGAACTTGAAGCCGATGCTCCGCAGAGCGCGCAATCGACCGTGGTGCTCGAGGAATTCGAGCGCAAACCGACCCGGGAAGCGGGCCCGCACGAACCTCCCCTTGCTTATCCGGCACCCTCTTTCAGTCGGGTTCGCGAAGCGGAAGTGCTTCGCCTGTCGCCTTCCATGGTCGGCATCGGAACGCCCCTTCCTTCGTTGCATTCCGCTTCGCGGGAAACCACGAGCGCCATCTCACGCCACCCCCAACGTCTGCCGCAGGTGATCCGGGGCGGCGAGACCGGCGTGGCGGCACCGCGTCAGGAAATGGCGCCACGGCAATCGCAGTCCGTTGCTGCCGCGCCGTCTAAACGCAAATCCGAAACGCGTCCGCGACCGGGCCCGCAAAGCCCCGCTGCGGCGCAGCCGCCGCCTGCGCCCCAGCCTTCCGGCCTGCCCGTCGGGCGTCCCGAATAGCTGCTGTCATCAGGCTGGCAGGAGCGCATCCCAGTGGCAGCTTGACGTCGCGCTCGACGCGACGCACGTTCCGCACCTCAACCTTCGGAGAATGACGCCATGCTGACCTTCATGAAGATCCTGCATTTTTTCGGCCTTATGCTGGGCGCCGCCGGTGGTATGGGCGGCATGATGGTGGCCATTCAGGCCAAGCGCTCCGACGGCGCGCCGCCGCCCGGTCTTCTGGCGCTGCGCCCGCGTTTCACGCTCATCACGCTGACGGGCGTTTCGCTGTTGTGGCTGACGGGGCTGTGGATGTGGCTCGTGCGTTACGACGGATCGTTTTTGAGCACCGCCTTCATCCTGAAACTCGTCGCAGCGGCGTTTATCCTGGCCGTCGCCCTGCTCGGCTT
>NZ_CAJXGF010000218.1 GCF_913053745.1 uncultured Nitratireductor sp.
GGATGCACTGGGACGTGACATCCTTTCGCGCCTTGTCTGGGGCACGCGCGTGAGCCTGGCCGTGGGCATTTCGGCAACGCTGATTGCCGCATTTTTCGGCTCGCTCATCGGGCTTGTTGCCGGTTATGCCGGCGGTCGGGTCGACGCGCTTCTGATGCGCGGCATCGACATGGTCATGGCATTTCCCTACATCCTGCTCGCACTCGCCATCGTTGCCGCGCTCGGACCCGGTTTGCTCAATGCGCTCTATGCCATCGCGGTGGTCAATATTCCCTTCTTCGCCCGCAACATTCGCGGCATCACCATCGGGCTCTCCCGTCGCGAATTTGTCGATGCGGCGCGTCTTTCGGGAAAATCAAACGCCGGCATCCTGTTCGGCGAGATTCTGCCCAACGTGTTGCCCGTGATCATCATCACCATGTCCACCACCATCGGCTGGATGATTCTGGAGACGGCGGGCCTGTCTTTCCTCGGACTCGGCGCGCAGCCGCCGCAGGCCGATCTTGGCTCGATGCTGGGCGAAGGGCGCAAAATTCTGTTCACCGCGCCGCACGTGTCGATCATTCCCGGCCTGATGATCTTCGCGCTTGTCATGAGCATCAATCTGCTCGGAGACGGTGTGCGCGATGTGCTTGATCCACGGCTGAAGTCCGGCGCACTGACACGGCCTGTCGCGCGCACGGCGGTTGAGCGTCATATGGTGCCGGAAAAACGTGTCCACGCGGAAAGCATTCTGGAGGTCTCGGATCTCAAAACCGAATTCCATATCGGTGGCGACGTCTATCGCGCGGTTGGAGGCATCGACCTGCATTTGAAGCAGGGCGAATGCCTTGGCATCGTCGGCGAATCCGGATCCGGAAAATCCGTTTCGGCCATGTCGCTCATGGGGCTGGTGCCGACGCCCCCCGGCCGCATTACCGGTGGAGCCGCCTGGCTGGATGGCGAGGATCTTTTCGCTGTCAGCGACGCGCGTATCCGCGAACTGAGAGGTGCGGATGTGAGTCATGTTTTCCAGGATCCACTCTCGACCCTGCATCCGCTTTTCACCATTGGCGACCAGTTGACCGAAGCGATCATGGCGCATCGACCAGTCAAACGCTCGGAAGCGGACAGACGCGCCGAGGAACTGTTGCGGCTGGTTCGCATCACCAATCCGGTAGAGCGGCTGAAGGTGTATCCGCACGAACTTTCCGGCGGTATGCGCCAGCGTGTCTGCATCGCCATGGCGCTTGCAAACGACGCCAAGATCATCATCGCCGACGAACCGACCACCGCGCTGGACGTTACCGTGCAGGCGCAGATTCTCTCCTTGATGGACACGCTCAGGCGGGAAAGCGACGCGGCCATCCTGTTCATCACTCATGATTTCGGCGTGGTTTCTGCCGTGTGCGATCGGGTTGCGGTCATGTATGCGGGACGTATCGTTGAAACGGGCACGACGGAAGAAGTGCTCAACGCGCCGGCCCATCCTTACACGCGCAAGTTGATCGACTGTGTGCCGGTTTTGGGCGCGCCCGACCGGCGGCTGGATGCGATCGAGGGGCGCCCGCCCGTGGTCAACAATCTGCCGCCCGGTTGCGCCTTCGCGGCACGTTGCCCACGCGCGAAGGCGGACTGTCGAAAGGACGATATAGCCCTGTCGCCGCTTGGCGGTGCACGTGCCGTGCGGTGCCTCTATCCACTCACCGGGGAGGCTGCCGATGTCTGATACGACCCTTCTGGAGATTGACAATGCCGAACGCGTGTTCGGGGGTGGGCGCACTCTGTTCGGCAAGGCCCTGCCGGCGGTTCACGCCGTGCAGGGCATCTCTATCAATGTGCGCAAGGGCGAAACGCTCGGCGTGGTCGGGGAATCGGGTTGCGGAAAGTCGACACTCGCCCGTCTGATCGTGGGTCTCGACACACCCACCGGCGGCTCCATCACTTTCGATGGGGTCGACCTGGTGGCCGAGGCCAAGCGTGATCCGCAAAGGCTCGCGCAACGCGTCCAGTATGTCTTTCAGGACCCCGTTGCATCCCTCAATCCGCGCAAGACGATCCGTACCATTCTCGAAGCGCCGCTTAAACATCTCCTCGGTCTCGGCAAGGACGCCCGCGAAAACAGGCTCAAGGAGCTCATGGAGGCTGTCAATCTGGCGCCGGAATTCCTCGAGCGCTATCCGCACGAATTCTCAGGCGGACAGGCGCAGCGCATCGGCATTGCCCGTGCTCTCGCCGCCGATCCCGAATTGATCGTGCTCGACGAACCGGTTTCCGCACTCGACGTGTCCGTACAGGCGCAGGTGCTCAACATTCTCGACGACCTCAAGGCAAAGTTCGGTCTCACTTACGTGTTCATCAGCCACGATTTGTCGGTGATTGAAAGCGTCAGCGATCGGGTGGCGGTGCTCTATTTCGGGCGGCTCGCCGAACTAGGGGAGGCGGAGCGGATCTTTGGTGTCCCGCGCCATCCCTACACCCACCTCTTGTTGAAATCGGCCCCCGTCCCGGGAAAGCGTTCACTCATTCCAGAAGATGCGAATACGGAGCTTCCCGATCCCTACGATCCGCCGCCGGGCTGCGCTTTTTTCGCTCGCTGTCCGCGCGGAACGGATGTTTGCAAATCGGCACAGCCGCCGCTCGATCCGGCACCGGACTGCATTGAACATCGGGCGGCGTGCTATCATCCTGTCGAAGAGAACGAGGATGCCTGATCGCCGCGGTTCGCAATTGGCCCCGAGACCCTCCCAGCTCTCAAAAGTGCTGAAGCGCCGTAAGCGGCCGGATCTTATTGCCGACCGGATCCG
Organism: uncultured Nitratireductor sp.; assembly: GCF_913053745.1. Taxonomy (GTDB): domain Bacteria; phylum Pseudomonadota; class Alphaproteobacteria; order Rhizobiales; family Rhizobiaceae; genus Nitratireductor. The sequence goes on from NZ_CAJXGF010000218.1 coordinate 2,787, forward strand.
CGAGCTCATCGTCGCCCACGGGCTGGCGCCGGGCGATCGCATTCCCAACGATTGGCTTTTGCCGGAAACGCAGGAAGCGTCGCGCGGTACGCTGCGCGAGGCTTTAAAAATACTTGAGTTTCAGGGGCTCACCACCAGCAAGACGGGCCCCGGGGGCGGGGTTTTCGTTTCCAGCGTGGGGGCGGATCAGGCGATCCGCCTGCTTGACAATCTGTTCCTGTTCCAGCCGCCCTCCATCGCCGACATTTATGCCATCCGCAAGGTTCTGGAACCGCAACTCGCCTCCAGCCTTGCCGGCAGGCTCTCTCCAGAGGCTTTTGTTACGCTGCAAGAGACCATTCGGCTCTATGAGGAAGAGCCGAAGACGGCTGAAGAGGAATATCGACAACGCCTTGCCGAACTCGATTTCCATGTCGAGCTCGCCCGCCACGCGGAGAACGCACTGCTTGGGTTCAATTGCATCTTCCTGATCAGCCTGCTTCGTGACATGGCCGTTTGTCGTGCCATCTACAAAGAGCCGAATCCGGCTTTGCGCGAGGCAGGGCTGCACTATCAGATCAGCCTGCTCCGCGCGATCAAGGCAGGCGATGGAGAACGCGCTGCAAGGATCATGCATGAACATATGAAAGCGGCAGAGATATACATGCTCGAGCGCGCCGAGATTCCGCGCCGCGGGCAGTCCGGCATCGCCCACCAGGCCGCCGGCAAATAGGCATTTCCTTTCATTGGCGCATGCGGTAGCTTCGCGCCGAAATTCGGATGGGAGCCGGTTTTGCATTTGTATTTGGGGTTCTGCGCCGGTCTGGATCGGTTGGCGACGGCATTGTGCGTTCTTGCCTGCCTTGCCCTGACCGTCAGCGTGCTCACCATTGTGGTGATGCGTTATGGTTTCGGTGTCGGTTTCATCGAGCTGCAGGATTTCGCCGCCTACACTTTCGCCGTGCTCCTCATCTTCTCGGTACCCGTCTGTCTTCGCCGAGGCGGTCACGTGCGTGTGGAGGTGCTTTCAGAAAATCTCTCGCCGGCCTATGCCCGTATCGCAGATGCAGTCGCAGTGCTGCTTTTTCTCATTCCGGTGTTCGGTCTCATCATCTGGGCCGATTGGGCCGATCTCGCTTATTCCTGGTCGATTCGCGAGGCTTCGATAGAAACAGGGGGTTTGCCGGGGTTGTTCGTTGTCAAGACGGCTTTGCCTCTCGGCGCCGCCATGATGATCCTGCAGGGCATCGCCATGGTGTTGGAGCCGCGTCCAGACCGTTCCGCTGAAGACGAGCCCACTCTATGAATCTTTCCGAACTGTTTCTGTGCCTGATGCTCGTCGGGCTCTTCGGCGGCATTTTGAGCGGCATTCCCGCAATGCTCGCAATCGCTGGCGTGCCCTTCGTGATCGCGGTTATCGCGAGCTTCTTCGGTGCGTTCGATCTCGCCTTTCTGGACTTTTTTCCAAGCCGCGTCTGGGGTGTGATGAGCAACACGCTTCTGATGGCAGTGCCGCTGTTCATCCTCATGGGGGTGGTGCTGGAGCGCTCGCAGCTCGCCGAACGCATGCTAGAGGTTCTGCGGGAGATGCTGGGCGCATCGCCGCGCGGGCTTGCCTGTTCTCGCCGTCAAAGACAGCCGTTTCCATATTGGCGCCGAGCAGCTTCAGCGCCTGGGCGTCGTAGTCGCAGGGCAGGCCGAAGGCCTTGGCGATGGCGTCGGCGGTGATGTCGTCATGGGTCGGCCCGATGCCGCCGGAGGTGAAGACGTAGGTGTAGTGCTTGCGCAGCGCGTTGACCGCCTCGATGATCGCTTCCTCGTCGTCGCCGACGATGCGCACCTCGCGCAGGTCGATGCCGATCGCCGTCAGCACGGCGGCGAGGTGGCCGGCATTCTTTTCTCGGATGCGCCCCGACAGGATCTCGTCGCCGATGACCAGCGCACCGGCGGTGACGATGGAATTGTCGGCAGAATCTGCGGTTTTTGCAGGCATGCGCTCAGGCTCCGTATCGAGCGCTATTTGTATTCTGCTTGGGAATGGTTGTGAAGCGGGCGCGGAACAGCGCCGGACGCTTGCGGCTTGATCGTGCGCGACGGGTCGGCTAGCGGTTCTCCCGTGCCCCCTTGGCGGAACTGGTAGACGCAAGGGACTTAAAATCCCTCGGCCATTGGCCGTGCCGGTTCGAGTCCGGCAGGGGGCACCACAGGCGCTATCCAAGCGATTGACTTATAACGCCTATTCCTTTTTCCGAATGCTTCTCCGCTGTCATGGCGGCCTTGCGGCCCGGATGCCGCATGCGCCGCGGATGCGCGGGATTTCGAAGCGGGGGCGAAATCCGTCTTTTCCGGATCGCCGCTGTCGGAGGGGCCGAGGCGGCCGCCGCGACTGACGGAAAGGGAGCGGATATCTCAGCGCGCCAGCCAACCGCCGTCGACCGGCAGCAGCGCGCCGTGGATGAAGCGCGCAGCGTCGCTTGCCAGGAACACGGCCGGCCAGGCGATGTCCTCCGGCCGGCCCCAGCGCTGCGCGGGAACGCGGGCCAGCAGTTCCGCCGACCGGTCCTTGTCCGCCTGAAGCGCCGCCGTGTTGTCGGTGGCGACGTAGCCGGGCGCCACGGCGTTGACGTTGATGCCTTTCGCGGCCCACTCGTTGGCGAAGGCGCGCACGATCTGCGCGATGCCGCCTTTGGCGGCGGCGTAGCCGGGCACGTTGATGCCGCCCTGGAAGCTCAGGACCGAAGCGACGAACACAACCTTGCCGCCGCCGCGTCCGATCATGCGGCGGCCGATTTCCCGCGTCAGGACAAAGGGCGCGGACAGGTTGACCTCGACGACACGGTCCCAGTCGGCGTCGGAATGTTCCGCCGCAGGCGCGCGCCGGATCGTGCCGGCATTGTTGACGAGGATATCGATCGCATGACCGTCGCGGTCGAGCTCCCCGACGAAGCGGTGCAACGCCGCGCGGTCGGAGAAATCGCAGCGAT
>NZ_CAJXGF010000219.1 GCF_913053745.1 uncultured Nitratireductor sp.
CGAAATCGACTTTCACCGCCACCCCCAAAATCTTTGCAAAGGCAAGAAACCTCTGTAGCTGATTATTAGCCGCTTCCCGGGCCGTCAATGCTATACGAGAATGCGACCGCAGGACGCCGGACCCGCTCTTGGACCCATACTGCCTGCATGATAGAGAGGCGCCACACTGGAGTCGAAGCCGTGAACAAGTTTTCCCGCACCGTGAGCAGCCCCGCCACACGCCGCACTGTCGACGAGATTACCGGCGGCCGCCGCCTTCGCCGGACCCGCAAGGCCGACTGGTCGCGCCGCCTGGTGCGCGAGAACCACCTCACGGTCGACGATCTCATTTGGCCGCTGTTTCTGATGGAAGGCGAAAATCGTCAGGAACCGCTGGATGCTATGCCCGGCGTGATGCGGCACACGGTCGACCAGGCCGTTCGTCAAGCCGAACGGGCCGCCCGTCTCGGTATTCCGGCAATCGCCACCTTTCCCAATATCGATCCCGCCCGTCGGGACGAAACTGGCTCTCATAGCCTCGACCCTGACAACCTGATCAACCGGGCGAGCCGTGCGATCAAGGAGGCGGTGCCAGAGATCGGCATCATTACGGATGTGGCCCTCGACCCCTTCACCAGTCATGGTCATGACGGCATTCTGCGCGACGGAGAGATCGTCAACGACGAAACGGTCGCCCAAATCGCCGTGGCCGCGGTCGGCCAGGCAGCAGCCGGCGCCGACATCATCGCACCCTCGGACATGATGGACGGCCGCATCGGTGCCATTCGCGATGCCCTCGATCAGAACGGCTTCCAGAATGTCGCGATCATGTCCTATGCGACCAAGTTCGCTTCCGCTTTCTACGGCCCTTATCGCGAGGCCATCGGCACGGGCGGGCTCCTGAAGGGCGATAAGAAAAGTTATTACATAGACCCCGCCAACACCGACGAGGCGCTGCGCGAGGCTGAGCAGGATCTCCTGGAAGGGGCCGATATGCTGATGGTGAAGCCGGGGCTGCCCTATCTCGATATTGTCCATCGGCTGAAGGACACGTTCGCGGTGCCGACCTTCGCGTATCAGGTGTCCGGTGAGTATGCGATGATCCGGGCCGCTGCCGCCAATGGCTGGATCGACGGCGAAAGAGCCATGATCGAGAGCCTTCTTGCCTTCAAACGAGCCGGTTGCGACGGGATTCTGACCTATTTCGCGCCCGAAATGGCCGAATTGCTATGATTTTCAACCGAAAAGCTTGAAGCACCGTCAGGGCTCCCCATCTTTCTCGTGAATCACCGATGAAGGATTGTTTCATGACGGACCGGCCCCTTGACGGCGAAATTCTTGACCGCAGACAGGACGACGGCCGTCTCTACCATGGCGTTCGCACGCGGCGCATTTTTGCATTCTGCATCGACTATCTGTTGATCGCATTGATGATGATTCCGGTCGCGATTGTCGTCGCTTTGCTGGGAATCATGACGCTGGGCCTGGGATGGCTTCTTTTCGGCATTCTCGCCCCGATGACCGCCCTCCTCTATGTGGCGATGACCCTGGGCGGGCGAAATCAGGCGACGCTCGGCATGCAGTTCATGGATATCCGGCTCGCGCGCCTCGACGGCGGACGTGTCGATTCACTTCTCGCGATTGTTCACACGGTCCTGTTCTGGGCAGGCAATGCAGTGCTGACGCCTCTTATCTTGCTTGCAAGTCTTGTTCTCGACCATAAACGCACTGTCCACGATCTTCTTCTAGGCACAGTCGTCGTACGCTCGAGCTAGGCATTCGCGAAGACCGGATCGCCGGCGCGGTGCCGCGCGCCACGGGCGGGCACGTCAGACGATCGCGCCATCTTCTCGTTGAACCTGCCCTTGCCTCAGACCTCCGGCAAGGAAAATCCTTTCTCCCGGGGCCGTCCAGAGCCCCCTGCTTTGCCCCTCTTTCGCCGGCATGGAACAAATCCATGCTTGCGGCGCGCCCGCGCGTGCTTATTCTCATCAATCGTGAGCAGGTGAGAAAAACCTCCTGCGGGGACAGTTTCAAGCGGCGGGAGCTGAATGGCCGACTTCCATCTCTGGGCGACCTACGCGATCATTCTCGTAACCGTCGCCGCCTACGTCAGTGAGCGCTTCACACTGGAGATTGTCAGTCTCGGCAGCCTCGTCGCCTTTCTCGCGCTGTTTGCCCTCATGCCCTATGAAGGAGCGTCCGGCGGACTACCGCCGGAAGAACTCCTTTCAGGTTTCGCCAATCCCGCGCTTGCCACAGTCCTGGCTCTGCTGATCGTCGGCCAGGGCCTCTTCGCCACCGATGCGCTCGACAAACCGGCCCGCATTCTCGCCAAATCCGCCGGCAGTTCCAGCACGCGCACCATCATTATCACATTGGTGACAGCGGCGATGCTGAGCGCCATCCTCAACAACACGCCTGTGGTCGTGATTTTCATTCCGGTGCTGATCGTCTTCGCCGCGCAACGCAATTTTCCGGTTTCCAAGGCACTGATGCCGCTTTCCTTCATGACCATTCTGGGTGGTATGACGACATTGATCGGCTCTTCCACCAACCTTCTGGTGGCCGGCGTTGCGGGCAAGGCGGGCATACCGATCGGCTTCTTCGACATCACCGTGCCCGGCATAATTCTGGCAGCGGCGGGAGCGCTCTATGTCTTTTTCCTGATGCCGCGCATCCTACGCGATTCAAGCAGCGAGAAAACTTTCCGCCAGATGCAATCGGGCACGCAATTCATCGGTGAAATCCGGATCGTGCCCGGCCACCCTTTCATCGGAAAAGAGTCGAAAGCGGGACTATTTCAGGGACTGGGCGACCTAACGCCGCGCCTCATCATCCGGCGCGGAATGCGCTTTCACCCGCCGTTCGAGAATGTGGTCCTGTCGGAGGGCGACCGCCTCATGGTAACTGCGACCCGGCGGGCTTTCACCCAGGCCCTTTCGCACGGCGCGGCGGGACATATTGCCGGATCCGAATCGGAAACGGCAACTGTCGGTCCCGATTATCATATTGCCGAAGCCGTCATACCGCCAGGTTCTCGCCATGCCGGCCGCACGATCCGCAACGCCGGGATCGAAACCGAGCATAGCGTTCATATGCTGGGCGTTCAGCGCAAGAGCCGCATGGGCCGCACACCGGTCTCCGATGTCCGGCTCGAGCCCGGAGACACGATTCTCGTCGGCGGCACCGACCGCGCTTTCGAGGATTTGCGTGAAAGCCACGATCTTCTGGTTGTGGAGTGGTCGGCCGAGCCGGTGCCGCAACGCCGCAAGGCGTGGATAGCCTTCGTCATCTTCGCTGGCATTGTCGCCACGGCCGCTCTCGATCTGGCGCCCATCGTTGCCACCGCCATTGCCGGCGCCTTCGCCATGATCGCCACGGGCTGTCTGACGCTGGCGCAGGCGGGTCGCGCTTTCGACCGGCAGATCTTTTTGCTTGTGGGCTCGGCCATCGCCGCCGCCACGGCTCTGGAACGCACAGGGGGTGCTCAACTCATCGCCGACAGTGCGGTCTCGGCGCTGGACGGCCGGAGCCCGGCAGTCATTCTTTCTGGCTATTTCGCCGTCGTGGCCGTGCTGACCAATTTTCTTTCCAACAACGCAACAGCGGTGCTCTTCACTCCGGTCGCGCTCGGCATCGCAACGGCCATCGGCGCACCGACGGAAGCCTTCATCGCCGCCACCATCTTTGCCGCCAATTGCTCCTTCGCCACACCGATCGGCTATCAAACGAATCTTATGGTCATGGGTCCAGGGCACTATTCGTTTCGCGACTTCATGAAGGCAGGCATGCCGCTGGTGGCGATAATTTGGTTGACGTTTTCATTTGTCGGGCCATGGTATTATGGGCTTTAGGATAGGAGTGACGCCCGACAAAAATGACGCAGCAACCCACCCAATCGCCGCAGTTCTTTCTGACCGCACCTTCGCCCTGCCCTTATCTGGAAGGTCAGTTCGAACGTAAGGTCTTCACCCATCTAGTGGGGGACAAGGCGCCCGAACTGAACGATTTGCTGACCCAGGGCGGTTTTCGCCGCTCCCAGAACATCGCTTACCGACCGGCCTGCGAAACCTGCCGCGCCTGCGTTTCCGTACGCATTCTGGCGCAGGAATTCCTGCCGACCAAGAACATGAAGCGCATTCTCAAGCAGAATGCCGACCTCATCGGCACCGCCCATACGGCTGAGCCCTCCACCGAGCAGTACACGCTGTTTCGCAGCTATCTCGACGCCCGCCACAAAAAGGGCGGCATGTCGGACATGACCGTTCTCGACTACGCCATGATGGTGGAAGACACCCATGTGAGCACCCAGGTAATCGAGTATCGCCGCCGTGGACCCGACAGTTTCATCACCGGCAAGGGCGAAGGCGAACTCATGGCCGTGGCGCTCACCGACACGATGGGCGACGGGCTATCGATGGTTTATTCCTTCTTCAACCCTGAACTCGCAGACCGTTCGCTCGGCACGTTCATGATCCTCGATCATATCAACCGCGCCGTCGCAGCCGGCCTGCCGCATGTCTATCTGGGATACTGGGTCAATGGCTCGCGCAAAATGGCTTATAAGGTGCGCTTCAAGCCGCAGGAGCACTTAGGTCCGCAGGGGTGGGAACGCGTCGACTGACCCGTCAGCACCTGATGTCCGGAGCGCCCACACCCACTCAGATCTTCCTTTGAGGTTCGCTATCCATGTCCGACCCGTCTTCGTCCTCGCATGCAAAGGGTCTGGCACTGACCGCATTCGGCGGGATGGCGCTCACCATCGACATTCCACTGATCCGGCTTGCCGAGGGCGATCCGTGGCCGATTTTAATGGTCCGCAGTGCGTTGACGGTAAGCGTCGCGCTTGCCGTATGGCTGATCTGGCGGCTCGTCTCCAGAAACGTGCCGCCACTCATTCCCGGCCGTGTGGGCCTCGTGGTCGCCTCGCTATATGCGCTCGCGGCCTTGTGCTTTATCCCGGCCGTCTACAACACCTCGACGGCCAATCTGGTGTTCATTCTCGCCTTCAACTCCATGTTCGCAGCGCTTCTGTCTTGGCTGTTCCTCAAGGAGCGACCGCGACCTGTCACGCTTCTGGCGATGGGTGTCATGCTGGTGGGCGTGCTGATCATCGTCGGCGGCGGCATTGGTGCCGGCAACCTGTTCGGCGACATCATGGCGCTGGGATCGGCGTTTCTGCTCGCCACGGCGATCACCATCACAAGAGGAAGCGGGCGCGACATGGGGTTTGCTGCCCTCGTCGCCGTGGCACTTCCCTGCCTCGTCGCCGTGATCATGACCGCCAAGACCGGCTATCGCATCGACGCTCCGTGGTGGATCGTCCTCAATGGCGCCGTGATCATGCCGATCTCGTTCTTTTGCCTTTCCAACGGCCCAAAATACATTTCCGGCCCCGAAGTGGCGATGTTCTATCTTCTTGAAACGGTGTTGGCGCCCGTCTGGGTATGGCTGATTTTCTCGGAAGTCCCGAGCCGGGCGACGCTCATCGGCGGCACGATTCTGATCGTGACGTTAATCGCCCACTCGCTCTGGCAACTTCAAGCCGGACGCCGGCGGCGGCGTGCGCAGGGCGTGGTGCGCCATCCGTTGTAGAAGGCATCCACGGTGCCATCCGAAACGCCCCCGCCCTATTTCTTCTTTATCGCCTGAGCGAGTGCGGCGGCGAGTGCGCTCTGCGGCTCGCTTCCGCCCCTGCCCGGCTTGTCACCGCCATTGCGCTGTTGCGCGCCGCGGGGCGGCTTGCCGCCATCGCG
>NZ_CAJXGF010000220.1 GCF_913053745.1 uncultured Nitratireductor sp.
ACGGGCACGTCCGGTGATGCTGACGGCGATATCCGCCGTTCTGGGCGTGTTGCCCATTGCCTTCGGGCTCGGTCTCGAATTGTCCCACCGCGAGGTGACCATCGGTGCCCCGTCGACGCAATGGTGGATCTCGCTGTCGGGCGCCATAGTCTACGGCCTTACCTTCGCAACGGCGCTGACGCTGATCGTCACCCCCTCCGCGCTGATGGTGTTTACCCGCGAAACGCTACCCGCCGGCCAGAAGCGCCGCAGTCTTTTCGCAAGACTGTTCCGGCGCAAGCGGAAGGACGAGAAAGCGGCCGAGAATCCCGACGTTCCGGACGAACCGTTCCCGAAACCGGCCGAATAGACAGGCCGGCCAAACAGGACGAAGGGCCGGTGCGCCGCTCAGGCGCACCGGCCCTTTTGCGTTTCAAGGGAACCACCGGGGTCGCCAAAGCGTTGAAAAGCACTGCTTTCGAGACAGCGAGGAGAACGTAATGTCGCTCGGGACAATCCTCATTATCATTTTGGTCCTAATCCTGCTCGGGGCCATACCCGCATGGCCGCACTCCCGCGGGTGGGGCTATGGACCGTCAGGCATTCTTGGCCTGGTCCTGGTCATCCTCCTCATCCTGATGCTGATGGGCAGGATCTGAAGCAATTCCGCAATCGGGCGTGATTCCCCGATTGCGGAGAGACACCGAGGTCGGCCGGGTCAGCTTGCCGGCTGCATGGCTATGGTATCGGCGGAGCGCACGAGATTCGCCATCGACAGCACCAGAGCCAGAAGAACCGAAAACGCGATGAAAATCGGCGCAAAACCTGTGCGCTCGGCAACGAAGCCGACAAGCGACGGAGCCACCAACATACCCGAATAGCCGATTGTCGTCGCCACGCTCATGCCCGCACCCGGCGAGAGGCCCGGCTGATTGCCCGCCGCCGAAAAAACGATGGGCACCATATTGGCGATGCCCATGCCGCTGAACGCAAAAGCGATGGTGGCCAGGATGGGCGAAGGGGCGAGCCCTGCTCCGAGCATCCCGACAGTCGCGACAATCCCCGAATAGCGCAGCGTGCGCACCGCGCCGAAGCGATTGCGCAGCCGGTCGCCGGCAAAACGCATCAGCGCCATCGCGCCGGAGAACGCCGTGAAGGCCAGGCTCGCCTCGGCGATGCCCGCTCCCATTTCCTGCCGCAGATAGAGTGCCGCCCAATCGAGCACGGCACCTTCCGGCAGCATGCAGAACAACGCTATCAAACCCGTGACATAGACCATGGGATTGCGTGGCAGGCGTGCGCGAGCGCCGCCCTCCTGCCCGGCAACGGGACGGGCCTCGACGATCAGAAACGGCACGGTGGCAAGCGCGATCGCGAACGCGAACGCGATCACCATGCCGGCATGCGCCATATAGCCGTAGCGCTCAAGCAGAAGCCCGCCGGTTCCGGCGCCGACAAAGCCGCCGAGGCTCCAGAAACCGTGCGAGGAAGACATCACCGCGCGGCCGAGCGCGCGCTCCACCGCGACGGCATTGGCGTTCATGGAGATGTCCATCGCCCCCAGAAACGCGCCGAAGAAAATCAACGCCGCAACCATTTGCCAGACTTGTGTCGCCGCGACGAGCCCCGCGAAGGAAAGGGCGCATACGAGTGCCGCGATACGCAGCACGGCACGAGAACCAAAGTGGCCGATCAGATAGCCGCAAAGCGGCATCACCGACACCGCGCCGCAGCCGAAAACGAGGATAAGAAGGCCAAGTGCCGTTTCGCTCAAGTCGAAACGGGACGCCACGACGGGAATCTGCGGCGCCCAGCTGCCCACCATGAACCCATTGACGAAGAAGCAGGCCGCCATGGCCCAGCGTCCGAGGGACGCGTTCTGGAAAGACATAACGGGCTCCCAAGAAAACGGCGCGACAGGAATATTGCCCCCGATCGCGCCGCATTTAAATCGGTTTAATCGACCCCGTCAATCCTCACCCTCAATCGCCATTTTCGAACACGACGAGAAGATCCTTGGCATCGATCTGGTCGCCAGCCTTCACCAGAACCTCGGCAATGGTGCCATCGCGCTCGGCGTGCAGGGCCGTTTCCATCTTCATGGCCTCGATCGACAGGAGCACATCGCCCGACGTCACGGTCTGGCCGGGCGTCACGGCGAGCGTGGAAACCACACCCGGCATGGGAGCGCCCACATGGGCCTCGTTCGCGGTCTCTGCCTTGCGGCGGGCAGCGGACGCGGAGGCGCCGTGCACGCGGTCCGGCACCTTGACGCGGCGTGGCTGACCGTTGAGTTCGAAGAAGACCGTGACCATGCCCTTCTCGTCCACATCGCCGACGGCAAGGCAGCGGATGATGAGCGTCTTGCCGCGCTCGATATCGACAAAGATCTCGTCCTCCGGCTCCATTCCGTAGAAGTAGACCGGCGTGGGCAAAACGCTCACCGGACCGTAGTCTTCCGAAGCTGCGGCAAAATCGGTGAAGACCTTGGGGTACATCAGCCATGAGGAGAACTCGAACTCGCTGACCGCGCGACCGAGTTTCTCTTCCAACGCCTTACGGTCTTCTTCCAGATTGGCCGGTTCGAGCAACGACCCTGGACGCACGTCGATCGGCTTGTTGTCCTTCAGCACCTTTTTCTGAAGGTCCTGCGGCCAACCGGCCGGCGGCTGGCCGAGATCGCCATGCAGCATGGAGATGACCGAATCGGGAAAGGCGATGTCCTTTTTCGGGTCTTCGACATCGGCGACGGACAGATCCTGCGAGACCATCATCAACGCCATGTCGCCCACTACCTTGGAGGATGGCGTCACTTTCACGATGTCGCCGAACATCATGTTGACGTCGTGATAGGCACGCGCAACCTCGTGCCATCGGGTCTCAAGCCCCAGCGAGCGAGCCTGTTCCTTGAGATTGGTGAACTGGCCCCCCGGCATCTCGTGCAGATAGACCTCGGAAGCCGGTCCCTTCAGATCGCTCTCGAAGGCAGCGTACTGGTTGCGCACGGCTTCCCAGTAGAAGGAAATGCGCCGCACCCATTCGCGGTCGAGACCGGTGTCGCGGGCATCGCCCTTGAGGGCTTCGACAATGGAGCCGAGGCAGGGCTGCGAGGTGTTGCCGGAGAGCGCGTCCATCGCCGCATCCACCGCGTCGACTCCGCTTTCAACGGCGGCAAGCACAGTGGCGGCGGAAATGCCGGAGGTGTCATGCGTGTGGAAGTGGAGCGGCAGGTCGGTCGCCTCGCGCAGCGCCTTGAACAGAACGCGTGCCGCCCCCGGTTTCAGGAGGCCAGCCATGTCCTTGATGGCGAGGATGTTGGCGCCGGCAGCTTCAAGCTCCTTGGCCAAACCCACGTAATATTTGAGATCGTACTTGGCACGCTCCGGATCGAGAATGTCGCCCGTATAACAGATCGTGGCTTCACAGAGCTTGCCCTCGGAGCGCACCGCATCCATCGCCACACGCATGTTCTCCACCCAGTTGAGGCAATCGAACACGCGAAAGAGATCGATGCCGCCCGCGGCCGCCTGTTTGACGAAATGCTGCACCACATTGTCGGGATAGTTGGTGTAGCCGACACCGTTCGCACCGCGCAGCAACATCTGAAGGAGCAGGTTCGGCGCGGCTTCGCGGATGCGCGAAAGCCGCTCCCACGGATCTTCCGTCAGGAAGCGCATGGCCACATCGAACGTCGCCCCGCCCCAGCACTCCAGCGACAGGAGTTCAGGCAGCGCGCGGGCATAAACGCCGGCGATGCGCGCCATATCGAAGGTGCGCATGCGGGTCGCGAGCAGCGACTGATGCGCATCGCGCATGGTCGTGTCGGTGACGAGAACGCGCTCCTGTTCGCGCATCCATCCGGCGAAGCCCTCGGGACCCCGCGCCTCGAGGATCTGCCTGGTTCCATCCGGCACCGGCATATCGACATAAGGCACGTGCGGAGCGGCGGCCTCTGCATTGGGCAGCGCGCGCCCACGTGCCTCGGGATGACCATTGACGGTCACGTCAGCCAGATAGTTGAGAAGTTTGGTGGCGCGGTCCTGCCGCTTCATCTGGGTGAAAAGTTCCGGTGTCTCGTCGATGAAGCGTGTCGTATAGGAGGCATCGCGAAACTGCGGATGGCTGATGATCGCCTCGAGGAACGTAAGATTTGTGGCCACACCGCGAATGCGGAACTCCCGCAGCGCACGGTCCATGCGTGCGATCGCCTCATCCGGCGTCGGCGCCCAGGCGGTCACCTTTTCCAGAAGCGGATCGTAGAATCGCGTGATCACGGCACCGGAATAGGCCGTGCCGCCGTCGAGCCGGATGCCGAAGCCGGTCGCGCCGCGATAAGCGGGGATGCGACCGTAATCGGGAATGAAGTTCTGCTCCGGATCCTCGGTGGTGATCCGGCATTGAAGCGCATCGCCATTGAGACGAATGTCGGCCTGAGCGGGGACGCCCGATGCCTTGTCGCCGATCCTGTTGCCTTCAAGGATGTGAATCTGCGCCTTGACGATGTCGACGCCGGTGACTTCCTCGGTGACCGTGTGCTCCACCTGGATACGCGGATTGACCTCGATGAAGTAGAACGCGCCGGTGTCGGCGTCCATGAGGAACTCGACCGTACCGGCGCCGATGTAATCCGTCGCCTGGGCGATCTTCAGCGCGTAGCCGCAAAGCTCGGCACGCTTCTCGTCGTCGAGATAAGGCGCCGGCGCACGCTCGACGACTTTCTGATTCCGGCGCTGAATGGAACAGTCGCGCTCGAACAGGTGCACGGTGTTGCCATGCGTATCGCCCAGAACCTGCACCTCGACGTGACGAGCCCGCTCAACCAGCTTCTCAAGATAGACTTCGTCTTTGCCGAAGGCGGCCTTTGCCTCGCGCTTGGCCTCGACGACCTCACCCTCCAATTCGTCACGGCTGCGGATAACGCGCATGCCGCGCCCGCCTCCGCCCCATGACGCCTTGAGCATGACCGGGAATCCGACTTCTTCGGCCATTTCGGCGACCCTGGCCATATCGTCGGGCAGCGGCTCGGTGGCCGGAACGACCGGCACGCCAACCTCGACAGCCAGATTGCGGGCGGCCACCTTGTTGCCGAGGCGGCGCATGGTCTCCGGCTTCGGCCCGATGAAGACGATGCCGTTTTCCGCGCAAGCCTCGGCAAATTCGGGGCTCTCCGACAGGAGACCGTAGCCTGGATGAATGGCATCCGCGCCGGACAATTTTGCGACGCGGATCACCTCGTCGATCGACAGATAGCTTTCGATGGGGCCGAGATCGCGCTCCAGATGCGGGCCGCGCCCGACCTGATAGGATTCGTCCGCCTTGAACCGGTGCAGGGAGTATTTGTCCTCCTCGGCCCAGATCGCCACCGTTCGGATGTCGAGTTCATTGGCTGCGCGAAAGACGCGGATAGCGATTTCAGAACGGTTGGCGACGAGGATCTTTTTAATCTGCACTGGCAAAAGCTCCGGAAAGAGAAAGTGGTGCGGGATTGCCTGGCGCGAAACTCCCCTCCCGCGCCAAAACGACGCGGTATGATTAGCGTGGACAATGCTGCGGTGCAAACTTTCTCGATGCGGCGGGGGTTTTGCGAATGACGTCCGCGTTGCGGCTTTGCCGCCAGAACGAGGACAGGGCCGGACATCTCAACACAAACGCCTCCGCTCCCGCGCGGCTTCGCCGCCGGGTCTGTACAGGTTCGGGAAGACGGGCGGCCGAAGCGTCGCG
>NZ_CAJXGF010000221.1 GCF_913053745.1 uncultured Nitratireductor sp.
CGCGCCCGGCCCGCCGGGGAACTTGTGAGGCGAAAGCACGACTGCATCCTTGGCGCAGTCAGTGCCGGGCTTCATGTCGATTTCCAGATAGGGCGCGCCGCCGGCATAGTCCCATATGGCCAGCGCGCCGTGGGTCTTGAGAAGCCGGGTCACCGCATCCGTATCGGTTGTGATGCCGGTCACATTCGAGGCGGCTGAGAAGGTACCGATCTTCAGCGCCACATCTGCATTTTCCTCGAGCGCCGCTTTGAGCGCGGGCATGTCGGGACCGCCATGTGCAGTTTCGGGGATGGCGATGATCGTGGCACCGCTTTCGCGCCAGGGCAGTATGTTCGAGTGATGCTCGTAGGGTCCGGTGAACACCACCACACGTCCACCCGCCGCTGTCGTTTCGGCAATCTGCAGAAGACGCACCAGCCGGTTGATGCCGGACGTGGCGCCGGAGCCTGAGAAGACGACGCTCGTTTGCGCACCCGCCTTGACAATGCGGTGTATCTCGGCACGCGCGGCCTCGCGCAGACGGGTCGAGAACGAGCCGCAGTAGGAGGCCTCGGTATGACTGTTCGCGTAATACGGCAGAACCTCGTCGCGAATAAAGTCCTCGATCTGGTCAAGGGCACGGCCTGAGGCGACGTAGTCGGCATAGATCAACGGCTTCTGCCCACATGGGCCGTCGATCACAGCGTTCTCGCCGATCAACCCGTTACGCAGATAGGCAGGGAGATCCGTACGTTGGAGGCTGTTTGCAAAGGCCTTCAAAATGTCGCCGGGCATGGTTCGATTCACCAGTTGGATCAATGGCGAAAGGATTACACACGACTGGGCAATCATTTTCACATAAAACTATGGAAATTGTCCATGAAACGGGTCATATGAACGATAATGAGCGAAAAAATAGATCAATTTGACAGGAAAATATTGCGTGCGCTCCAGCGCGATGCCAGTCTGTCGCAACGCGACCTGGCGGAAAAAGTCGGGCTCTCCCAGAACGCCTGTTGGCGCCGGCTGAAATTGCTGGAGGAGCGCGGCATCATTCGTGGGCGAACATTGCAGGTGGACAGGAACAAGCTGGGCCTCGGGCTTGTGGTTTTCGTCATGGTCAAGACACGCCATCATTCCACTGCCTGGCTTCAGACCTTTCGCCAGCACGTCTCGAGCATCCCCGAAATCGTCGACTTCTTCCGCATCGGAGGCGACTATGATTACATGCTCCGCATCGTAACCACGGACATGGAAAGCTACGATTCGGTCTATCAGCGTTTGATCCAGAAAGTCGAACTGGAATCGGTTACATCCTATTTTGCCATGGAGGCGATCGAGGAGCGCCGCCCGCTGCCAATCTGATCGTTCCGGCGAGTCTATCTATGGAAGACAAGAAGATTTCGTTCGAGCGCATCTGCCTTTACGCGTTTCTCACATCGCTTACGGCGCTCAGCATCGATGCCGTGTTACCGGCGCTGCGTCTGATAGAGAGCGATCTGCATGTGGAACCGCCTCTTTCCACCCAACACATCGTGTCGCTGTTCATTTTCGGCATGGTCTTTGGCGAGCTCTTTTTGGGACCCATTTCAGATGCCGTCGGGCGAAAGCGTGCGCTCGTCTCGGGCCTGTTGCTCTACATGGCCGGAACGGTGGTTGCGATGTTGTCCGCCTCGGTGGAGATGATCGTTCTCGGCCGCATCCTGCAGGGAATTGGCGTGGCCGGCCCGAAGATCGCGACGCGCGCACTGATACGCGATCAGTTCGAAGGCGACGCCATGGCGCGGATCATGTCGTTCATGTTCGTTTTGTTCATCCTGGTGCCGATGATCGCCCCCGCCATGGGACAGGCGGTGTTGGCGGTCGCCGGCTGGCGGGCGATCTTCACTGTCTATCTCATCCTCTCGGTGCTGCTGTGCATCTGGCTCGTTTTGCGCCAGCCGGAAACGCTGGCACCGCAAGACCGTATTCGTTTCCATTCCGCCACCCTGATGCGCAACGCGTTGAGCGTTTTGCGTAATCGGCGTGTCGGGCTTTTGATTGTTGCAACGGGCCTCGTGTTCGGAGCCCAGTTGCAATATCTGAGCACGGCCGCGGACATATTTTTCGACGTCTACGGAATTGCCGGGACGTTCCCGGCCTACTTCGCGGCGCTTGCTGCGGGCATCGGTTTGGCATCCATCGTCAATGCGCAGGTGGTGCGTCGCTTCGGCATGCAGGTCATGTCCGAATGTGCGCTTTGCGGTCTCTCGGCCTTCGGCCTCGGCTTGCTGATTGTATCGCTGCTCTATGCGGGCCGTCCGCCGCTGCCGGTTTTCATGGGGCTCGGCTTCGCGATCTTCTTTTTCATCGGCATCCTGTTCGGCAATCTGAACGCGATGGCGATGCAATCTTTGGGACAACTCGCCGGTCTCGGCGCATCGCTGATCGCTTCGGGATCGAGCCTCGTGGCAGTGGTTTTCGCCGTTGTCTTCGGTGCATTCTACAACGAGACGACCGTTCCACTGGCGTCTGGCTTTCTCGTCACGGGAACGTTGAGCCTGATGTTGATCCGGCTCGCCGCAAGGGCGAGCCGGGAGCCGGTAATACCGGTGAAGCGTCCGGCCTGATCAGCCGGTCGCCGCGACGACGATGATCTCGACCGTATATTCGGGCGTCGCCAGAGCTGACTCGCCGCAGGCGCGGGCCGGCGCATGGCCGGGAGCCACCCAGGCGTCCCACACTTCGTTCATCTCGGCGAAGTCCTTCATCGAAGCGAGCCAGATGGTCGCTTGCAGAATGCGCGTTTTGTCGGAGCCGTTCTGCTCGAGGAGCGCGTCGATCTTGCTGAGAATATCTTCGGTCTGCCTCGCCACGCTCTCGCCCGCCGTCCCGACCTGACCGGCCAGATAGATGGTGCCGTTGTGATTGACGGCCTGGCTCATGCGGGTGCCGGTGTCGACGCGTGTGATATCGGGCATGTTTTTTCCTTTCAGGACTTGATGAGACGCTGTGGTGCAAGGGCCTGCACCACCGTTTCGGGAAGGCTGGATTTGCGCCCGGCGCACAAATCGGCTGCGAGTGCGGAAAGGGCGGGCGAGGTCTGCACGCCATAACCACCTTGTCCGGCCAGCCAGAAAAAGCCGTCCGCGTCCGGCGCGAAGCCGACAGCGGGCGTTCGATCCGGGAAAAAACTGCGCAGGCCGGCCCAGCTCCGTTCAATACGTGTCACGGGCACGGTCACAGCCTGTTCGAAGCGATGCAGCCCTTCGGCAAGCACCATATCGTCGGGCCAGGCGTCGAAAGGCTCGGATGGGTCCTCGTCCGCAGGCGAGACCATCAGCTTGCCCGCGTCCGGCTTGGCGTACCAGCCTTCGCCTGCGCAGGCGAAGAGAGGCCAGCCCGTCACGTCGTGACCGTCCGGTGCGGGCAAGATCACCGCCGACCGGCGCATCGGCGTCAGACCGAGCGGTTGAATGCCCGCGAGTTTCGCGATCTGGTCGGCCCAGGCGCCGGCGGCATTCACGATAACTGGTGCTGAGAAGGAGCCTTGCGGCGTTTCCAGCGTCCACACGCCGTTGGTGCGAGAAATGGCGGCAACAGGGGCCTTGTTGACGATGCGGCCGTCCCGATGGCGCAGCATCTTTGCAAACCCCTGCAGCAGGCGGTCAACGTCGATGTCTTGCGCGCCTTCCTCGATCGCGGCCGCCGCAATGTTCTCGCGCCTGAGGATAGGCACGCGTGCAACCGCGGCGTCCGCATCCAGTCGTTCCATGCCGGTCGCACCCTGAAGCGTTTTGTCGAGTGCGCCGACATGCTCTTCGGTGGCGATATAAAGCAGGCCGCGCGGGGTGAGCAGGCTCTCCTCCGAAATGCCTTCGGGCTCCTTGAACACCGGTTCGGCAGCCGCATTGAGGGCGCGCAAAGTGGCGTTGCCGTAATTGCGGATATAGATCGCCGCGGAACGGCCGGTCGCGTGATAGCCGATGGCTTCTTCCGTCTCCAGAACGGTGACACGGGCGTCCGCCGCCATGCGTGCGCCTGCGCCGATTCCGGCGATGCCGCCGCCGATGACGATGATGTCGGATGTCTCGCTCATGCTTCCCCCTCAAGCTGTTCTGTCGCCGGTCTCGCGCGCGGCTTTCCAAATCGGCCAATGCTCTGGCTGCCGATACAGGCACACAGATACTGATCGCGGCTCGAAAGCAATAGGCTCAGCCCTCTTGTGGCATTATGGCACCGACGGAAAAGCCTACGGTTTCCCGCCGCCGGTTCCGTGTCGGAAGTCGTCTCAACGTCGTTTCACAACAATACGGTTTGTGATGTTATCGGATTTGCCCTATCAGTTCGGATGGGAGGAAAGTTATTGATATTTAAGGGTAATTATATGTTTTATCGTTTTCGCTATATAGCAATACCTTTCTGTTTTCTGCATTCATCCGTTTTGTCGTTCTTTTTGGTAGTCCTGTCGCCGGTCCCTGCATGGGCCGCCGAACCGGTCATGCCGGCAAGGACGATTCGGACGATCGAAACCGAGGCGCGTCGGCTCATGCGCGAGCACGATGTTCCCGGCTTGGCGATTGCCGTCACGGTCGATGGCCGACACCGCATCTTCAACAATGGAGTTGTGTCCCGCCAAAGCGGAGCGCCGGTTGTAAGCAAAACGCTTTTCGAGATCGGTTCCATCAGCAAGACCTTCACGGGGCTTCTCGCCTCCTATGCGCAGGTTAAGGGCAAGCTCTCCTTGTTCGATGAAGTCAGCGACCATCTTCCGGTGTTGAAAGGAAGCGCCTTCGACACTGTCACCGTTCTCAATCTCGCGACCCACACGAGTGGGCTGGAACTGTTTCTGCCTGACGAGGCCAGGACGCAGGAAGCACTTCTCGCTTATTGCGGTGCTTGGACGCGGCGCTATTCGCCGGGTACCCAGCGCACCTATTCCAACATCGGCACAGCGCTCCTGGGCATCGTCGGCGCGACAGCGATGAAACAGAGCTATGACGAGGTGATCAACGGGGAAATCCTGCCGCGACTGGGCTTGTCGAACACCTACACGCAGGTCCCCGCAGGCAGGCTGAAGGATTATGCACAAGGCTACAATCGAAGGGGCGAGCCTGTTCGCCTGGCTTCCGCTCCACTTGCAGCCGCTACTTACGGTATCAGAACCACGGCCGACGATCTTATCCGTTATGTCGAGGCGTATATGGGGATTGGCGACCTGGAACCGGACATGCAACGCGCCATCCGACAGGCGCTCACCGGCTATTTCAAGGCAGGGGCCCTCACGCAGGATCTGATTTGGGAGCAGTACGCCTATCCGGTCGGTCTGAAGCGGCTTCTTCAGGGAAATTCCAGGACAATGGTGCGGGAGGACGTGCCGGCGATGCGGCTGAAACCGGCATTTCCACCGCGTAAGAAAGTGCTCATCAACAAGTCCGGCTCGACCCGGGGTTTCTCCGCCTATGTCGCTTTCGTTCCCGGAAGCAGGATCGGTGTCGCACTGCTCGCCAACAAGTCCGTCCCGGCGCCCGATCGTGTGAAAACCGCGTACCGTATTTTAGAGGCGTTGGAGGACGCCCGGCCATGACGGGACCAGCTCGCCGGCTGGCATAGAGATCCAGCCGGCAAACCAGGATTTCCTTATCGACGCGCCACGACGGGCACGTAGTTTTCCAGATCGGAATTGGGAAACCGCACCGTATCG
>NZ_CAJXGF010000222.1 GCF_913053745.1 uncultured Nitratireductor sp.
ACACGCTCGAGGTCGAGGTCTCCGCGGCCAAGCGCACCAATCTCGACAAGCTGCTAGAAGCTGTGCTTCTGCAGTCCGAGGTTCTGGAACTCAAGGCCAATCCGGATCGCGCGGCCGAGGGTGTGGTCATTGAAGCCAAGCTCGATCGCGGCCGCGGTTCGGTTGCGACGGTGTTGGTGCAGGCCGGAACGCTTCACACGGGCGATATCATTGTCGCAGGCAACGAATGGGGCCGTGTTCGCGCGCTCATTAACGATCGCGGCGATCAGTTGAAGGAGGCCCCGCCCTCCATGCCGGTCGAGATTCTCGGCCTTCAGGGCACACCGCAAGCCGGCGACCGCATTGCGGTTGTCGAAAGCGAGGCGCGCGCGCGCGAAGTGTCGGAGTATCGTCAACGTCTCGCCCGCGAGAAATCGGTAGCTCGCCAGGCGGGTCAGCGCGGTTCGCTTGAGCAGATGATGTCGCAGCTTCAGGACACGGGCCTGAAAGAGTTTCCGCTTATCATCAAGGGCGACGTGCAGGGTTCGATCGAAGCCATTGCGGGTGCGCTGGACAAGCTCGGCACTGACGAGGTGCGCGCGCGCATCGTACACTCGGGCGCGGGTGCGATCACGGAGAGCGACGTGTCGCTGGCCGAGACCTCCGAGGCGGCGATCATCGGCTTCAATGTTCGCGCCAACAAGCAGGCGCGCGATGCGGCGGAGGCGGCCGGCATCGAGATCCGCTACTACAACATCATCTACGATCTCGTGGATGACATCAAAGCGGCCATGTCGGGCCTCTTGTCGCCTGAACGCCGCGAGACCTTCCTCGGCAATGCCGAGATCCTCGAAGTCTTCAACGTCTCCAAGGTCGGCAAGGTGGCCGGCTGCCGGGTCACCGAAGGCAAAGTGGAGCGCGGTGCCGGTGTGCGCCTCATCCGCGACAGCGTGGTGATCCACGAAGGCAAGCTGAAGACGCTGAAGCGCTTCAAGGACGAGGTGTCAGAAGTGCCTGCCGGCCAGGAATGCGGCATGGCGTTCGAGAACTACGAAGACATTCGTGCCGGCGATGTCATCGAAGCCTATCGCGTCGAGATGGTTACGCGTACGCTCTAGTGCACACGGAGCCGGAGCAGGTCAGACGACGGGGCATGGATTGCCCCGTCGGTCTCCGGCGTCAAACGCTCCCGTTTCCATGATTTGCCGATATCCTTGATACGGATACAATAGGTTTTTCCCCGCAAGAAGGTGCTCCATGCCGTCTTCCGCTCCCTCTCAGCGCCAGCTCCGCGTCGGCGAGCAGGTGCGTCATGCAATTGCGCAGACTTTGCAGCGCGGCGATGTGAGCGACGACGCGCTCGCAGATACGGTGGTTTCGGTCTCCGAGGTGCGCATGTCGCCTGATCTGAAGATCGCGACGGCTTACGTTTCACCGCTGGGGGCGGCCGACAAGGATGCCGTCGTAGCAGCCCTTAACCGGCATGCGCGCTTCATTCGCGGACGCATCACACCGGCGTTGCGTCAAATGAAGTACATGCCGGAGCTGCGGTTCCGAGTGGACGACAGTTTCGAGAATTTCAACAAGATCGATCGCCTTTTGAAATCTCCGGAAGTTGCCCGCGATCTGAAGGACGACGACGGAAACGAGGACGATCTTTGATGGCGCGGCGCGGAAAGCGGAAAGGACGCCGTGTCAACGGCTGGTTGATCCTCGACAAACCGGCCGGAATGGGGTCGACCGACGCTGTTTCGAAGATCAAATGGCTCTTCAATGCCGAAAAAGCGGGCCATGCAGGCACGCTCGACCCGCTCGCTTCCGGCATGCTGCCGATCGCCCTGGGCGACGCTACAAAAACCGTTCCCTTCGTCATGGATGGCGCCAAGGTGTACCGCTTCAAGGTCGCTTGGGGCGACGAACGCGCAACCGATGATCTTGAAGGTCCGGTAACGAAGTCTTCCGACCTGAGGCCCACCGAAGAAGCGGTGCGCGCACTTTTGCCGAATTATACCGGGATCATCATGCAGACCCCGCCGCAATATTCCGCCGTGAAGATAGGGGGCGAGCGGGCTTACGACCTTGCCCGCGAGGGCGAAACGGTGGAGATCGCCGCGCGAGAGATAGAAGTCGGGCGGCTCGATCTAGTGGCTTTCACGCCCGAGGCGGCGGTGTTCGAAATCGAATGTGGCAAGGGCACATATGTGCGCAGCATCGCGCGAGACCTGGGGCGGGATCTGGGCTGCTTCGGTCACATCGCAGATCTGCGCCGCACCGAGGTGTATCCCTTCCTTCCCGACCAACTCGTCGAATTGACCGCATTGGAGGAGGCTGCCGGGGCTGGAGATCGGGCGGGTGGCGATTTCGCAGCGCTCGACGACTATCTCCTCGACATAGCGACGGCGCTGGAAGGACTGCCGGAAGTTGCCGTCACGGACGACGCGGCTGCGCGTATCCGGCTCGGCAATCCGGTCATTGTGCGTGGCCGCGACGCACCTGTGGAGGCGCCGGAAGCCTGGGCCAGCGCACGCGGCCGGCTGGTCGCTCTCGGTGCGGTCGAAGCGGGCATGTTCAAGCCGAAGCGCGTTTTCGCGGCGTAAGGCATTTCGCTGGTTGATTTCGTGAGGCCGGCAAGGCAACCCTTGTCCGTCTCGTGCATTGTGTACTCAAACAATCGATGGGACGGGCAATTGCATGCAGGCGAAGGATAGTGCGCCTCCGGGAAGTTTGTCAGAGCGCATCAGGGCTTTCGCGGCGGGCCCGAAACCGATCAGCTTTTTCCTGTTCCTTCTGATCGCGGTGACCATCATCCCCGCGATTGGCGTGTCCGTCGTGCTGCTTCAGCGCAACAATGAAGCGCAGCGGGAGGTGGTGACCACGCTCGCCGAGGCAATGGCGGGATCGATCGCCGAAGCCGTGGATCGCGAGTTGAGCGGCATGGTGACCACGCTGCGCGTGCTTTCGACCACGCCCTCCCTCTCAAGCGGCGACCTGCAGGATTTTTACAATCGCGCGAAGCTCGCTCTCGCCGGCAGCGGCTCCTATCTTCGTGTTTTGGATGAAAATTACAAGCCACTCCTGAATACGAGTGTGCCCTTTGGGGAGCCGTTGGAACCCGCAACGGATTCACTTAACGATCCGGCGGCTTTTCAAGAAGGCGCCCCCATCACGTCCGGTGTGTTCTTCGGCGAACTTGCAGGCAAATGGAGCTTCAAAGTGGTGAGGCCTTTCTTCCCCGAAAGTGGCCCTCCACGCATGCTGGTAATGACGCGGGATGCGGACACACTGGTGGATGCGCTTTCCCAGCAAATGCTGCGGGGTGGATGGAACGCTTCTGTGGTCGATAGGAACAACGTCGTCGTCGCGTCGTCCTTTCTGTCGTCCGAGGTTGGCAAACCGTTTTTTCTGAACTTCGACGGCTCTGGAGGCATCTATCGCGAGGCCGAACCGACGGAGGGGCGCGCAGGCGGAACTTACATCACGATTGTGGAAGACTCCGGGGTCAGTGGCTGGAAAGCGGTCGTATGGGCCTCGACCGCCACCATCGAGGAGCCGATGCGCCACTCGCTGCGTATGCTGTTGGCCGGCGGATTGCTTGTCATCGCAATCGGAGCTTTCGCAGCATGGTTGCTTGGTCGGCAAATTGCCGGTCCTGTGCGGCGTCTGGCGCGTGACGCTCGCAGGCTGGGCGCGGGCGAGCCGGTTCATGCCGTCGAGTATCCGATTGCGGAAGTGGCGACCGTCTCATCGGCATTGGCGGAGGCTGCGCTCGATCGCGAGCAATCGGAGAACGAGATACGCCTTCTCATGCGCGAAGTCGCCCATCGTTCGAAGAATCAGCTGACCGTGGTTTCGTCCATGGCCAAGCAAACGGCTCGCAGTTCGCGAACCTTTGCGGGTTTTCAGGATGCATTCCAGAAACGTCTTCACGGGCTTGCCCGGTCCACGGATCTGTTGATCGCCGGTGGTGCCGTGGGCGTCGAGTTGCGCGAACTGCTGGCGGCACAAGTCGATCCTTTCCGGCCTGACAGTCCCGAGCGGATGAAGATGAGCGGTCCGAAATTCCGGCTTGCCAACCAACCGGCGCAAACGGTGGGACTTGCCGTGCATGAGCTTGCGACCAATGCCGCCAAATACGGTGCGTTTTCGACCAGCACCGGCCGCCTCGAAATCTCATGGAAAGTGAAGGACGATACCTTGATTTTGACCTGGCGGGAGCACGTCTCGAGGGCGCGCCGGCGCAATGTACGCCGTCGCGGTTTCGGGACGGAAATCATCGAGCGCATGGTTGGCGGAACGCTGGACGCCGAGATTTCGCGTGTCTTTCATCGCGATGGCCTGGAGTGTGTGTTCAAGATTCCGGTCGATCGGCTGGAGCCCGACATTTCGACGAGCGGTCCACGCGTGGGCGAGGCTGATTGAGTTCCGCGCACCGCGCGAATGTTTGGGCTGGTAATTCTGCGCGATTTCGCTTATATGCCGCCCATCATTGCGCTTGAAATGCGCATTGTTGAATGGCCCCGGCTGGACGACATCCCGGCTGAGGGCGTCCCTTTTCCCTAAATTCGAGAAAGGAAACCGATGTCGGTTACTGCAGAGCGCAAACAGGATTTGCTGAAAGAATTTGCCACCGCACAGGGCGATACCGGGTCTCCGGAAGTCCAGGTCGCTATTCTGACCGAGCGGATCAAGAACCTTACCGAGCACTTCAAAGACCACAAGAAGGACAATCACTCCCGTCGTGGCCTCCTGAAGCTCGTCTCCCAGCGTCGGCGTCTTCTGGACTATCTGAAGAAGAAGGACGAAGGTCGCTACAAGACACTGATCGAGAAGCTCGGATTGCGGCGCTAAGCTGATTTTGGCCGGCGGATACCAACGGGTGTCCGCCGGTCTCATTTGGGCATGCAGTGCGCCTGTGTGCCTCACGGCTCCGGCCACAGGCATGATTGCGACAGCGGCGTTGCCGCCATCCCATGCGCGACAGGTTGGACAGCCGGGGCCCCGATGGACAGGTCATGGGGCAGGATTGCAGGATGCTTGCGGCGCTTCGCCGTAAATACCAAGCCTCCCGTTGTCTTGCCCGTGGCTCGTCCGACAACGAAGCCAGACCGAAGGGAAGACGCGGCCAAGCGTTGGCGCGCCCTGCGGCACAGAAGGACAGGATATGTTCAAACATCACAAAGTAGAGATCGAGTGGGGCGGTCGTCCGCTCATTCTTGAAACCGGTCAGATCGCCCGTCAGGCCGATGGCGCGGTGCTGGCCACCTATGGCGAGACGGTGGTTCTTGCAACCGTCGTTTCCGCAAAAGAACCGAAGCCGGGCTTCGACTTCTTCCCGTTGACGGTCAATTATCAGGAAAAGACCTTCGCGGCCGGCAAGATCCCGGGCGGCTATTTCAAGCGCGAAGGGCGTCCGAGCGAGAAGGAAACGCTCGTCTCCCGCCTCATCGACCGCCCGATCCGTCCGCTTTTCGTCGACGGCTACAAGAACGACACCCAGGTGATCGCCACCGTGCTGCAACACGATCTGGAGAACGATCCGGACATCGTTGCCATGGTCGCCGTTTCCGCCGCATTGACGCTCTCCGGCGTTCCCTTCATGGGCCCGATCGGCGCGGCGCGCGTCGGCTATATCGGTGGTGAGTACGTCCTCAACCCGCATG
>NZ_CAJXGF010000223.1 GCF_913053745.1 uncultured Nitratireductor sp.
TTCCATCGGCGTCGTCTCCGCCGGCTTCGGCTTTCAGGAGATGATCAGGAAGATCGGCGTCGAGCGCCGTGTTCACACGGCCGGCCAGAACAAGGCGATCCTCGATCCGTTCCAGCCCGAAAAGAAAGAAGACGTCGAGCGCCTGAAAGCGTTGCAACTCGAAATGCACGAGATGTTCATCAATCTCGTCAAGGATCGCCGCGGCGCGAAACTCTCGGACGATCCGGAGCTTTTCACCGGCGCGTTCTGGACCGGCACACGGGCTCTGGAACTCGGCCTCGTGGATGGTCTCGGCGACATGCGGTCCGTGCTCAAGGAGCGTTACGGCAAAAAGACGAAGCTCGCCCTCATCACCCAGCCGCGCGGCCTGTTGGGCCGCAAGCTCGGCATTTCGGGCAGCGCCGCCAATGCGCCGGATCTGGGCGCCGTCCTTGCCGGAAGTGCCGCCTCGGGCCTCATGGAGGCTGCCGAGGAACAGGCGCTCTGGCAACGCTACGGGCTTTGACGAAAGAGGCCATGCGGATAAACTCGCGGGCATGAAACCGGAGGATCGACAATGCCGCAACTGATCTTCTTCGCCGCGGTCGGCGTGGTCGCTTATGTCGGCTACCGAAAACTGGTGCGCGAGGCCGAACGCGTGACCGCCAAGGCTCGTCGTGCACGCAAGGAAGCGGCGAACGGCAGCATGGGCACACTCGTATTCGACCCGAAAACGGGTGAATACCGCGTCGCCAAAGACTAAGTCCGAAGCCGAGCGAATGGCCAGCATGACCGCTCCCGCCAAGGTGAATTTGGCGCTGCACGTCGTCGGGCGTCGCGCCGACGGTTTCCATCTGCTCGAAAGTCTCGTCGCCTTCACGGACCATGGCGATCTGCTCGAAGTGGAAGACGGGAAGGAAGACGACTTTTTCGTTTCCGGCCATTACGCCGCCCATGTGCCCATCGGTGAGACCAACCTGGTCACCCGCGCCCGCGATCTTCTGCGCGACAGGTTTGGCGGTGCGGCGCGCAAGCCGGTACATCTGCATCTGGAGAAAAATCTGCCTGTCGCCTCCGGCGTCGGTGGCGGCTCTGCCGATGCGGCAGCCGCCCTACGGCTTCTCGTCGACCACTGGAACATCGATATAAGCGATGCGGCCCTCGCAAAACTTGGCCTCGGCCTGGGCGCCGACGTGCCCATGTGCCTGGCATCGAGACCGCTGGTCGCGCGCGGCGTCGGCGAGACGCTTGAAGTTCTGCAGCCTTTCCCCGCCTTGCCGCTCGTGCTGGTCAATCCCAACATTCCGCTCTCCACACCGGATGTTTTCTCAAGCCTTCAAAGGCGCGACAACAGCCCGCTGCCCGCCCTCGGCGTGTTCTCGGACGCGAGATCGACCGCCACGTGGCTGAGTGATGCGCGCAACGATCTGGAGCGGGCCGCCAGCGCGCTTGTGCCGCAGATCGCGGATGTGCTCGGCGGCCTGAAGGAGGCCGGAGCTCTAGCGGCCCGGATGTCGGGGTCCGGAGCCACCTGTTTCGGCATATTCTCTTCCCCGCAAATGGCCGCGCGCGCCAGCGCGGGGCTTGGCGCCGAACATCCCGACTGGTTCGTTCTCAACACCGAAACCCGAGCCGCGGAGCGCACCCATGCAGACCACGCCAGAGCGTGAATTCATCCCCGTACGCTTCGCCGTTCTGACGGTCTCCGACACGCGTGGCCTGGAGGACGACCGTTCCGGTCAGGCGCTCGCCGATCGCATCGAAACGGCCGGTCACACCCTGGCCGACCGCAAGATCGTCCCCGACGACGTGGCCGCTATCCGCATGGCGGTCGAGCTCTGGTGTGCCGACGCCGGCATCGATGCCGTCATCACCACGGGGGGCACCGGCTTTACCGGACGCGACGTGACGCCGGAAGCGCTCGAGCCGCTTTTCGACAAGCGCATGGATGGTTTCTCGCAGGTGTTCCACCGCATTTCCTACGAGAAGATCGGCACCTCGACGGTGCAATCGCGCGCCACCGCGGGGCTCATCGACCAGACCTTCGTCTTCGTTCTGCCCGGCTCGACCGGTGCCTGCCGCGACGCCTGGGACGGCATTCTCCAGGACCAGTTCGACTATCGCCACATGCCCTGCAATTTCGTCGAGATCATGCCGCGCCTTGCCGAGCACCTGAAGCGCGGCGGCGGCAAGTCGGCCTGACGCCCCCACATTCTCAAGCCCCCGTTCACGTCGCGTCGCTGCCCGCGGTGTCGATCCGTCATGCCTGTCGGGACGGGACAATGCGCGTTGCCGTCGCTTAAAGTTCTTGCTTTGTTCTCATTTGTTCGATAGGAATAGTTTCATCGAAAGCGACGCTGATTCTGCTTTCCACCTTGTTCCCGCGTCCCTGAAAGCCGGTCAGTTCGTCCAGGCATGGAGTCACCCATGGAGCAGATTACCAGAGCCGATATGGCCGCCTTCGATGGCGGCGGCGCTGCGATGGCGAACACGGTGATCGACCGGTCCGGCATTCGCATCGATTCGGAACGCAGGCGGGGCCGCGCGGCGGGGATCAATCCGTCGGGGCGCTATGAACCCGTTTCCCGGCATGTTTTCGACGATGGCTGGGGTTCCATGGAGGAACTGCCGCCCTTCAAGACCGAAGTGCAGGTGGAAAAGCCGCGTACGATCATCACACGCAACAGTTCGCCGGATATTTCGTTCGACCGTTCCGTCAATCCCTATCGCGGCTGCGAGCATGGCTGCGTCTACTGTTTCGCCCGCCCGACCCACGCCTATATGGGGCTTTCGGCGGGCCTGGATTTCGAGGCGAAGCTGTTCGCCAAGCCGGATGCCGCGCGGCTTCTGGAGCGCGAGATTTCCAAACCGGGTTATCAGCCGCGCACCATCGCCATCGGCACCAACACCGACCCTTATCAGCCCATCGAGAAGAAATTCCGCATCATGCGCGAAATCCTCGAAGTGCTGGAGGCGCACAAGCACCCGGTGGGCATCGTCACCAAGTCGGCCCTCGTCATGCGCGATATCGACATTCTTTCGCGCATGGCCGAGCAGGGATTGGCCAAGGTGGCGCTTTCCGTCACCACACTCGATCGCAAGCTGGCGCGCACCATGGAACCGCGCGCGGCCACCCCGCCGCGCCGGCTCGAGACCGTACGCGCGCTGACGGAAGCCGGCATTCCCACATCGGTGATGATGGGGCCGATCATTCCCGGTCTCACCGATTGCGAGATCGAGCGGATCCTGGAATCCGCGGCCACGGCCGGCGCGCGCGAGGCGGGGTACATCATTTTGCGCCTGCCGCTCGAGGTCAGCCCCATTTTCAAGGAATGGCTTCTGCGCCACGCGCCCGACCGCTATCGCCATGTTCTGTCCCTGATCCGCTCCATGCGCGGCGGCAAGGATTACGACGCCGAATGGGGCAAGCGCATGCGCGGCACCGGCCCCTATGCCTGGCAGATCGGCCGGCGATTCGAGATCGCCGCCAGACGGCTGGGATTGAATCAGGAAAAGCGCAAGCTGAGAACGGATCTGTTCAAGCAGCCGCAGCCGGGAGGCGAACAGCTCATGCTGTTGTAACGCTCTTCTGTTTTGCCATCGACGCCGCGCCTTCGCGCGGCGCAGCCTTCCCGTCCGGCTTGCATCCCCGTAGCCGACGGAAGCTTCCCGGCTTTTCCGCCCCTCGTCGCCGGGAAGACCTTGCGGAGAATCGGAACCGATGCGAGCATCGCCGCACCATGGCTCGCACGCGTTCCGATTCTCCCACTCTTTTCGATTTGCCCGTTCGCCCCGACTTTCAGATGGAAGCCCGCCTGCTGCGCGAGGGCCTCGCGCCCGTCGCCGGCCTCGACGAGGCGGGGCGTGGTCCGCTGGCTGGCCCCGTCGTGGCGGCGGCTGTCATTCTCGATGGCAACCGTCTGCCCGATGGGCTCGACGATTCCAAGCGGCTCTCCGCCCAGGCGCGCGAACGTCTGTTCGACGCCGTCCTCGACATGGCCGTCAGCGTCTCCGTGGCCTCCCTTTGCGCAACCAGCATCGACGGCTCCGACATTCTGCGCGCCAGCCTCGAGGCCATGCGCAGGGCCGCCGCGGGACTGTGCGTCACGCCGCTTTTCGCCCTCGCCGACGGCCGTGACGTACCGCCGGGGCTTTGCTGCCCGGCGCGCGCGGTGGTGAAGGGAGATCAGCGCAGCCAGTCCATCGCCGCCGCCTCCATTGTCGCCAAGGTCACGCGTGACCGGATGATGGGCCGCGCCAGCCGGACCGCGCCGCATCACGGGTTCGAGACACATATGGGTTACGGGACCAAGCGGCATCGCACGGCCATAACGGAGCATGGTGCGGTGTTGCGCCTGCACCGGATGAGTTTTGCCCCGCTGCGGAATCTGGCCGAGCCTGTGACTGCCTCAAAGGGGCGAAACGCCGATCAGCCATTGATGGAGACCGGCGACGAAAAGACCGTAGGCCGCCAACCCGCCTAAAACCGCGATCGCGTCGCCTCGCCATCCTCTCGGCGTGGGCGCTTCGGCCTTGCGCGGCCTGTTTGTCACAGAGACCCAGTCGATCGCGGCCCAAAGGGTAAAGCCGCCGAAAAGCACCAGATCGGCGAATGTACCATTGGCCATGAGATGAGCGAGGCCCCACAGAATCGTTGCCAGAAGCATGGGGTGGCGTACGGCCAGTTTTATGCGGCTCGGCACGTAAGCGGCTATCAGCAGCGGAAACACCGGCAAAAGCACGAGAAGTGCCAGATGGCGCAGCGACATCGGCGGCGCGTAGACGAAAGCCGGCTCCATCCGCGCCAACCCGTAACCCCACACGATCAGGCCGAAACCGACAATTGAAATCGCGGTATAAGGCAGCAACCACGCCCTTTTGCCATGGGTTGCCATCACTTGCGCGCGCAGCTCGGGCGCCACGATCGACAGTGAGTGCACGGCGAGGAAGAGAGCGAGACCCGTCACAAGCAGCGTCATGAAGTTCTCCATTTGCATATCTAACTTCTGTTAGATACTATCACTAAAATTATTATCCATAACGATGCAAATGAAATCTGTTGAAAAAACCTCGGCTCCAAGCCGTAAAGAGATGCAGCGCTCCGCCACCTACCGGGAGATCAACGGGATCGCTCGAAGTTTGCTCGTACAAGGTGGAAGCAATGCGGTCACAATCAACGCGATTGCCCGCCGGATGGGTGTGAGCGGCCCCGCCCTATACCGATATTACCCGAGTCAGGCAGCGCTCATCGAAGCGCTGCGTGCCGAGTTCTTCAGCGAGCTTATCGCCTTCATGCGCAAGGCCGCTGCACAGCCGCGGGCCGACACGCCGGCGCGCCGGCTGAACGCGATATGTCGCGCCCTGCGTCGCTGGGCGCTCGATCATTCGGCGGAGTTCGGCTGGTTGTTTGCAAATCCCGTGGCGCCGCCGGGCGAGGCGCTCTCCCCACCCGACGCGGACCAGAGCGCGCATAGCGCTTTCGGAGAGGTGTTCCTGGAGCAAGTCGCCGCCATCTGGCACACACAGCGCTTTCCGATCCCGAACCTGGACGATATGCCGGATGCGCAAGTGAAGCAGCTCATCGCCTTCAGCGAACGGATCGGCCATCTGCTTCCG
>NZ_CAJXGF010000224.1 GCF_913053745.1 uncultured Nitratireductor sp.
GACCGGTTGCGGAGAAGCCGCTAGGGCGAAACCCGTCCGAGTGACCGGCCGAGGGTTGGGACAGCGGCCGGCGGGGCGCGTTCTTCGCGCCACCCACCATCAACAGAGAGGCACGGAAAACGCGCCCCGCTTCCCGATTTCTCATTCACACGCCGGCGGATGCCCCCGCGCGGCAATGGAGGCGCACGCCATGGTGCATCCCACGCGCCGTCTCCGGTGCCGCAAGGTTATCAGTCGATCCGAAATCGTCCACATGACATCTATGGAGCCCCGCATGAAAACCCCGCACGAAAGACAGAACGACACACCCGCGCCGCAGGGTTATCTCAGCGACATTGTCGGTGCGCTGGTGGCGGTCCGCGACACGCTTCCGGACAGCGATGAGGCGATTGATCCGCTCTTTCCCTTTGCGGCGCCGGTTTGGCCGCGTGAGGAAATGCAGGTGATGTTTCGCTATTTCGCGGGTCTGAACGACCTGCCACGGCGCTGCCCGAACCGCGGATGCCGGCGTGTGGGGCACTGCCGGGCGGGGGCGGACGAACTGCCGGAGAGCGCGTGCCGGCCGCTCTGGACGCACGACGATTTCGAACGTTTGCATGCCGCCTGGCTCGGTATTGCACTGGGCTGGATCTACAATGCCGAGCGCCACGCATTCGTCACCGGAATCGCGAATGAGGAAAATGGAGACGCGGTGGCGGAAACACCTCGCGATGCCGATGTCAAAACCGCAACGTGATGTCAAAACCGCAACGTAAAGTGCGTTTTTACCGTCTGCTTGCGGGTGTGTGCGCGCGGATCGGCGGTCAGCCCGTAATCGGCTTTCAGCGTCGCGCGTGGGTTCAGCGCCCAGTCGAACCCGGCCGTGGCGGTGATTTTGGCACTCTCTTCCAGCCGGTGCGCCGGGAGCGTCTCGCCGGGCACCGTGCCTTCCTTGCGCAGGAGGCTCCATTCCAGCCCTGCATGCGGCGTCAGCCGACCTCGGCGCGTGGAGATCTTCGTTTCGCCCGTCAGTCCAAGCGTCATTCTCGTGGCGCCGTCGCGCAGGCCGTCGGCCGTGCCGTTGAAGTGCATCTGCGAAAATCTGCCTTCGCCATAGCCGCGCAGGCTGAGCACGTCATGTGTGAAGACCCTGCTTGCCCGCAACATGGCGAAAACCCTGTCGCCGGATGCGCCGGGCGTCCGGGTGCCGTCGTCAACACGACCGGAAAAACGGCTGCGTGCCGCGCCGACGGCGAAATCCAGATAGGTTTCGTTGCCGGTGAAAACAGTGCCGTAAAGCGTTTCGCTGAACATGCGCGCCGAATAGGTCATGTCGGTGGAAAGTGGCGAGCGGTCGTAAGCCATACCCATGGCATGGCCGATCAGCAACCGCGGGTTCACTCGGTAATCGGCGCCGAAAGCCACGCCCTTGGTGGACAGGGCGGATGCGCGGGGGTCGTTGGTGCGTGCCTGGCTCAACACCGCTTCGCCGCCCATCCAGCGGGCGAGGCGGGGTGTGCGGCGCAATTTTTCCTCCGCTGTTACCTTGCCTGTATCGAGCAGCTTGCTTCTGGTCTCGTTGTGGTCTCTGCGTTTGACGTGCAGGCGCATGAGAATGGCTTCGGCGTTGCCGCCCCGCGCTCTCAGGCGGCGTGTGTTGGCAAGCCGTTCACGCACGATCGACAATTGCCGGGCTTCCGAATCCGCCGCGCGTCCGAGTTGCCGGGCGTGAATTGCCGCCATGTCGAGCGCCTCTTCCGCGGCGCCTTTTTCGGGAACCACGGTCAAAAACGCGATAAAGATTGCGAGCCCCGTCGCGAAATGAGCGGTGCGCTTGCAGCCGGAAAACATTCTTGGAAGCCCCGAATAGCGGTTGGGACGGACATCCTGGAGAAGATAGATCGATTGAACCGGGAGATAAATGGTAACGCAGTGTTTCTTTCGGAAATATTTTGTTTTAACGCCGCGCTGTTGTCGATTTGCCATAGGAGGGGCATGGGCGCTGCCCATCCACGCCGGTTCGCCGGTGTGCAACCGCCGATAAAGCCATCGGTTTGTGCAAGGGAGGCGGTGAAGATTCCCGGCCTCCTGTGCGATCGCCGTTTCGGGTTATGTAAAGGGGAGTTCGCCCATCTTGCGGCTGGCCCTGAGCCCTGGCCGGTCTTTTCGGTTTCTCGCCCGGTGTCGGACCACGGGAGAAATCGGAGGTATGGAGAAAGAGACTGCGGCGCGTTTATATGGCGTAGTGCGGTACAAGGCGCAAAAACACCTGAGCGCGCCGATGGCGCGCTGCTTGCGTCGGGATTGTGGCTCCGCGCTAGGCTTCGATCCGTGTTACGCTTTCCAACCCGGCCTGAACCAGGTTCAGCGGCATGCGGCGTCCGCTTGCCCAGGAGCGCATCACATGTCCGGCGATGCGTTCGCGGGATTTCTTATCGTTGCGCTTTATGCCGAGTTCGCTGCAAACGGCCTCAATGGCGTTTTCCATCGCGGCCATTTCATCCGCGTCATAGATGCCGGCACTGATATGCGGTACTCCAGACTTGGCCATCGTCCGGCCCTCCTCTGCCGTGCGGGGTCGCGGTCGGCGTGCGTTACCTCCTGTGCCGCCGTCCACCGTGGCTCCGCTTTATACGGTAACAGGTTTATTTCCGGTGTCTATTATGGCGAATCTATGTTGCGTGCTTGCGACAGCGCCCGTGAAGAAAAATCAGCGACGCGTGAACCTTTTCGTCTTCTCCCGCGACGGATGAACATCGGACGGCCGTGCTGGCCGGCCATTCATCGCAAGGAGAATGATGACATGACCCTGAAACGCACCATCGCCACCGGATTCATGGCCGCCACTCTTGTCGCCGCCGCGCTCTCGTCTGCAACCTCGGAAAGCCGCGCCGGCAGCCTGTCTCCGGGCGAGGCGGCGGCCATTGCCGGGATCGGCGGTTTCATCGTTGGCGGACTGGTCGCCGATTCCCGTGCCCGACACTACCGCCCCGCGCCGGTTTACGGCGGCGCTTCTGCCTGGGAACGACATGTGGCCCGCTGCTATGCGCGCTACCGTTCCTACGACGAATACAGCGATACGTTCCTCGGCTATGACGGCTATCGCCATCGCTGCCGTCTGTAGCCGGGGCCGCTCAAGCGTCCAACGAAAGGAGGTTTAACGGATCCGGATGGCCGCTCTCTCTTCCCTCTCTCCCATTCGCTGCGGCCGTTCGCGGGCCGGCGCTTCCCTCGCGCCGGCCCTGTTTCACGCATTGTCGGCATCGGGTTACCGGATTTTACCGCAGCCATGTCATACGCGCATGAAGTCACGCGGATCGTGAACGCCGGCCGCGCGGATTTTGACCGGTTTGCAGCAGGGGCGATGTGAACCAATGCGGGGATTGCGCGTTATACAGCCTGCAGTCACCGGTGGTGCGGGCAAATGCGGCAAAGCTTTGGCGTGAAGCGTGTTTGCGGCGGTCATCCTGTTTGATTTGAGATTACCGGCTTTCCGCATCACCTTTTCCCCGTCGGCCTGGTCCTCGGCTCCCCCAAAGCTGTCAACGGGGATTGGGCCGGCATAAAACAACAAAGGAGTTCTCTCCATGAAGCAGATCCTCGCAGTCCTTGCCGCCACCGGCTTCCTCACACTCTCGGCCTTTGCTGCGGAGGTGCAGGGAACGGTTCAATCCGTCGATCCGGCGACCAGAACGATCGCCCTCGATGACGGCACGGTGTACCCCGCCGGCGAGGGTGTCGATCTCGCCAGCATTGCCGCCGGAGCGACGGTTACGCTGACGATAGACGACACGACCAACGAGGTAACGTCTGTAGAAGCGCAAATGTAACCTGCCTGTCTCCCTTGGATGAGAAGCCGGTCTCCACAAGAGACCGGCTTCTTTGCGCGCGCATATATCGTTTCGGAACAAACTGTCATAAAACTCTGCTAAAGCGGCTTTCGAGAAGGGAATCGACAGGCTCCCCTTGGCCCGATGCATTGATGACCGGAGGCAGAATTCCATGAAGATTGCAGTTCTTGGCGGCGATGGTTTCGTCGGCTGGCCGACCTCGCTTCACTTGTCGGCACGCGGACATGACGTTCACATCGTCGACAATCTGTCCCGGCGCTGGATCGACACCGAACTCGGGGTCCAATCCCTAACGCCCATGGACTCCATCCAGGAGCGCACGCGCATCTGGCATCAGGAGACGGGTCGGCGTATTCACTTCCACCTGATCGACCTGGCACGCGACTACGATGTGCTGAAAGCCTGGCTCGACGAAAATCGACCCGATGCCATCGTGCATTTCGCCGAACAGCGTGCTGCGCCTTATTCGATGAAGAGCGATCGGCACAAGAACTATACGGTCAGCAACAACGTCAACGCCACGCACAACCTGCTGAACGCGATGACGGAGATCGGCCTCGATGCGCATCTGGTGCATCTGGGCACGATGGGGGTCTATGGGTATTCCTCGGTCGGTGCGGCGATTCCCGAAGGCTATCTCCCCGTCGGTGTCGAGACGCTTTCCGGCAAGACGGCCTCACAGGAAATCCTGTATCCGACCAATCCGGGTTCCATTTACCACATGACCAAGTCGCTGGATCAGCTTCTGTTCCAGTTTTATGCCAAGAACGACGGCGTGCGCATCACGGATCTGCATCAGGGCATCGTGTGGGGCACGCATACGGAAGAGACCAAGCTCCACACCCAGCTCATCAATCGTTTCGACTATGATGGCGATTATGGAACGGTGCTCAACCGCTTCCTGATACAGGCGGCCATCGGCTATCCGCTGACCGTGCATGGCACGGGCGGGCAGACGCGGGCTTTCATCCACATTCAGGACTCGGTGCGTTGCGTGGAGATCGCGCTCGACAATCCGCCTGATCGGGGCGACCGCGTCGAGATTTTCAATCAGATGACGGAAACGCACCGTGTGCGGGATCTGGCAGAGCTCGTGGCGCGCATGACCGGCGCGAAGGTCGCCTATCTTCCGAACCCGCGCAAGGAAGCGGCCGAGAACGACCTTGTGGTGAAGAACGACAAGTTTCTGTCGCTCGGCCTCAACCCGACCACGCTGGAAAAGGGACTGCTTTCGGAGGTCGTCGACGTGGCGAAAAAGTTCGACTACCGCGTCGACCGCTCGCGCATTCCCGCCGTCTCCGCATGGACCAAGGACATCGCACCGACCATCGAGCGCGACCCGGAGGGCAAGCGGTTGAAGAGTGTGGGCTAAGCGGCAGCTTTCATGTCAAGAAATGCCTATGTGACGCTTGTCACCAATGCCGACTATGCAATGGGCGCACTGGCTTTGGTGCGCTCTCTGCGTTTGACCGGCACCGATGCCGATCTCGTGGTGATGCATACCGGCGGGACGCCGTCC
>NZ_CAJXGF010000225.1 GCF_913053745.1 uncultured Nitratireductor sp.
TGGCTGCCGCTCTTCCCGATGTTCGTGGTGTTCTTCATCTCCGCACTTGCGGAAACGAACCGGCCGCCGTTCGATCTGGCGGAAGCGGAATCGGAACTGGTCGCAGGCTTCATGGTGGAATACGGCTCCACGCCGTACATGATGTTCATGCTCGGCGAATATGTCGCCATCTGCCTGATGTGCGCCCTGATGACGATCTTCTTCATGGGTGGATGGCTGCCGCCGTTCGATTTTGCTCCGTTCACATGGGTGCCGGGCATCGTCTGGTTCATTTTGAAGTGTCTGCTGGGCTTCTTCATGTTCGCCATGGTGAAGGCCATGGTTCCGCGCTACCGCTACGACCAGCTCATGCGCCTCGGCTGGAAAGTGTTCCTGCCGCTGTCGCTGTTCATGGTGGTTGTCGTGGCCGGGGTACTGATGGTCATGGGATGGGCGCCGTAAGGTGAGTGTTTCGGTCGCCGGGCTGATCGGAGCCGCCATTGGTCTTTACCTCGGCTGGCTCGACTGGAAGATCCTGAAAGGGGTGATCCAGGCGGCTGAAATGAAAAACAGGCAAGGGGGCGGCGACGGCGGGTTCGCCGCGAAATACAAGACGCCCCTGAGCTGGATCGTATTTTTGGTTCCGGTGATCGGGTTTCCGATAATCGGGTACTGGGCCGGTTTAGGACTGACCGGCTGAGACACAAGGGAAGGCAACAGGCGATGGGACTTGATCAGGCCGCCAAATCGCTGTTCTTGAAGGAATTCGTTTCGGCGTTCTTTCTCGCCATGCGCTATTTCTTCAAGCCGAAGCCGACGGTGAACTATCCCTTCGAAAAGGGACCGGTGAGCCCGCGCTTCCGTGGCGAGCATGCGCTGCGTCGTTATCCCAACGGCGAAGAGCGCTGCATCGCCTGCAAGCTTTGCGAGGCAATCTGCCCGGCGCAGGCCATCACCATCGAGGCGGGGCCGCGCCGCAATGACGGCACACGCCGCACGGTGCGCTACGACATCGACATGGTGAAATGCATCTATTGCGGTTTCTGCCAGGAGGCCTGTCCGGTCGACGCGATCGTGGAGGGGCCGAATTTCGAATTCGCGACGGAAACGCGTGAAGAACTTTACTACGATAAGGACAAGCTGCTCGCCAATGGCGACCGCTGGGAGCGGGAGCTGGCACGCAACATCGCCTTGGATGCACCGTACAGGTGATGGTTTGACCGGTAGACGGGGGCGGGGCGCTCGTCTACAGCATGGCCCGCGAGACGGATCCGCGTCGGGTCGGGACATGCAGGTGAATTCGCAGGCCGTGACCGGACAAGCAAGCCCGGTTGCAGTCTAGGAACACGCAAATTTAACGCTTGGCGAAGCCGGGCGATTTGAACAGGCCGGGTTTTCTTCCGGCAGGCTAGGTACCGAGGGAACCATGCTGACAGGACTTGAGGCGATTTTCTTTTATCTGTTCGCCTTCCTAACCGTGGCGGCGGCCTTTATGGTCATCTCCGCACGCAATCCCGTGCACTCGGTGCTCTTTTTGATCGTCGCCTTCTTCA
This sequence comes from uncultured Nitratireductor sp., assembly GCF_913053745.1. Classification (GTDB taxonomy): domain Bacteria; phylum Pseudomonadota; class Alphaproteobacteria; order Rhizobiales; family Rhizobiaceae; genus Nitratireductor. The sequence goes on from NZ_CAJXGF010000225.1 coordinate 1,533, forward strand.
ACTCGGCCGGTCTCTTCCTTTTGACGGGCGCGGAGTTCCTCGCCTTCATCATGCTCGTCGTCTATGTGGGCGCGGTCGCCGTGCTCTTCCTGTTCGTCGTCATGATGCTGGACGTGGATTTCGCCGAGCTGAAGCGTGGCGCGCTGCAATACGCTCCAGTCGGGGCGCTCGTTGGCATCATCCTCGCGGCGGAGCTCGTCATCGTGCTCGGCGGCTATGCGTTTGCGCCGGAGCTTGCCGGCGAAGTCGCCCAGCCGGCACCGCCGATCGACGTGCGCCACAACACGGCCGCCCTCGGCGACATCCTCTACACGGATTACATCCACTTCTTCCAGATCGCCGGCATGGTGCTGCTGGTCGCAATGATCGGCGCCATCGTGCTGACGCTGCGCCACAAGGAAAACGTCAAGCGACAGGACATTTCCACCCAGGTTGCGCGCACCCCTGAAACGGCGATCGAAATCAAGAAAGTCGAAACGGGCGAGGGAATCTGATCATGCTGGAAATCGGCATCGCGCACTATCTGACCGTCTCGGCGATCCTGTTCACGCTCGGCGTGTTCGGCATCTTCCTTAACCGCAAGAACGTCATCATCATCCTGATGTCGGTCGAGCTCATCCTGCTCGCGGTCAACCTGAATTTCGTTGCCTTCTCTGCGGTCCTGGGAGATCTGGTCGGCCAGGTTTTTGCGCTTTTCGTTCTCACCGTCGCGGCGGCGGAAGCCGCGATCGGTCTTGCCATTCTCGTCGTCTTCTTCCGCAATCGCGGCACCATCGCCGTCGAAGACATCAACATGATGAAGGGCTGAGCATACGGCCATGTATCAAGCGATCGTATTTCTCCCGCTCATCGGCTTTCTCATTGCCGGGCTGTTCGGCCGCTCCATCGGTGCGAAAGGGTCGGAGTGGATCACCAGTGGCCTCATGGTCATTGCCGCGCTTCTGTCCTGGGTGGCTTTCTTCACGGTCGCTATGGGCAGCGGCGAGGCATTCACGGTACCGCTTCTCGCCTTCATCACCTCAGGCAATCTGGATGTCTCCTGGGCGATCCGCGTCGATACGCTGACCGCCGTCATGCTGATCGTGGTCAACACGGTCTCGGCGCTGGTGCACATCTATTCCATCGGCTACATGCATCACGACCCGCATCGGCCGCGTTTCTTTGCTTACCTCTCGCTCTTCACTTTCGCGATGCTCATGCTGGTGACGTCGGACAATCTGATCCAGATGTTCTTCGGCTGGGAAGGCGTCGGGCTCGCCTCCTATCTTCTGATCGGCTTCTGGTTCAAAAAGCCCTCGGCCAATGCTGCCGCAATCAAGGCGTTCGTGGTCAATCGCGTCGGCGATTTCGGCTTCCTGCTCGGCATTTTCGGCGTCTACATGCTGTTCGGCTCGGTCAATTTCAGCACCATCTTTGCCAATGCCGCGACCTATCTGCCGGCGGAAGGCGCGGAAGCGGGCGAACCGGTCTTGACCTTCCTCGGCTACGCGCTCGACAAGGGCGGCGCGCTAACGGCCATCTGTCTGCTTCTGTTCATGGGCGCCATGGGCAAATCGGCACAGGTGCCGCTGCACACCTGGCTGCCGGACGCCATGGAAGGCCCGACGCCTGTTTCGGCGCTCATTCACGCCGCCACCATGGTGACCGCCGGCGTCTTTATGGTTGCGCGCCTGTCACCGATCTTCGAATTGTCGCACACGGCCCTCACCGTCGTCACCTTCGTCGGCGCGTTTACGGCCTTCTTCGCGGCGACCGTCGGCCTGGTGCAGAACGACATCAAGCGGGTGATCGCCTATTCGACCTGTTCGCAGCTCGGCTACATGTTCGTGGCGCTCGGCACCGGTTTCTACAGCGCGGCCATCTTTCATCTGTTCACGCACGCCTTCTTCAAGGCGTTGCTCTTCCTCGGCTCCGGTTCGGTCATCCACGCCGTTTCCGACGAGCAGGACATGCGCAAGATGGGCGGACTGAGAAAACTCATCCCGCAGACCTACTGGATGATGATCATCGGCACGGTCGCGCTGACCGGCGTCGGCATTCCCATGACCGTCATCGGCACGGCGGGCTTCTTCTCCAAGGACGCGATCATCGAAGGTGCGTTTGCGGCGGAGAATTATTTCGCGACCTTCTCCTTTGTGTTGCTTACGGTGGCGGCTGTCTTTACCAGCTTCTACTCTTGGCGTCTGATCTTCATGACGTTCCACGGCAAGCCGCGCGCTTCCGCCGATGTGATGCACCATGTGCATGAATCGCCGCTCGTCATGCTCGTACCGCTGTTCATTCTGGCCGTTGGAGCGCTCTTTGCCGGCGTCGCCTTCAAGGAGTTCTTCGTCGGCCATGAGTACGAGCATTTCTGGAAAGGGGCGCTGTTCACACTGCCGGACAATCATATGCTGGAAGAGTTCCATCATGTGCCGGTGTGGGTGAAATTGGCTCCGTTCGTCGCCATGCTGGCCGGGCTTTATGTCGCCTGGGTGTTCTACATCCGCTCACCCGAGCGTCCGAAGCGTCTCGCCAGACAGTTCGGTGGCCTCTACACCTTCCTGCTCAACAAGTGGTATTTCGACGAACTCTACGATTTCCTGTTCGTTCGTCCGGCCAAGCGTCTCGGCCACTTCTTGTGGAAGAAGGGCGACGGCATGGTCATCGACGGTCTCGGCCCGGATGGAATTTCGGCCCGGGTGGTCGATGTGACAAACCGGATCGTCAAGCTGCAGAGCGGCTACCTCTATCACTACGCCTTCGCCATGCTCATCGGCGTTGCGGCCCTCGTTACCTGGATGATGCTCGGAGGCACGTTCTAAGCCATGACCGACTGGCCCATTCTTTCCACGGTCACCTTCCTGCCTCTGGTGGGTGCGCTTCTCATCCTCCTGATCCGGGAGGATGGCGCGGGTGCACGCCGTAACATTCGCAACGTCGCACTTTTGACGACCGTCTTCACTTTCGTCCTGTCGATCTTCATCTGGGCGGGCTTCGATGCTTCGACGCCGGGTTTCCAGATGGTTGAGAAGCGCGAGTGGCTTGGTTCCGGGATCTCCTATCACATGGGTGTCGACGGCATCTCCATGCTGTTCGTCATCCTGACAACCTTCCTGATGCCGCTGTGCGTTCTGGCGAGCTGGGAAGCGGTGGAGCACCGCGTCAAGGAATACATGATTGCGTTCCTGATCCTGGAAACGCTCATGATCGGCGTGTTCTGCGCGCCCGACATCGTCCTCTTTTACGTCTTCTTCGAGGCGGGCCTCATTCCGATGTTCATCATCATCGGTGTGTGGGGCGGCAAGCGGCGCGTCTATGCGAGCTTCAAGTTCTTCCTCTACACGCTGCTCGGCTCCGTGCTGATGCTGCTCGCCATGATGGCGATGTACTGGCAGGCCGGAACGACGGATATCCCGACGCTTCTGACCCACGTCTTCCCCGAAGGCATGCAATACTGGCTATGGGTGGCCTTCTTCGCTTCCTTCGCGGTCAAGATGCCCATGTGGCCGGTCCACACCTGGCTGCCCGACGCGCACGTTGAAGCGCCTACGGCAGGCTCGGTCATCCTTGCGGGCATCCTGTTGAAGATGGGTGGCTATGGCTTCCTGCGC
>NZ_CAJXGF010000226.1 GCF_913053745.1 uncultured Nitratireductor sp.
AATGGCGACGGTGGTATACTGCCTTGTCAAATAAGCCTGCGCCCCCTCCCGGATGGCACCGGCGATTTCCTGCATGCGTGCATTGCCCTGGTCGGCAGCCAGCACCGACTGGGTTGCCCAAATGGCATAGAGAATGGAAAGCACGCCGCAGGCGATGACCACGTAAAGCATGTTCATTGCCAATCTATCCCTTGATTTCGACCCGCGACTGGAACCCCCTCCCGGGTCACGCTGAAAAGGCCGGCGGCATTCGCGCCCCACCCGGCCTAATTGTCGCAGCTTGGGCGAAGCTGTAACGCAACGTCAAGGTTATGTTGGGGGAATCTGTAGCATGGTCCCGGTAGCGAGCGGCCACGGTGGGATCTTTATGGGTCGCAAGGAATGAAATAAAGCCTCTTTCCTTGGCAATCGGCGTCGAGGTCAGGCGATGCGTCTGGCGCGTCGTCCAGCGGCCAGCAAGCCCAATGCCACAAGGCACGAGGCCGCCACCGGGATCACGACCCACGCCAGCATGTTCCAGCCGAACGCATTGTAGATCTGCCCCGACATGAGGGACGCGAAGGCCGTGGTTGAGAAAAGCAGAAAATCGTGCACGCCCTGCACGCTGTTCTTTTCGGAAGAGCGATAGCACTCGGCCACCATCGCGGTTGCACCGATGAAGCCGAAATTCCAGCCGATACCGAGCAGGATCAGGGCCGTCCAGAACTGCCACAATTCGATGCCCGAAAGCGCCACGATCGCGCAGGCAATCAACGTTAAGAGGCCGGTTGCGACGATGGTCTCCTTGCCGAAACGGGCAATCAGCCGACCGGTGATGAAGCTGGGTGCGAACATTGCCATGACGTGCCAGGAAATGCCGAGCGTCGCCTCGTCGGGTGTGAAACCGCAACCGACCATGGCCAGCGGTGCCCCTGTCATGACAAAACTCATCAGCGCATAGGAGGCGACACCGCAAAAAAGCGCAACGAGAAAGCGCGGCTGCAGCAAGATCTGCGCCAGTGGTCGAGCGGCTTCATGATCGTCCAGCACGGCTGCGGGCGCTTCCTTGGGCATGCGAAGGAATGACAGTATCAAGGTTCCCAGCAATCCGAGCACGACAAGGGCAGCGAAGGCACCGGCAAACTGAACGGGCGCGAAAAGATCGCGTGTGTAGATGACGGTCTGCGGGCCGATTATCGCAGCGAAAACACCCCCGCCCAGAACCCAGGAAATAGCGCGCGGTTTGAAATCGGATGGCGCGTTGTCTGCGGCGGCGAAGCGGTATTGCTGGAGGAAAGCATTGCCAATTCCCACCAGCATCAGCCCGAGGGCAAAAAGCCAGAAACTGCTCTGAAAGAGCGCGCTTGCCGCCACGAACCCGCCGCAGGCGGTGACGAAAGCTCCAGCCATGAAACCGTTGCGGCGGCCGGTTGCCCGCATCAGCGCCGCGGCGGGAAGCGCACCGAGCGCAATGCCCACATTGAAGCCGGTCACCGGCGCGGTTGCCAGCGACTTGTCGCTTTCGAGAAGATAGAAGCCGGCGAGACCGCCCATGGAAATGGCGATGGGCGCTGCGGAGCCGACAATGGCCTGGGCGGAGGCGAGAATCAGCGCGGTGCGTTTCGCTTCACGATAAAGATCGCCCCGCCCCTCGCTCATGCCGGGTCTTTCCCCTTGCCTTCGTCGCGGCTGCGACGCGCAACCCTGTCCAGCACCGCATTGACGAGCTTAGGCTCATCCTCGGTGTAGAACGCCTTGGCGATGTCGACATATTCCGAAACGATAACTGCCACTGGCACGTCCCTGCGCCTGGTCAGTTCGTAGACACCGGCGCGCAGGATGGCGCGCAGCGTCGAATCGAGGCGCGACAGCGGCCAATCCTCCGTTAGCGCCTTGCGGATCACCGGGTCGATCGTCTTCTGGTCTTCGACGACGCCGGACAGAATGGCGCGGAACCATTGCGGATCGGCATCGCGGTAGAGTTCGCCGTCGATCTCCTTTCCAAGCCTGAAAAGCTCGTATTCCGCTGTGGTCTCCAAGAGGCCGGTACCGGCCACGTCCATCTGGTAAAGCGCCTGAACGGCGGCAAGCCGGGCAGCCCCCCGTTTGTTGGCCGGGCGAAAACCGTTTGCGGTCGGTTCCGTCACATCAAGCTCCCAGGCGCTGTTTCAGCGCAATCATCGTCAATGCCGCTTCGGCGGCGAAAAATCCCTTGCCCATGCTCTCGCCGCTGGTGCCTTCGCTCTTTTCGATGCGGGCCAGAGCCTGCCCTTCGTTCTCGACGGTCAGGATACCATTGCCGATGGCAAGGTTCTGCTGCACCGAAAGATCCATCAGGGCGCGGCTCGATTCGTTGGCGACCACATCGAAATGATAAGTCTCGCCGCGGATGACGCAGCCGAGTGCGACATAACCGTGATAGACGGGACCGCCATTGCCGGAAGCGGCAAAGGCGATCGCCGCGGGCACTTCGAGCGCACCCGGCACGGTCACCACATCATAGGCCGCGCCAGCCGCTTCGAGCGCAGCCTTCGCGCCTTCCAGCAGGCCATCGGCCAGGTGGTCGTAAAAACGGGCTTCGACGATCAGCAGCCTCAGGAGGGGCGCATCGGCCATGGACATTCTCCGCACGGCGAACAATTCAGAAAGAGAGCGCTGCCTTAAGCTTCTTTGGCCACATCCGCAAGACGTGCTGCGTAACGTGCCATCGTATCCACCTCGATATTCACCCGGTCGCCGACAATCCGCTCACCCCACGTGGTGACCGCAAGCGAATGGTGAATAAGCAGCACGTCGAAACGCACGCCGTCGACGCGATTGACCGTAAGCGACGTGCCGTCCAGCGCCACCGAGCCCTTGGGCGCGATAAACTTCGCCAGGTCTTGTGGCGCTTCGAGCACGAAACGCACCGCCTCGCCCTCATCCCTGCGGTCGACGATTTCGGCCATGCCGTCGATGTGTCCCGACACAATATGTCCGCCGAGTTCGTCGCCCACCTTGAGCGCGCGTTCCAGGTTGATGCGCTGGCCCGGCTGCCAGTCGGCGACTGTCGTAAGCCGCAACGCCTCTTCCCAAGCCTCGACCTCGAACCAGCGCGTGTTTGCGCCTGCTTTGGGCAGCGCAACCACCGTCAGGCATACACCGCCACAGGCGATGGACGCGCCGATGTCGATCGTTTCGGGATCGTAGTCGGTCGCAACACGCAACAGCACCCCTTCGTCGCGCGGCGTGACAGATTGCACAACGCCTATGTCAGTGACAATGCCGGTGAACATAAGCCGCCTTTCACATATTCCAGGTACACATCATCGCCAAACCGCGCCTCGCGCAGCAGGTCGAAACCTTCGGGGATATGGTCGGAATCGATCGGTGCGGCAATTCCGCCAGCGCCGATTTCCGATGGCCCAATAAAGAGCGCAAGCCGGTCGACCAGACCTTCCTCAAGAAACATTCGGGCGGTGAAGGCTCCGCCTTCCACCATGAGGCTCAGGACGCCCCGCGCCGCCAGGTCTTCCAGAAATTCCGGCAGCGCGATCTCACCGTCATGGAGCTCGACACCGAGAAAATCGACGCCTGCCTCGGACAGAGCCTTTCGGCGCTCCGGTCGGCAGTCTTCCGCCGCCGTGACCAGAACCGGCACATCGCGCGCGCTCTGGGCCAGAACGGACTGCACCGGCAGCTTCATCCCCCGGTCGAGCACGACACGCAGCGGAGAGCGGCCTTCAAGCCCCGGCAGCCGGCATGTCAGCAAGGGATCGTCGGCCAGCGCCGTGCCTATGCCGACAAGAATCGCATCGCTTTCCGCCCGCATCATATGCACCTGCCGGCGCGACACCGGACCGGTGATCGCGACCTGCCCCTCGCCTATCCGCCCGATCATCCCATCGGCGGATAGCGCAAGTTTGAGAGTTACTTCGGGCCGTTTGTTCAAAGAGCGAGTGAGGTATCCGCGCAGCATGTCGGCGGCTTCTTCAGCCAACACGCCTTCCACCACCTCGATGCCTGCCTCGCGAAGGATTGCATATCCCTTGCCACTGACGCGCGGATCGGGATCGGCCGCAGCCCCCACAACACGCGTGATGCCGGAGGAGACCAGCGCATTGGCGCAAGGCGGGGTGCGACCGTGATGCGCGCAGGGTTCGAGCGTCACATAGGCCGTTGCGCCACGCGCCGCCGCGCCGGCCTCCGCGAGGGCCTGGGGCTCTGCATGCGGGCGCCCGCCAATGGCAGTGACGCCACTGCCCACGATGCGCCCATCGCGCACAATCAGCGTTCCCACGGAGGGATTGGTGCCGGTCAGGCCGAGATTGCGGCGCGACAGCCGGGTCGCAGCGGCCATGAAGCGCCGATCGAGCTCGCTTGCCAGCCCGCCGTCCATTTCAGTCCTCTTTGCCTTTCAGCTCGCCGAGAACTTCCTGAAAATCCTTGGCTTCGCGAAAATTGCGATAAACGGAAGCGAAACGCACATAGGCGACATCATCCAGAGCCTTCAGCGCATCGATGACCAGAAGGCCGATATCGTCGGACGGGATTTCGGTCTCGCCCGAGCTTTCCAACTGACGCACGATGCCGGTCACCGCACGCTCGACGCGCTCGGGCTCGACATTGCGTTTCCTGAGCGCGATGTCGAAGGAGCGCATCAGCTTGTCGCGGTCGAACGGCACCTTGCGGCCCGACCGCTTGACCACCACCAGATCGCGCAACTGAATGCGCTCGAACGTCGTGAAACGCCCGCCGCAATCTGGACAGGCGCGCCTTCGCCGGATCGCCACCCCGTCTTCGGCGGGGCGAGAATCCTTCACCTGTGTGTCTTCCGACTGACAGTAGGGACAGCGCATATCGGGCCCTTGTTCACGAATCCATTCGTGACTGCTTACCCCAGATAGGGGTAGAGCGGGAAGCGCTCGGTGAGTGCGATCACCTTGTCCTTCACAGCCTGTTCGACCTGGGCGTTGCCCTCATCCGAGTTCGCCGCCTTGAGACCGTCGAGCACTTCGGCGATCAACTGGCCGATCTCGCGGAATTCGGCGGTGCCGAAACCGCGCGTGGTGCCGGCCGGTGTGCCAAGTCGG
>NZ_CAJXGF010000227.1 GCF_913053745.1 uncultured Nitratireductor sp.
GTTCGATCCTGTCCGCTCCACCCTCGACGCAGGCCTCGACGCCTTCGAGCGTGTCCACGCAAACCTCAAGTGTCGCCCGCATTGTGTGCCTCCGTTGCAAAAATCGCCGCGCCCACCAGCGCCTTTTCAGCCCCGCCCCGAACCGGAACGAGGAGGCGTTCGCTCCGTTCGATCAGACAGCGCTGACGCACCTCCGCATCAAGCGCTTCAATAAGTGTTTCGTCCTGTGCCAACCCACCGCTGATCGGGATGATGGACGGATCGACCATGTTGACCATATTGGCCAGCGCACCGCCGACAATGTCCAGAAACACATCGACGGTGCGTGTCGCCCATTCCTCGCCCGCATGCCATTGCGCAAGGATCGTCACGCTGTCGCTTTCAATGCCATGCAGGTGCCGGTGCAGCCGCTCGATGCCACGGGCGGCCCCCAGCGTATCGACACATCCCACCTGGCCACAGCCGCATTCGATGGCCGGCAGCACGGTTCCCGTGCGCATGGCGCTTGCCGGGCCGTGCCCCCATTCGCCGGCATTGCCGGTCGCGCCCGTCACCACCCGTCCATCGATCACCACCGCACCGCCAATGCCCGTTCCAATGATCGCCGCCAGCACCTGCCGGTGCCCGACGCCAATGCCCGTCTGCGCTTCGGCGAGCGCAAAAGCATTCGCATCGTTGATGACGTAGACCGGGCGCGAAAGCGTCTTGCGGAGATCGTTGGCCACGTTGCGACCGGTGATGCAGGGAATATTGGCGCTGCGCGCGAGCCCGGTCACGGGATCGATCACCGCCGCGATGGAGATGCCGACCGGCGCATCGCCCTCACCCGCCATCGCCTTCACCGTTTGGCGGAACGCGTCATAGTCGCGCGCGGGCGTCGGCTGCCTGTCACGAATGACGGGCCTGTTGTCGGCACCCATCTCCGCAACGACGGCCTTGGACCCGCCGATGTCAAAACAACATATCATTTCAATTCTTTCGTGTTTGATGGCATAAGGCCGCGAAGCTCAGAACATGACAAGAAAACCGGAAAAATCCATGCCCGAAGACAAACCCGCGCGACCAAAACGGCCAACGATTGCCGATGTCGCGAAGCGGGCGGGCGTGGCGCCGGCAATCGTTTCCCGCGCGCTTTCGCCGGAGCGCCGCCCGGTCTCGCGCGAGAAGCGCGAACGCGTTCTGAAAGCGGCTGCGGAGCTTGGCTATAACCAGAACCCGCTGGCGCGTGGCCTGGCCACCAATTCGCTCGACATGGTGGCGGTCATCGTCAACCACATCACCGATCTTTCCGACCTCGACCTGTTCGACCCGCTGCTCGAAGCGATCCAGGCGCTTGGCAAGCAGGCCGTCATCATCCGTGTCGGCAACACCGAGAAGATCGAGGATTTCCTGCGCAACAGCGCCGCGTTTCACGTTCACGCAGCGCTCGTCTTTTCCGATTTCGCGGATGCTGCAGGCGTGCGCACGCTCTTCCACAGCGACAATGTGCTGATGCTGAACGGGCGCTTCGACGCCAAATCCGCCTACATCACCATCGACGAGGCGGCGGGCATTCGCGAGGCGGTGACGCGTGCACTGAAATGTGGGGCGAAAACCGGCGCGCTGGTTACCGGTCGTCAAACCTCGCTTGTCGAGCAGGCGCGCATTCAGGCCTATCGGCACATCTGCGCCGGAGCGGGGCTCGATCTCGTTCAGGAACTGCAGGGCGATTATTCCTATGCGTCGGGCCTGACCCTCGCCAGCAGCATCGACGCAGCCAGTCTTCCCGATGCGATTTTCTGCACGTCGGACGCTATGGCCATGGGCATGATGGACGGATTGAGACGGCGCGGTCTTCAGCCGCCCCGCGACTATCGACTTTACGGGTTCGACGCGGTGGTGAACGCCAATTTCGACGCCTTCGACATTTCCTCGATCGGCTTTGACAAGGCGGAGCTGATCCATGGCATTTCGATGTTTCTGAAGGATCCGGCTGGCTATCGCGATCATCCGGAAGTGCACGAACTGCGCACCCGTTTCGTCGAGCGCAGCACGGGTTGACGAAAATGCCCGCCGGCGAGGTTTCGCCAGCGGGCCGTTCGGGCTTACCAGAGCGGGTTCAGCTCCGGCGGATTGGCATCCTCGCCCCACCATTTCTTGTAGTTCGCCTCATAAGCGCCGGACTGGATATAGTCCGAGACGAACATATCGAGCCAACGCACGAAGTCCGGATCGCCCTTGGCGACGGCAATGCCGATGGGATCGTTGGAATAAAGCCCTGGTACGGTCACAAGCCCCTCTTCCTTTGCCGCGAGATAATCGAGCATGGAAGAATCCTCGATACCGGCATCCACGCGCTTCTGGCGCAGAAGCAGCACGCCATCGGGTGAGAATGTGTCGGTGTAGACCAGTTCCGCACCCGGCACTTCGCGCTTCAGGAAGGTTTCACCCGTGGTGCCGCGCCCCACGACGACCCGCTTGCCGTCGAGATCGGAAAGACTGTTAATCCCCGCGTCCGATTGGGCAATGATGCGCAAGCCGGCACGGTTATAGGGGATCGAGAAGCTTACCGCCTTGGCGCGCGCGAGCGTTGCGGACGTGTTCGCAACCACGATATCGAGCTGGCCGGAAACCAGCATGGAAACGCGCGCATCGCCCGAAACGTCGGTGAACTCCACCGGCACGCCGATCTTCTCGGCAAGCAGGGTGGCGACGTCGACGTCGTAGCCGACAGGGTTGTTCTTGTCGTCGCGGAAGCCGATGGGTTCGCCACCCAACGACACGCCGATGCGCACCGTGCCGCGCTCGATGATGTCATCCAGCATTCCGGCCGCCGCCGGTCCGGCGAGCACGGCACAAGCCGCCAGCGCCACGATGGTCTTCTTCACGAGAGATTTCATTGAACTCCTCCTTTTCAGATCAGATCGGTTGCGATTGCCGCTTTTCCGGAGCGGCCATGGAAGGCTCCCAGAACCAGTAGGCCACAGTGCCCTGGCCATGGAGATTGACGACACGGTGATTGCCGTGCGTGTCGAGCGCGTGGATCACCACTTCGCCGATAAAGCCGGTGTCGAGCGCGAGCAGGTCGTCGGCTGCGCTTTGGATCGCATCATCGAGAGGCAGACCGCATTTCATGCCGTGAACGATTGCGTGCGCCGTCGCAGAACGCATGGTCATCTCGCCGGTATGCGTGCAGGCCGCCGCGCCATAGCGGCTGTCGGCGTAAAAGCCTGCACCAGGGATCGGGCTGTCGCCCACGCGGCCCGGGTATTTCCACGCCCAGCCCGAGGTCGAGGTGACGGTCGCGATCCCACCGGTCTGGTCCTGCCCCAGAAACACGGTGGTGTCGCGCACCCGTTCCGGATCGGTGATCGCCCCCAGAAGCCCCGCCAGAGGCGTGTCGGGGAAAGTGCCCTTCTGTTCCTCGGTCATCAGGCCATCGAGCTTTTCCCACCAGACGCGCTTGCTGTCCGGGTAGAGCATGTCATCGGAATTGAAACCGATTTCATCTGCAAACCTGCGAGCGCCCTCTCCGGTCAGCATCACATGGGGCAGCCGGCGCATCACCTCGCAGGCGAGCGCGGCCACATGCAGCGTGCGCGGCACGGCGCCCACCGTGCCCACGGCGCGGGTCGTCCCGTCCATCACGCCGGCGTCGCATTCCATCACGCCCAGCATGTTGGGCCAGCCGCCATAACCGACGCTGCGCACCTTCGGATCGGCCTCCACGAAGCCGATGCCGCGCACCAGTGCATCCACGGCGGATTTTCCGTTCTTCAGGTCGGCAATGGATTCGGAAAATCCGGCTTCGGCCTCGCAATTGGCAAGAAGTATCACGCGTCAGTCTTTCTTCATCTTGGTGAGGAACTGGCGGATGCGCGGCACAGCAAAGCCGCCATCCTCCGCAAAGAAACGTTCGGTGGGCATGTCGACGATAAGTTCGCCCTTTTCCAGAAAAACGATGCGGCTGGAAATGCGCCGGGCAAACTCGACCTCATGGGTCACGAACAGCATGGTCGTGCCGCTGCGGGCAAGCTCGGCCAGAATGTCCAGCACCTCGCCCGTCATTTCCGGATCGAGTGCGCTCGTCACCTCGTCCAGCAGCAGATAATGCGGGTCCATCGCCAAAGCCCGGCAGATGCCGACACGCTGGCGCTGCCCGCCCGAAAGCCGCTGCGGGTAGGCCGTGGCGAGATCGGCGAGCCCCACAAGCTTCAGGAGTTCGCGCCCCCGTGCTTCGGCCTCTGCGCGCGGTTTCTTCAAAACGTTGATCGGCGCCAGCGTGATGTTCTCCAGCGCCGTCATGTGCGGATAGAGGTTGAAGAGCTGGAACACCGTCGCCGAGCGGCGTCGCGCCACCGCAAGCCCGGCCTTGGTGGACACATCATTGCCATCGACAGTGATGTGCCCGCCGGATACGGCCTCCAGCCCGTTGATGCAGCGGATCAGCGTCGATTTGCCCGAACCGCTCGACCCCAGAATGGTCACAACCTCGCCCGGCTCGATGGTCAGGTCCAGATGATCGATGACGCCGCCGGCCTTGCCGTAATGAAACTGCACGCCCTCGAATGCGATCCGCCCTTTTGAGACGACCAGGTCCGGCGCATCCGGCCTGTCTTGGACGGCGACCGGTTTGACGATGGTTTCGGCGCTGTCCTCAATCGTTCCCATATTTCGGAACAGGCCATTGAGCTGACCGAACAGGCGGTTCAGCAAAAAGTGCATACGCAATACCAGACCAAGCGTGAAGGCCACGTCCCCGGTCGAGATCGCGTTCTGCTGCCAGAGACTGAGAGCCAGAGCCGCCACGAGCGAGATCATCGTTCCGTTGAGGATGTTCATGACCACGCGGATCGTGGTCAGAACCCGGGTGAACCGCTTGAGCTGTAGGAGAAAACCGGTGAAGGCTGTGAGGGCCCCCCGGTTTTCCTCCTGCCGCGATCCGAACAGCTTGACCGTCTGGATGTTGGTGTAGGTGTCCACCAGGCGCCCGGTGACCCCGGATCCGGCATGGGCGACCTTTTTCGCCTCCTGCCGTACCCTGGGCACGAAATGCC
>NZ_CAJXGF010000228.1 GCF_913053745.1 uncultured Nitratireductor sp.
TGGCGTCGCGTCCGCAAGCCGCTCGCCAGATCGCGCTTCGTGAAACAGGCGCTGGCAACGTTCATGGCGAGCGCAATTCGCCTGATCGACCGCACCAATCCGCGTGTCGAGGGATCCCACGACTTGCAGGCGGCGATCGATGCGCATTCGCCGGCGATTGCCGCCCTTTGGCACGGTCAGCATATCCTCGGCCCGGCCATCAATCCCCGCAAGCACAAGATCGTCGCTATGTTTTCGCGCAGCGCCGACGCGGAACTGAACGCGCTCGTCGCCGAAAAACTCGGCTTCGACACAGTGCGCGGCTCCGGTGGGCGCAAGGGAGAACGCGATATCCGCAAGGGTGGCGCGAAGGCGCTTATTACGCTGAAGAAGACCATCGATCGCGGCTGCAATGTCGCGATGATTGCCGATATTCCACACGGCACGCCGCGCGAAGCCGGGCTCGGCGTCGTCACGCTGGCACGCATTTCGGGCCGGCCCATCGTTCCGGTCGCCATCGCCACGAGCCGCCGCAAGGTGCTGGAGCGCACCTGGGACAAGACAACGATCAATCTGCCTTTCGGCCGCAGCGCCGTCGTGCTGGGAGATCCGATCTATGTCGATAGCGAAGCGGACGACGTCACGATGGAAGAAAAACGCCGGGAGGTGACAGCTTCGCTCAACGAGGCCACCCGGCAAGCCTATTCTCTGGTCGACGGTCAGTGATCCATGAGTGAACGCTGGGCGCGCGCCATTCTCACAACCTATCGCTGGACAGGCGCCGCCGCCTTTCCGCTGATTGGCGGTTACATTGTCTGGCGCGCAGGCAAGGGCAAGGAAGATCGCGCTCGTCGGCACGAACGCTACGGGCGAGCGGGTCACCCGCGCCCGGATGGACCGCTGATCTGGATGCACGCTGCCAGCGTCGGCGAGACGATGGCGGTGATCGGACTGATCGAGCATCTGCTTGGCTATGGCATCAACATCGTGCTGACGACCGGCACCGTGACCTCCGCACAGGTGGCCGACGAGCGGCTCGGCGAATCGGTCATCCATCAATATGTCCCGCTCGATCTGAAGCCTGCCGTCAGCCGGTTTCTTAACCATTGGCAGCCGGATCTGGCCATTATGGCGGAATCCGAAATCTGGCCGATGACGATTTTGGAACTGGGTGCCAGGCGTGTCCCGCAGGTGCTCGTCAACGGCCGGCTTTCGGACCGCTCGTTCGCGCGATGGAAGAAACGGGCCTATCTGGCCGAAGCGCTGTTCGAGAACCTCGCGCATGTGGTCGCCCAGTCCGAGGTTGATGGCGAACGTTTTCGTACACTGGGCGCGCGGCCCGTTACCGTGTCCGGCAATCTCAAGGTCGACACGCATGCGCCGCCGGTGGAGCGGGAAGCTCTTGCCACGCTCGAAGAGCAGATCGGCGAGCGTGAAACCTGGGCCGCCGTTTCCACCCATCAGGGCGAGGAAGCGATTGCCGCCGACGTGCACGAGAAACTGAAGGCGCGCCATCCAGATCTTCTGACGATCATCGTTCCGCGCCATCCCGAGCGTGCCGACGGACTGGAAGAGGAATTTACGGAACGCGGCCTTAAGGTGGCGCGGCGCAGCCGTAACGATACGGTGCTGCAGGAGACGGATGTCCTGCTTGGCGATACGATCGGCGAGATGGGACTTTATCTTCGGCTGACCGAAGTGGCCTTCGTCGGGCGCTCGCTCGTGCTCGAAGGCGGGCAGAACCCGATCGAGCCGGCGCGGCTGGGAACGGCGGTCCTTTCGGGCTGCAATGTTCAGAATTTCCGCGATGCCTACCGCCGTCTGATCGACGCCGGCGGGGCGCGGCTGGTGCGCGATGGCGAAATGCTGGCCGGCGGCGTGAATTTTCTGCTCAACAATTATTCGGCGCGCCGCGCCATGATCAAGGCGGGACGCGTCGCGGTCGACGACATGTCGGGTGCGCTGAACCGGACGCTGCAGGCGCTCGATCCCTATATCCATCCCCTGATCGTCAAGAGCCGGCTCGAGGACGATGCAGGCCATGGCTAGCGAGGCACCTCCATTCTGGTGGGAGGGGGCGGACTGGCGGGCATGGGGGCTGGCCCCCTTTTCCGCGCTCTATGGCCTCGTAGCCGGTTATCGCATGGCCTCGGCCAAACGCGCCAAAGTGGATGTGCCGGTCTTGTGTGTCGGCAATTTCACTGTCGGCGGCGAGGGCAAGACGCCGGTCTCCATCGCGCTTGCAAAACAGGCAAAGAAGCTTGGTCGGAAACCGGGATTTCTCACGCGCGGGCATGGTGGCTCGATGACGGTGGCGCATCTGGTGGATGCGAAGAAGGATCTTGCGCGCCATGTGGGCGACGAGCCCCTGCTTCTGGCGGGGCATGCGCCGACGCTGGTGGCTCCGGACCGCCTGACGGGCGCGCGGGAACTGATCGGCATCGGCTGCGACTTCATCATCATGGACGATGGTTTCCAGAGCGCGCGGCTTCACATGGATTATGCGGTGATGGTGGTGGATGCGCGGCGCGGGCTGGGCAATGGCCATGTCATTCCCGGCGGCCCCTTGAGAGCGCGGCTGATCGACCAGTTGCGCCATGCGGATGCGATCCTCACCATGGGGGAGGGAAACGCGGCCGACCATGTGGTGCGCAAGGCTTCGCGGGCGGGGCGGCCGGTGTTTCAGGCAAGGCTCAAGCCGCGCGGCGTGCGCGCGATCAAGGGCGGGCGGTTTCTCGCCTTCGCGGGGATCGGCAATCCGAAGAAATTCTTCGACAGTGTGGCGCAAGCCGGCGGCGCGGTGGTGGAGGGGAAGAGTTTTCCCGATCATCACCCCTATGACGATGACGATGCGCGCGACCTGATCGCGGCGGCGGAGAAGGAAGAACTCCAGCTCATCACCACTGAGAAGGACATGGTGCGGCTGCGCGGCGGGAGCGAGGCGCTTTCCGCGCTGGCCGAACACTGCCGTGTGCTGCAGGTGGAAGCGGCGTTCGATGCGCCCGACATGCCGGTGACCATCATCGAGAGCACGATTGAGGCCTGGCGCGCGCGCATGCTCAAATAGATCAGCTACGCTTCCTGAGTTCGGGATGCATTTCCAGCTCGCGGGCGAGCGAGGTGTCGGCGTTCACATAGGCTTCCTGCCGCGCAACGCTCCAATATTTCAGATCATCGAGCTGGATCGGCTGTTCGGTGACGGCGCAGCGCACGAAGGCGCCGGGCGTCATGACCTGAAAATCGCCATCCAGATAGCGAATGCGCGCCTCGCGCGCGCCGGATCCTTCAAAACGGTTCATCGGTAAAAACCTCTCATCGGGTTCCTTGCGCCATATTTCGAAGCAGAGGTCAAGCGCATCGCATTACCGGCGGCCGAATAGCCGCTCGATATCGGTCAGCTTCAACTCGATATAGGTCGGGCGGCCGTGATTGCATGTGCCGGAGCCGGGCGTCGCCTCCATCTGGCGCAACAGCGCGTTCATCTCCTCGGCCCTGAGCCGCCGGCCCGAGCGCACCGAGCCATGGCAGGCCATGGTGGCGGCGATGTGGTCGATCCGCTCCTTCAGCGTGTCGGCGGTGTCGTTCTCGGCGATCTCGTCGGCCAGATCGCGCACGAGCTGCGGCACATCCACCTTGCCCAGCATGGACGGCGTTTCGCGCACGGCGATGGCGCCGGGGCCGAACCGCTCCAGCCCCAGCCCGAACCGGGCGAGGAAGTCCGCATGGGCAGAAAGCCGGTCGGCATCCTCTTCCGGCATGTCGACGATCTCCGGCAAAAGCAGCATCTGCGCGGGGAGCGGACGGGCATGCAGCGCCTCTTTCAGCGCCTCATAAACGAGGCGCTCATGGGCGGCGTGCTGGTCTACAATGACGAGCGAATCTTCCGTCTGCGCGACGATGTAGTTTTCATGCACCTGCGCCCGCGCGGCCCCTAGCGGGGTGCGCATCAGCTCCGGCGCTGCCTCCACTTCGCCCGCGCGCGCATCGGCGGAAAGGGCCGCGCCCACATCGAATGCCGCCTGGCCGGGCTCGGCAAAGCCCGATGCCGTGCTCATCTCCAGCGGGCGGGTGGGGGAGGTGGCCGCACTCCAGCCGCCAGAGGGGCGCTGCGCGGGGCGGGGTGGCGGCGTATAGCGCTGCGGCGCGGCGTGGCCCGCTGCCCGCTGCTCCGGTCTCTGAAACGCGGCGAGCATGGCGTCGGCCCCGGAGGTGGAGGCGCGCATGCCGCTTATCTCCAGCGCATGGCGGATCGCGCCGACGATCAGCCCGCGCACCAGCCCCGGATCGCGAAAGCGCACATCGGCCTTGGCCGGGTGCACATTGACATCGACCAGCGCCGGGTCGAGCGTGATGAACAGCGCCGCCACCGCATGCCGGTCGCGCGGCAGCGCGTCCATATAGGCCCCGCGAATGGCGCCGGTCAGAAGCTTGTCGCGCACGGGCCGGCCATTCACATAAAAATATTGCAGCATCGCATTGCCGCGCGAAAAGGAGGGGATCGACGCATGGCCCGAAAGCGCCACGCCCTCGCGCTCGGCCTCGATGGGTAGCGTGTTTTCGGCAAAGTCGCGGCCCATCACCTGCGCGATGCGGCGAAGCAGCCCCTCGCCATCGGCGGGCACGGCGGGCAACTCCAGCGTGTTGCGGTCGGAGCCCGTCAGCGTGAAGCGCGCTTGAGGGAAGGCGAGCGCCATGCGCTTCACCATTTCGGTGATGGCGGCGGTTTCGGCGCGCTCGCTCTTCATGAATTTCAGCCTTGCGGGCGTGGCGAAAAAGAGGTCGCGCACCTCCACCGTTGTGCCGCGATTGGCGGCGACGGGCTTCACCGCCGAAACGCGCCCGCCCTCGACGGAAATCTCCGCCGCACTGTCGGCCCCTTCGGGCCGCGAGCGCAGCGAAAGCCGCGCCCCCGAGCC
>NZ_CAJXGF010000229.1 GCF_913053745.1 uncultured Nitratireductor sp.
CAAACAAGCCCGAGGTGAAACAGTCGAAACGTTCGTGTGGCTCCGGAACTCTGCCGAGCGCAATGGTGAAGGGAGATGAGAAACTGATAATGAACGGCACGACCAACGAGGCGGCCTCCACCTGACGGAAGTGGCCACCCTGGCGCTCCGCATAAGCACTAAAGCCCGTTACCGCATCACAGAATGCGGGCTGAGGGCGTCTACGGCGCAGGAGAAAATCGTCCGGATCGGGCAAGACCGGCCCGGAGACGGTGTTGATCCCTGGAAGAGCTGAACCATCGTACATGCATGCACGATAGTTCGGCTATCCGGTCGTGGAAAGACGATCACACGCCTTTGAGCACCGAACCGCCCACAAGCAGGACATAGGCGAGCGTCATGATCCAGAACGCGGGTATGGGCACGAAAGACAGCAGGTTGAAAGCAGCGATCAGCGCGATAACCGCGATGAGGAGGCTGAGAAGGAAAACGATCTTGGTGGGTGCGTTGAGTGTCATGGGTATCCCCGCTGAAGATGTTGCACCGACAGGGATAAAGCTCATTGCAACTTATAGGCCAATAGACCGCAACAACGGGTTGTCCCCATCCATGAGCAAGCGGATCGCGAGCGCCAGACAGACGAGCACGAGAAGCGGTTTAATGATGCGTGCCCCCTTCTTCATCGCGAACGCCGCACCGATCCGCGCCCCCACGATCTGTGCAATACCCATGACAAGACCCACCTTCCAGGCGATCGCCCCGACCATGGCGAAAGCGGCGAAGCCGCCGACATTGGAAGCGAAGTTGAGAAACTTGGTGTGAGCCGTCGCCTTGAGCATGCCCTGGCCGGCAAGGCCGACGAAAGCCAGCATGAAAAAGGACCCCGTTCCCGGACCGAATGCGCCGTCGTAGAATCCCAGAAGCGGTGCGATGGTGAAACCGAAAATGAAGGGCGTTACGCGTTGCGCACGATCTATGTCGTTCAAATTCGGTTTAAACGCGAAATAGAGCGCGACCGCAATCAACAGGAAAGGCAGCATGCCGCGCAGCAGATCTGCGGGCAAAATCGTGGCGACAAGAGCACCGGCGATGGACGCAAGAAACGAGAAAAATGCCGGAAGAAACTGACTCGAAATACGCACATGCCCGGCCTTCGCATAGGCGTAAGCTGCGGCTCCGCTGCCGAACATGCCTTGCAGCTTGTTGGTGCCGAGCGCCAGCACCGGAGGAAAGCCGGCGAGCATCAAAGCAGGGATGGTGACCAGACCGCCGCCTCCGGCGATTGCATCCATGAAGCCGGCAAAGAAGGCTGCCAGGGTCAGCAGCAGAAGAATTTCGAGACTTGCTTCAAACATGTTCAGGGGGTAGCCAGCGGGAATGATGGCTTCTTGCACCACAAGCGAAGGCGCACCGCAAGCCGGTTTTGCCGGTTGTACAGGAAGCTCTGCGCTGTGGCGCAATGGATGGAGGGATGGGCCTCAATGACGACGTATGAACGCCGATGCATGAGAGGCAGCTTTTGAGCATCCCCCTGTTGTCCAGGGCAAAGCGCGTTGTCCGACACCGGGAGCGTAGGGCTGTTACGGTTAAAAGCGCTGCGGCGCCGAGGAGACGAGTGGGGAGTGGGATATGTTCGCATCGCCAGATTCCGGCGGATCGATGCAGGGTGGCGCTATGCCAGCCGCTATGAACGCCATGACCGCCGAGGTGCTTATGCTTCTGCGCCTGGCCATGACCGACGAACCTCTCGGCCAAAGGGAAATGGCGGTTCTGCGCCGTGCGGCAACTGATTTTATCAAGGTTCCCGACGAAGAAATCGAACAGCTCGTTGCGTCGCTTGCTGCGGTGGAAACGGATTCCGACGTGATGCAAGCAAGGCTTGGAATGCGACAGGGAAGCCACGAAAGGCGGCTCATTCTCGCCGAAACGTTGTTTGAACTCGGCCGGCGCGATCCGGAACTTGCCCCGCGTCTTGGCAGGCTGAGCGCGCGCGTGTGCGATGTGCTCGGATTGAGCGCGGACGAGGTGGCACACCTGTCGAGCTGACGCATTCAGGCCGTATCTGAACGCAAAGCGTTCAGTGACTCGCCGCGGAGAAGCGAGTTGCGATGGCTCTCTCCAGATTCGGGGCGGCGGCGACAAGGGCTGCCGCTGCCTCCGATTCCGGATTATCCAGTACGGAAGCGGTCCGCCCCCTTTCGACAATGCGCCCTTCATGCATGACCATCACCTCATCGGTTATCGCTCGAGCGACAGTAAGATCGTGTGTGATGAAGAGGTAAGTCAGGTCGAGCTGTTGGTTGAGATCGGCGAAAAGATCGAGGATCTGCGCGCGGATAGAGACGTCGAGCGCCGAGACCGGCTCGTCGGCCACAATGAGTTTCGGACGGGTGATGATGGCGCGGGCGATGGAAATCCGCTGGCGCTGGCCGCCCGAAAATTCATGCGGGTATTTGCGCATGTCGCCGGCTTTCAGGCCGACGGATTCGAGCACTTCGGCAACGCGTTCCCTGCGCTCCGATGGCGTGGGCTGTACGTCAAGCAGATGAAGGGGTTCGGCAACGAGTCGCTCGACCTTGTGGCGCGGGTTGAACGAGCCGTAGGGATCCTGGAAAACCACCTGCATGTCGCGCCGGGCGGAGCGTAACGCGTGCTCGCCCTTGCCGCCGAGCGGCTCCCCATCCAGGCGGATTTCGCCCGAGGTCGGCTTGTCGAGGGCGAGAATCATGCGCGCCAGCGTCGATTTTCCGCAACCTGAGCGCCCCACCAAGGCCACCGCATGACCGGGGGAAAGAGAAAAACTAACATTGTCGACGGCGCGGAAGGGTTGAGGACGGGAAAACAGTCCGGTGCGCCGTCCCGGATAGTCTCGCGTGACGCCGCAGACCGATAGCAACGGTGGTTCTTGATCTTCTCGTTTGTCCTGCGGACGGGCCCACGCCGGCACGTGAGTGGAGGCCTCCGCGAGCTGACGCGTATAGGGGTGTTTCGGTTCGCTCAGCACACTGGCCGTCGAACCGCTTTCCATCACAACTCCATGGCGCATGACGCTCACCCGATCGGCCATGTCGGCCACGACAGCGAGATCGTGCGAAATGAGGAGGAGCCCCATGCGGCTATCGTCCACAAGATCGCGCAGAAGATCGAGGATCTGCGCCTGCAGAACAACGTCGAGCGCGGTGGTCGGTTCATCGGCGATCAGGAGCTTGGGCTTCAATGCGCAGGCGATAGCGATCACCACGCGCTGGCGCTGGCCGCCGGAAAGCTCATGCGGATAGCGCGATAGCGGAAACCTGTTCTCCGGCAGGCCGACGCGTTCAAGAATGGCGCGCGCGCGCGCTTCGGCGTCCGGTCGATTGGCACCGGTGTGCCAGCGAATGCCCTCGGCCACCTGCTCTCCGATGGTCTTGACCGGATTGAGCGCGGTCATGGGTTCCTGAAAGACCATGCCAAGATCGTCGCCGCGCAAGCGGCACATGGCTTCTTCAGGCGCAGTGAGAATGTCGATCCCGTCAAAGGTGACGCGGCCGTGGGCGCGGGCGAATTCCGGCAGGAGCTGCATGACGGTGAGCGCGCTCATCGATTTGCCGGAGCCGGATTCTCCGACGAGGCCAAGTATCTCGCCCGGGGCGATCTCGAGGTCGATGTCTTTCAGCACCGGATGACCGGCGATGGAAAGAGACAGATTTTCGATTTCGAGAAGGCTCATCGTTCACGCCTCAGCCTTGGGTCCAGAAGATCGCGCAGACCGTCGCCCAGCAAATTGAGCCCGAGCACCGTGACGACGATGGCGAGGCCAGGGAAGACAGCAAGGTGCGGGGCGATCATCATGCGCGTCTGCGCTTCGAACAGCATACGCCCCCAGGAGGGCATGGGCGCTTGCGCGCCGAGGCCGAGATAGGAGAGGCCGGCCTCGGCCAGAATGCCCAGCGCGAACTGGATCGTGCCCTGCACCAGAAGCAGTGCGACGATGTTGGGCAGGATGTGCTCTATGGTGATGAGCGTCTTGCTCTTGCCGGCAGCGCGCGCGGCGAGGATGAATTCGCGCGGCCAGATGGACAGTGCGCCGGCGCGCGCCACGCGGGCGAACACGGGGACGTTGAAGATGCCGATGGCGACAATGGCGTTGATTGCGCCGGGACCGAAGATCGCGGTGATCATGATGGCAGACAGAAGGGCCGGAAACGCGAAGACCAGATCGTTGAAGCGCATGAGCGTTTCATCGATTATGCCACCGCGTGCTGCCGCCCATGTGCCCAGCGGCACGCCGATGCCCATTCCGATGCCGACGGCGACGATGGCAACGGCGATGGAATTGCGCGCGCCTATCATGATCATCGAGAGAATGTCGCGGCCGAGATGATCGGTGCCGAGTGGATGGGCGAGCGAGAGGCCTTTCATACGGTCGGCGACAACCAGGTGCGTGATGTCGTAGGGCGTCCAGACAAAGGACAGGAGCGCCATGCCGGTGACGAGCAGAGTGATGACGAGGCCGATCAGGAAGGAACGGTTGGCGAGCGCCATCTGCAGGAAGTGTCGCTCCGGCGGCGCGGCGGGCGGCGGTGCCTCGAGGCTCATCGGCGGGTCCTCAGGCGTGGATCG
>NZ_CAJXGF010000230.1 GCF_913053745.1 uncultured Nitratireductor sp.
CGGCAACCGAGAACATCCTGATCTACGGTACGGCCGGCGGTGCTGCCGAGCGTCTGAAGATTACCGACGCAGCCGGTTCGGACACCAACACCATGCTTGGCTGGACTGCCGGCGCAGGTGTCGATGCCAAGCTGACCGATAAAGTCTTCGGCCGCGTTGAATATCGTTACACCAAATTCGGTGACGAGACGTTCAACACCGGCAGCGGTGCACAGGAAGTCAGCGACAGCTCCAACAAGGTCATGTTCGGCCTTGGTATGCAGTTCTGATCGAACTGACGTAAGCGATTACGCGAAAAGCCGGGCCATGTGCCCGGCTTTTTATTTGCCACGTGCGGGAGGCATCAGAACGCGCTCCCGACGGCAATCTTTCCTGTCTACGGCCTCGCAGGAACGGAATTCGAGATCTTTGGTCATGCAAATCCGCACTTCACGCAGATAACGCTTGTCGCACGTGACGGCGATCGCGTCCTTCGGCAAACCCGGATTGGCGGTCAGGAAAGCCTCTTCGACACGCTCCGGTGAAACCATGGTCGGCTTTTCAAGCCTACGGAATTGCGAGGGTGTTTCCAGACGTTGTCGCGCCTTGCGGGCAAGATTGAAATAATCCTTCTGTGCGAACCCGGTGCACATACCGTGCTTGCGCCATTGATGCCCCATCAATCCGGCCGAGGGCATTATGTCGCGATACTGGTCCACAAGAGCATTGGGCACGCGCTGCGGGCGTTTCGAGCGGCAATATTCGGGGTAACTTTTCTCATATTGCGGCCAGAGCCCGTGGACCACGAAGGCATAGGGTCGCTCGCGCCCGCATTGCTGCCTGTTGGCGTCCGTCCCTTCCGCCGCGCAGTAGCTGGGAGACCAGCTGAGCGACAGCACATAGAAATCGAACTCACCCGCCGGCGCGCCACGCTCGCCTGACAAAGCTGGAGCCGGCGCAGTCAGGAGACATGTCAGGGCGAGGGCGCCGAGCCTTATTCCGAAACGCATCGATTGCCCCGATATTCGCACCTAGCGCAGTACGCGACAGTGACCGTTATAGACGTTCCAACGGTCGAAACCGGAAACGCAGAACTCGACATTGCTGCCGAGGCCCGCAAAACCCTGACCATACTCGATGAGGTACCAGATCGTGCGGTCGCGGCCGTCGGAAAGACGCGCCGTTGCGCGGCAATAGCGCCGCTCGATGGGGCTGTCGCCGGAAGCCGGGTTATAGCGTGTCTGGTAAGAACCGTAGAAATCGACGATGCCGACGTCCGGCAGATTCGGCACATGGGTGACCTGATGGCGGAAACGCTTCTGGATTGTCGAGTGAACGCGGGCATCTGCGCAGACATCATCGACTGCGCCGTAAACACCGACCGGATCGGCCGCCTGCGCCTGCGTCGGAACGAATGCTGCGGCAAAGGTTGCGGCGAGGCCGGCCGTCAAAGCCTTGAAGCGCGCCATATATCTGTCTCCCGGATTGTTACGATGCAAGCGGATAGAGTTTTGCGCCAGCGCGCGTTCGCGGTCAAGCATGAGCGGGCTATTCCGCCGTAAGCCTTTCGATGCCCCAACGGCCCTCTTCGCTGTCGCCGAGGATGCGGGCGAGGACTGGAAGAAGCACATTCATCTCCTCGTGCAGCACAAAGGGTGGATTGACCACGATCATGCCCGTACCGTCGAGCTGCGGCTCTGTGGAAGGCGCGCGTAGCTCGAGCCGGATGTCGATCGTATCGGCGATACCGCTGCCGGCGAGATTGTCTCGAAATGCCTTGATCGTTTCGTGTTTCTTGATCGGATACCAGATTGCGTAGATGCCGCCAGGCCAGCGCGCATGCGCTTTCCTCAGCCTCGCAACGATGCGTTCGAACTCATCTTCCTTTTCGTAGGGCGGATCGATCAGGACAAGCCCGCGCTTTTCTTTCGGCGGCAGGTGTCCCCCCAGCGCCAGCCAACCGTCCAGTTCAATCACCCGCGTTTGGAAGTCGCCGGAGAAGGTTTGCTTCAAACAGGCGGCGTCCTGCGGATGCAATTCTATGGCGGTCAGCCGATCCTGCTTTCGCAGCAAATGGCGCACGAGGCACGGCGACCCCGGGTAATGCTGGATGCTACCGTCCTGATTCACGGCATGAACCGCCGCCAGCAAGGGATTCAAAAGATTGGCCGTTTCATTGTCGACGTTCGCGTCTACAAGCCGGCCGATTCCATCTCGCCACTCACCGGTTTTCTGCGCTTCCTGGGAAGTGAGATCGTAGAGGCCGATGCCCGCATGCGTGTCGATCACACGGAACGCTTTGTCCTTGTGTTTCAGATATTCGACGATGCGTACGAGAACTGCGTGCTTCACGACATCGGCGAAGTTTCCGGCGTGATAGGCGTGGCGATAGTTCATGGCGTTCGTTCTATGACCCTTTGCCCCTATTTTCCTGAGAACTGGCTCTACTCGTCCGGGCGGAAAATCGCTAGTGTTCCCGGCATGAACACACACGCAAACATTCACATCGGCCATTCGGCCTGCCCGCACGACTGTCCATCCACCTGTGCGCTCGATGTCGAGGTGAAGGACGGCCGCATCGGCCGTGTCCATGGCGCCAAGGACAACAGCTACACTGCCGGGGTGATCTGCGCCAAGGTTGCGCGCTATGCGGAGCGCATCCACCACCCCGAAAGGCTTCTCAAACCGCGGGTTCGTTCGGGCGCGAAGGGGGAGGGAGCTTGGAAGGAGGCGAGCTGGGAAGCCGCGCTCGACCGGGTTGCCGAAGCGTTCCTCAAGGCGGAAGAACGACACGGAAGCGAAGCCATCTGGCCGTATTTTTACGCTGGCACGATGGGTCTGGTGCAACGCGATTCCATAGACCGTCTGCGGCATGCCAAGCGCTATTCGGGTTTTTTCGGCACCGTTTGCACCAATGCGGCGTGGACGGGATTCGTGATGGGAACGGGCGATCTGCGCGGGCCCGATCCGCGCGAGATGGCCAAGGCCAATTGCGTTGTGATCTGGGGTACCAACGCCGTGGCCACTCAGGTCAATGTGATGACCCACGCAATCAAGGCGCGCAAGGAACGCGGCGCCAAGATCGTCGTGATCGACGTCTACGACAATGCCACCATGAAACAGGCCGATCTCGGTCTGGTCTTGAAGCCGGGAACGGACGCGGCGCTCGCCTGCGCGGTCATGCATATACTTTTCCGCGACGGTTTTGCGGATTGGGCGTTTCTCGATAGATACACGGACGATCCCAGGGGGCTCGAGGCACATCTGAAGTCGCGCACGCCGCAATGGGCATCCGCCATCACGGGCTTGTCGGTTGAAGAGATCGAGACGTTTGCGAAGCTTGTGGGCGAGACCAAACGCACCTTTTTTCGGCTGGGTTACGGTTTTACGCGTAATCGCAATGGCGTCGTGAACATGCATGCAGCCCTGTCCGTCGCGGCCGTCACCGGATGCTGGCAATACGAAGGCGGTGGTGCTTTCCACTCGAATTCGGGTATTTTCGGTCTGGACAAGTCGCAGATCGAGGGTGACGTGCTGCGTGACCCGGCGATCCGCTCACTCGACCAGGCGCAGATCGGCCGCATCCTGACCAACGATCCCGAGGCACTGCATGGTGGTCCGCCAGTCACCGCACTTTTGATCCAGAACACCAATCCCGCCAATATCGCGCCGGAGCAGCGGTTGGTGAAGCAGGGTTTTCTGCGCGACGATCTCTTCACCTGCGTGCATGAACAATTCATGACCGACACGGCAAAGCTCGCCGATATTGTGCTGCCGGCGACCATGTTTCTCGAGCATGACGACATTTATCGCGGCGGCGGGCACCAGCACATCATCTTGGGTCCCAAGCTCGTAGATGCGCCGAGCGAGGCGCGCGAAAACCTGTTCGTGATCGAGGAGCTCGCCAAACGCCTTGGCGTCGCCGACAAAGCCGGGTTCGGCCTTTCGGCACGCGAGCATGTCGACTGGATGCTGGAACGGCGCGGACTCGGGACGTTCGATAGCTTCAAGGCCGATCGCTGGGCCGATGTGCAACCGGATTTCGAGACCGCACATTTTGTCAACGGTTTCGGCCATCCGGATGGCAAATACCGCTTCCGACCGGACTGGACCGGCACGCCCGCTCCGAACCGCCCGCCCGCGTCGATCGGTTTGCAGGGGCCGCACGTTCGCATGCCGGAATTTCCCGATCATATGGATTTCATCGAAGTGGCCGATCCGGAGCATCCATACCGCCTGGCGACCTCGCCGGCGCGCACCTTCCTCAATTCCAGCTTTACCGAGACGCCAGGCTCGGTGAAGCGCGAGGGCCGACCGGAACTGATGCTGCATCCTGACGACGCGACCGAACTCGGTCTCGCTGCTGGCGATCGCGTGGAAATCGGCAATCGGCGAGGCGAGGTGGTTCTTCACGTCAAACTGTTCGACGGCGTGCGGCGCGGCGTTGTCATCGCCGAGGGCATCTGGCCGAATGGCGCACACGAACGCGGGGAAGGCATCAATGTGCTGACCGGTGCCGATTCCATCGCGCCTTATGGCGGGGCGGCCTTTCACGACACAAAGGTGTGGGTGCACACCATTTGAGGCGATCCGTA
>NZ_CAJXGF010000231.1 GCF_913053745.1 uncultured Nitratireductor sp.
AGGCAACGTCCTGAAGTTCGGGGTGGATGGCGACGGCAACGGCAGCGTCGATCTCATCCGCTCGCGCGCCGACGCGCTTGCCTCGACCGCCAACTTCCTGCGCGCCCATGGCTGGCGGAAGGGCGCCGGCTATGGGCCGGGCCAGCCCAATTTCCGGGCGCTGCAAGCCTGGAATGCCGCAGGGGTCTATCAGCAGGCGATCGCTATCATCGGCCAGCAGGTCGACGGGAGCTAGCAAGGCCGGTGGCGCCAGGGCATGCCGGCCGGCCATTTGCGCTGAACCGGATCGGCCGGCTTTCCGTTACGGTTCTCATCGGTCTGTCGACGAGCGCCCAGGCGGCCGATCTGCCCTCGCGGCTCGGCTATTCCTATTACACCGAACAGTTCCTGGCGATCGTTCTCGGCCTCAGCCTCGGTCTCGTGTTCCTGGTCAGGGGGAGCGGTGCGCGTGGGGCGGGACTTGTCGATCTGGCGCTTTCGGGGGCGGGACTCGGCCTGTCGCTCTACGTGGCATGGGCCTATCCGACGCTTGTCTCCTCGGCGATGATGCTTCCCTGGGATGCGCTGATCGTCAGCGGTGCGTTGTTCCTCTTGGTGCTCGAAGGATTGCGTCGCACCGTCGGTTGGACGCTTGTCGTGGTCGTTCTCGTGATCTGTGGCTACGGGCTCATCGGTCATCTGGTGCCGGGAATGTTGCAGACGCGTGAGGTCGCCGCCGACCGGATGGCCGTGTACCTTTCCTTCGATCCGAACGGTCTTCTGGGCGTGACGCTCAACGTCGCGGCGACGGTGGTGGTCGCCTTTGTCTTTTTCGGTCAATTGCTCTTGCGGTCTGGTGGCGGCGATTTCTTCAACGATTTCGCGCTTGCCACTATGGGGCGCAGGCGCGGCGGAGCCTCGAAAATTTCCATCGTCGCGTCGGGGCTATTCGGGTCGATCTCGGGCGTGGTCGTCTCCAACATCGTGGCGACCGGCATCGTCACAATCCGGTTGATGGTCAACTCCGGCTTTCGGCGCACCACGGCTGCCGCCATCGAGGCGGTGGCATCGACTGGCGGGCAGATCGCGCCACCCGTGATGGGCGCCGTCGCTTTCCTGATGGCCGACATTCTGCAGAAACCCTATTCGGAAATCGTGGTGGCGGCCCTTGTCCCTGCCTTGCTCTATTACGTCTCGCTGTTCGTACAGGCAGACCTGTTGGCCGCAAAGCAGGATATACGTCCGGTGGAAGGGGAGGAGATTCCAGCGGTTGCCGGCGTGATGCGCCGGGGCTGGGTTTTCATTGTTCCCTTCGCGGCCATCGTTGTGGCGCTGTTCTGGTTGAATCAGCGTGCCGAGACTGCCGCGCTATGGGGCGGCGTGGCGACGGTCGCCATCGGCTTCATCGCCGGTTACGGCAAGGTTCGCATGCGGTTTGCGGATCTGTGGCGATGCGCAGTGGAAACCGGTCGGTCGATAACGGAGATCATCATGATCTCGGCTGCCGCGGGGTTCATTATCGGTGTGTTGAACGTGACGGGGCTTGGCTTCGCGGTCACCTTCGCGCTGGTCGATCTCGGTCAGGGAAATCTGTTCCTGCTTCTGCTGATCTCGGCAGCCGTGTGTCTTATCCTGGGCATGGGCATGCCAACCGTTGGGGTCTATCTGCTGCTGGCCGTGCTTGTGGCGCCGTCGCTGGTGGAGACCGGCGTCGAGCCCATCGCCGCGCATCTGTTCATCTTCTATTTGGGGATGATGTCGATGGTCACACCGCCGATCGGCATTGGCGCCTTCTTTGCCGCATCCATTGCCAAGGCACCGCCCATGCCCACCGCGTTGGAGGCCATGCGTTTCGGCTGGACGGCTTATATCGTGCCGTTCCTGTTCGTCTTTTCGCCCGCCCTGCTTCTGATCGGAGATCCGTTGCAGATCGCGCTCGCCGTAATCTCGGCGGTGCTGGGCGTCTACGCCATTTCAGCGGCCTTCGTGGGCTGGTTCGCAGGGCCGGCGGGGTCGTCGCGCCGTGTGCTCGTCGGGATGTCCGGCATCGCGTTGCTTCTGCCGCCGGGCATCGGTGGCGAAGCGACGCTCTGGATCAATGCGGCCGGCCTTGTGTTGCTCGTCGGTCAATGGCTGACGGCGGCCAGGTTGTCCGGTGTTGCGCAGCAACCTCATACCCAAGAAATGGAGAGTTGAATGAGTTTCGTATTTACCCCCTTCCCGATCCCAAGTCTGGCGATAGCCGGTCAGGAAGAGAGGTTTCCAGTGCGCCGTATCTTCTGTGTCGGACGCAACTATGCCGCCCATGCGCGCGAGATGGGGAAGGATCCCGAGCGCGATCCGCCCTTCTTCTTCATGAAGCCCGCCGATGCGGTGGTGGACGATGGCGAAACCGTAGCCTATCCACCGCTGACCGAGAACCTGCACTACGAGGCGGAGCTCGTCGTGGTGATCGGCCGTGATGCGACCGGGATCGATGAGGGGAGTGCCAGGGATTGCATCTGGGGCTACGCTATCGGCAACGATCTCACCCGGCGCGACCTGCAACTTGAGGCACGCGACAAGGGGCGCCCATGGGATATGGGCAAGGGCTTCGACCGCTCCGCCGTTATCGGACCGGTGCATCCCGCCAGCGTGGTCGGTCATCCCGCCAAGGGAGCGATCCGTCTGACCGTGAACGGTGAGACGAAACAGGATGCCGACCTCTCGGAGCTGATCTGGTCTGTGCCCGAGATCGTATCGATCCTGTCGAAATCGGTGACTCTGAAGCCTGGCGACGTGATCATGACCGGCACGCCGGCCGGGGTCGGCCCGCTGGTGGAGGGCGATGAATGTGTGGTTTCCATCGAAGGTCTGGGTGAGATCCGCACCGGGATCGGACCGCGGGCATGAAGTTTCGCCTGCACAATTTCTTCCGGTCGTCCACCTCTGTCCGGTTGCGCGCCGCATTGAACCTGAAGGGCATGGATTACGACTATGTCGCCTATGCGCTGCGCAAGGGAGACGCGCGGGCGCCGAACTATCTCGCCATGAACCCGGCGGGTCTGGTTCCGAGCCTGGAGCGTGAAGACGGACAGGTGATGACGCAATCGCTTGCGATCATAGAGTGGCTCGACGAGACGCAGCCCGAACCGCCGCTTCTGCCGGCCGATCCCGACGGTCGCGCCCGTGTGCGTGCGCTGTCTCTCATGATCGCCTGCGAGATCCATCCACTGAACAATCTGCGGGTGCTTGAATATCTCGGCAATGCCTTCGGCGCCAACGATGAGGCGACGAAGGCGTGGTTTACCCATTGGGTGGGCACCACCTTCGATGCCCTTGAAACCTCGCTTGCCCGCGATACGGCAACGGGACGGTTTTGCCACGGCGACACGCCCGGCCTCGCCGATCTTTGTCTTTACGCGCAGGTCTGGAACAACCGCCGGTTCGATATCGATACACGAGATTGGCCGGTTATTGAGCGGATCTTTGCCGAGCTGGATGCCTTGCCTGCCTTTTCGGATGCGGCCCCGCACAATCAGCCCGACGCGGCTTGAACGGAATGAAAGGATGCTTCCATGCATGATGCGGAAATCAAGGACACCCTGCCGGACGATGCGGGGCAACCCGAAGAAAATCCAGAACTGCGCGATCTCTATGCCGCGTTCCAGCGTGAGCATATCATGCCGTTATGGACGCAGCGCGACGACCTGATGCCGTTCACGCCGCAGCCGAGGGCCGTGCCGCATGTCTGGAAATGGGCGGACATTCTGCCGATGGCCGAGCGTTCGGGCGAACTCGTTCCTGTTGGTCGCGGCGGCGAGCGCCGGGCGCTGGGGCTTGCCAATCCCGGTCTTGGCGGCAACGCCTACATCGCGCCGACCTTATGGGCGGCAATTCAGTATCTGGGACCGCGCGAGACGGCTCCGGAACACCGCCACTCGCAAAACGCGTTCCGTTTCGTGGTCGAGGGTGAGGGGGTATGGACCGTCGTCAACGGGGATCCGGTGCGCATGAGCCGGGGCGACCTGCTGCTGACGCCGGGCTGGCATTTCCACGGTCACCACAACGACACGGATCACCCGATGGCGTGGATCGACGGGCTCGATATTCCTTTTTGCCAGCAAAACGATGTGGGCTTCTTCGAGTTTGGCTCGGACCGGGTAACGGATTATGCCACGCCGCGTTTTTCGCGTTCGGAGCGGCTATGGGCACACCCGGGTTTACGGCCGCTTTCCGGGCTGCGCGACACGGTCAGTTCTCCGATCGGGGCCTATCGGTGGGAGCATACGGATCGCGCGTTGAGCGAACAATTGCTGCTGGAAGAGGAAGGTGGGATACCGGCGGGAGCTGGGGGCCAGCTCCTCCATGGAATCCGCCATCTTCTCGATCATGCGGGCCTTGCTCTGGG
>NZ_CAJXGF010000232.1 GCF_913053745.1 uncultured Nitratireductor sp.
CCCCGCCGTACCGAGAGGTTGACCCCATCCAGAAGAGCCGCCGGATGTGGGCGAACGTGAAGCGACAGCTCCCGCAGCTTCATCAAAACGTCTGAGCGTTCGGGGATGTGATTCATGAACTCGAACCAATTAGCGATTGGTTCAGACTAACCGCATATCATCGCATGACAAGAGGGAAGTTGATTATCTCCCACTTTCAATCGGGTCCTCGCGGTGCTGTCGCATTGTTCAAAGGAAGGCATGTGAACACAGGCAAACCGACAAGCTCGAGGCTTGCCGTTCGGTCATGACACGAAGGCGGTTGTTCCTTCCGGCAATCGAAATGGACGACAAACCGGATCTGGTCCGCACTTGCCAGCCCGTCCCGGCGTTGCGGGATCACCTGACCTTATGGAACGAGGGAGGAACTGCCGCCAGCCTCTCCTGCGGCCAGCGCGTTGTGCCTCAGGCGCATCCTTTAGGGAAAACGTTCGCCGACCGACGGGGTCAGTCCACGTGCCATCCTGTCCAGCGCTCTTTCGGGAATTATTGTCAGATAAGAGCGCCGAGTTCACCGTCCGGCCGGTGCGGTTCAACGCGCTTCTCTTCGATGCGAATGTTTCGGAAGCGCTTTGCCGCTATAACAACACGGCAAGCGCTGCGATCAGATCATCGATCTGCTCGGATGAATGGCTGGAAAAAACGGCGATCCTGAGCGTCTCGACCGACGGTGCATCCGAATAGCCGCTCGCTCCAACGTATTTAACGACAATATCGCGTTCGCGAAGCCTTTCGCAGACCGCTTTCAAATCGCCGCGCGCCTGAACATTGAAGATTGGCACCGGCGTTTGCGGAATCGCAAGCCCCAGCCCGGCAAGACCGGTGCGCATATGCGCCACATTCGTGCGCAGTGCCTGCAGCATGCTTGGGTTTTCCCTGAAAAGGCGCAATCCCGCGCCGGCGGCCGCAGCGGCCGGAACCGGCGGAGGCGACGCACCGGCGACAACCCCACCCTTGGCCGCTATTCTGTCCGCAAGTGCCCGGCTTGCCGGTACAATGCCGCCAAAGCCACCAAACGCCTTGCTCAACGTACCGGCGCAAAACGCCCTCTCTCCCTCGAGACCGAAATGTTCCAACGTTCCCCGTCCCGCGCTGCCAAGAACACCGACGCCGTGGGAATCGTCGATGCAAAGCAGGCCACCGGGATAGGCGTCCAGAAGTTGCGCGTAGTGGTCGAGCGGAGCAAGCGCGCCGGTCGATGGAAAAACACCGTCGCTGACCACAACAGGCACCTGTCCGGGCTTGAGGTGGCGGCGCAACTGCTCCGAAAGGCTCTGCGGATCGCGGTGTCGAAACCGGAAAACCGGTCGTTCGGCGCATTTCAGCGCGTCGTTCACGCTGAAATGCGACCGCTCATCGGCAAACGCCACATCGTAATCGTCGCGCAATGCGAGCAGCAAAGCCATTATTGAGAGATAGCCGGAGGCCACGTAAGCAGCCGCCTCGCAGCCGAAATGCGCACAGACAAGGGCCTCGGTTTCCATATAAACCGACATGTCGGCACGTGTCGCGGGGCCAAGTCCGTAAGCACGCAATGCCTGTACCGCCGCTTCGATTACAACGGGATGCCCATGCAGGGCGTGATAGCTGGTGCCGCAGAAATAATCGACATCGCGCCCACCGATGCGCATGCGCGCGCCGATGGGAGAATCCATTCTGTCCCGCGCGTTCAGCGACTCCTCGACGATCGTCATGCGTTTCGTCCGATGGTTTCACATTCCAGACCGGCGACGAACCCGGCGTCCAAGTCCGCGCCGATCCCGGGCGTGTCGGGCAACGTTATGACACCGCCCGCGTGATACAACATGCCGCCAACCACAGGATCTTCACGCAGCATGTCGGCACCGTCCAGGTCCGCGAAAACAACGTTGGCACGCGCAGAAACCAGATGCGCGGCAGCGGTCAGACCGAGACGAGTCTCCGTCATGCAACCAACCATGCATTTGATACCGGCGGCTTCTGCCAGTGCGTTAATCTTGAGCGCAACGTGAATTCCACCGGACTTTGCCAGTTTGATGTTGAAGTAATCGCACGCCCCGGCACTAACGAGACGCATGGCGTCATGTTCGTCGAAGAGCGCCTCGTCGGCCATTATGGGAATGGCTCCAAGCGCACGGGCGGCCGAGAGGCCGTCGAAATCCCAGGCGGCAACCGGCTGTTCGCAATACTGAATATT
Organism: uncultured Nitratireductor sp.; assembly: GCF_913053745.1. Classification (GTDB taxonomy): domain Bacteria; phylum Pseudomonadota; class Alphaproteobacteria; order Rhizobiales; family Rhizobiaceae; genus Nitratireductor. The sequence continues at coordinate 2,216 of NZ_CAJXGF010000232.1, forward strand.
GAAAGCCGACAACTGCCTCAGCGCCTGAAGCGCCTCAACCCGGTCCCAACCTTGGTTGGCGTCGATCCGAATTGCGGTCTCGGGCCCCAGAACATCGCGGATCGCCGCAACACGCGCCACGTCCTCGGCCACTCCGGTCCCCAGCTTGACCTTGACCGCCGTGAAGCCGCGCTCGCGAAATTCGAGAGCGTGAGCGGCCATGGTCTCGGGCGTATCGATACCGACCGTGTTGTCGGTAACAAAGCTCCGCTTCGCGCCCGCCAGCACCGCGTGCAGCGGCAACCGTGCATTCTTGCCAAGCAGATCGTAGAGCGCCATGTCGAACGCCGAACGGATCGTCGCGTTGTTCGGCAGGAAGGCGCGCATGGCGCAGACGCATCCATCTATATCCAGCGGGTTCCGCCCGATCAGCAAATGCGCCAGGTCGCGCGCGTTGGCCAAGGCAGCATCGCGGCTTTCACCCACCACCGGCCGGAAAAGACTTGCCTCCCCGAGCCCGTAGAGACCATCGTCGGTGTGTACCCTGACGAAAATTGTCTCGGTCACACGCGTCTCGCCAATGGCTATGCGGAAGGGACGCTTGAGCGGCAACCCGGCCTTGAAAATCTCGATACGAGAAATGGACATGACACCCTCTTGATCACTCAGGACCGACGCTCCAGAAACATCTGCCCGACGCGGATTCCCCGCCGCCCTTCATCATCGACCGCACCGAGTTCCAGAACTTCACTCTCATAGAGAAGGCCATGCATCTTGAACCGGTCGCGCGAGACCGGTTCGCACTGATGGGTACAGAAATACTCGATCAGACATTGCAGCGCCCCGTTGGAGTAAAACAGGGTCGTAACGTTGAAATCGGGGCCGTATTCGCCAAGATGCGGCGCGATTTCCGAGGGAACCGCATTTCGGGAAGGCGTGGTTTTTTGCCATTCCTTCTCCTTCCAGCGCATCTCGTCCCGCGCCGGAAACGCAACCTCCATATGCGCGTAATCCGCACCCTCACCGTATATTCGTCCGTCGACCCGGAAATCGGTCCCGGAAATGCGGCGCAGTTCAAGCGGCACGCCGTCTCCCATCAAATAAAGGCGGCCGTTGCTGGCACGGATCTCCACATCCTCACCTTCCTCCCTATCGACATAATGACCGGAAAGACGTTCCAGATCGTCCGGTTTCAACGGTGTGCGTGGAGTTGGCGGCACGGGGGTCGCACCCATCCGGCGCTCTGCCAATGCGAGTTGCAGGCCCTTGACGGTTAGACGGCTCGCAATCTGGTTGCTGAAGTCGAGCGTCGAGAAAATCAGGGCACCAAGGCCAGCCGCAGGCAAGAGGGTCATCTGGGTGGCGAATCCGTATACCGCGCCGCCATGACCGACCGATGCCCAGCCGTCCACATCTCCAAGTCCGAAACCCAGTCCGTAGCCCTTCAGGTCTCCACCATAACCCGGCGGCCTTTCGCCGGCGGGCAGCCACATACGCGCGAGGGTTCCAGGCGAAACGATCGCGCTCCCATTCGCCGTGAAACCTCCGCGAAGCAACGTACGGGCGAACAATCCCATATCGGACAGTGTCGAAAAGATATTGCCCGCGGGAGACCCGCCGAGATCGAACACCGGTGCCAGAATATCCGCGTCTATTGTCCACATCCAGGCCGGCGCAAGCCGCGCCAATAGCTCCGGCGACACCGTGTTGGCGCTTTTCGACATGCCGATCGGACGAAAAAGATTATCCGCAACATAAGTGTTGAAATCGCAACCTGAGATTAACTCGACCACACGTCCGACGACCGCGATACCGGCGTTCGAGTAACGAAAGACACCGGCGCTCGGATCTTCCTTCAACGTCGAAGCTGCCAATTCGCTCACGGTTTCAGAAAGCGGCGGACGTTGCGCGTCGAGGTAATGTCCGCTCTTAGGTTCACGCACCATCCCGGCCGTATGGCTCATCAGTTTGCGCAAGGAAACATGGCTGCCGTGCGGGCCGGACGGGTTGTTGGCAAAAGGATTATGCGGCTGAAATTCCGGCAGGTACTCCCTGACATCGGCATCGATATCGACCTTACCCGCCTCGGCGAGTTGCATCAGGGACAGGGCCG
>NZ_CAJXGF010000233.1 GCF_913053745.1 uncultured Nitratireductor sp.
TTCGCATTGGCCATCACCATCGTCATCGTCGCCGTCATCCTGGTGAGCGAAGCGATCAGCGGTCAGATCAGGAAACGGATATGGTGAGCATGGAAACGACCCCGGAAGAATGGGCGCGCTACACCCCGCGTGAGCGGCTGCAGCGTTTCGCGATCTTCCTTCTGGCTGTGCTTGCCATCGTCTGGGCGCTGACCAGCATCGACGTGATATGGGCCTGGGTGTTCGACGCGCCGCAGCAGATGGGCGACCTTTTCGGCCGCATGGTGCCGCCGGACGTGACGAACCTGCCGAGCATATTGTGGGTGCTGGTTGAGACAGTGAACATTGCCACCATCGCCACCGCGATTGCCGTGTTCGTTTCTCTGCCCGTTGCCTATATCGCGGCACAGAATACGACGCCAAATGCCGCGACCCTCTGGCTCGGGCGTTTCATTCTGGTTTCCAGCCGGTCGGTCAACACGATCATCTGGGCACTTCTGTTCGTGGCGATCTTCGGTCCCGGCATCGTGGCCGGCATCATCGCCATCATGTTCCGTTCCATCGGCTTTATCGGCAAGCTTCTCGGCGAAGCCATCGAGGAGATCGATCGACGTCCGGTTGAGGCGCTGGAGGCGACCGGGGCATCGCGTTTCAAGGTGATTCTTTATGCGATCGTGCCGCAGGTAATGCCAACGTTCTGGGCCGTGGCGATCCTGCGCTGGGATATCAACCTGCGCGAATCGACCGTGCTCGGCCTCGTCGGCGCGGGCGGGATCGGCATCATCCTGCAAAGTGCCATCGACACGTTCAACTGGCAGGAAGCCGCCACCGTTCTGCTGGCGATCCTCACGCTCGTGGTGCTTGGCGAGATCGTTTCAGCCTGGCTGCGCAAGCGGATCATTTGACGTTCGATTAGCGCAACACTCGGTTCAATTTGCCTGCGAGCGGTCATCGTTCGCGGGCTTTCTTGTCTCTACAAGTACGATTATGAATAGTCAGATTTCGTGATTTTAATAGTAAAATCAAATATTTGACTCACGCCCTTCCATCCCTAGGCTGATCTTCCGCACGAGTCGGGAAGGAAGGAGGGTTCCGACCGTCGCAGTTCGCACGCCGCTGCCTCATGCCCGCGCGCCATTCGCGCACCAGCGGCAATAATGAATTTCGGGAGAACTCGAATTGAAACGTTTCACGCTGAAAGGCCTCTCGCTCCTCCTGATTGGGGCGGGCGCTTTGGTTTCCGCCCCAATCCATGCAAGCGCACAGGAAAAGGCCGAAATAATCATCGAAAACGGCTTCGTTCATGACGGAACCGGCGCACCTTGGATCGTCGCGGATGTGGCAATCAGCGGCGACCGCATCGTCGCCGTGGGCAATCTGGATGACATGGGTGCCGCGCGCCGCATCGATGCCGAGGGTCTGCATGTCGCACCCGGCTTCATCGACGTGCACACCCATGCCGGCGAAGGCCTTGCCACCAAAGAACTCTCGCATGGCGAGCCTCTGTTGGCGCAGGGGCTGACAACGGTGATGATCAATCCGGACGGTGGCGGTGCGGTGGATCTGGCCGCACAACGCGAAGCACTTCTCAAGGACGGCATCGGCGTGAATGTCGGCCTGATGGTACCGCACGGATCCGTACGCCGCGAGGTGATGGGCGACGAAGACCGCCCTGCCGACGAAGATGACCTTAACGCCATGCGTGAATTGGTGCGCAAAGGTATGGAAGAAGGCGCATTCGGACTTTCCAGCGGTCTGTTTTACGCACCCGGCTCCTTCGCCGAGATTGCCGAAGTGGTTGAATTGGGCAAGGTGACCGGCGAATTCGGAGGCCTCTACACCAGCCATATCAGGGATGAGAGCGACTACTCCATCGGCCTGATCGGTGCAGTGGACGAGGTGATCCATGTGGCCCGTGAGGCGCGGATTCCAGGCATCGTAACGCATGTGAAGGCACTCGGGCCCCGCGTGTGGGGTTTTTCCGAAGCGGTCATTCAACGGATCGAGCGGGCTCGTGCCGAAGGCGTGGAAATGTGGGTCGATCAGTATCCGTACGATGCTTCGGCAACACGGCTTTCCTCAGCATTGATTCCACGCAAAGCGATGGCGGGCGGCACGGAAGCGATGCTGAAACGCCTCACTGACGAGGCGGAACTGGAAGCGTTGCGACCGCAGATTGCCGAGAACCTCGACAGACGCGGCGGCGCGGATCGCATCCAGATCCGCACCTTCGCACCCGACACCGACCTGGAAGGCAAACGCCTAAGCGACATCGCGAAAGCCCGTGGGCTGGATGCGATCGACACAACCGTGGCGATGCTGCGTGAAGCCGAGGGCGATGTCGGCATCGTCTCCTATAATATGCTCGAAAGCGACATTGCGCGTTTCATGCAACAGCCGTGGCGTATGACATCTTCCGACGGCGGGCTGGTAAAAATGGGCGAAGGTGTGCCGCACCCGCGCAGCTACGGCAGTTTCCCTCGCATGATCGCCCATTACGCACGCGATCGGAAAGTGGTGCCGGTTTCCAAGGCGATCCACTCCATGACCGGCTTACCGGCAACGGTCTACCGGATGAAAGATCGTGGCTTCCTCCGCGAGGGTATGGTCGCCGATGTGGTTGTGTTCAATCTGGCTCAGATGAAAGATGTGGGCACCTTCACCGATCCGCATCATCTGGCCGAAGGCGTGGATTACCTCATCGTCAACGGTAGGCTGAGCATCGACGACGGCGCATTCACAAATGCAATGAGCGGACGCGTGCTCGATCGAAACGGAGCCGACAAAAAGCGCGGCGAGTAGCCCTTCGGCAACGCGCGAAAGCCGAGAGCCCGAAAGCAGACCGGGCTCTCGTTGCTTGAAATGCGGGAAGCCCCACCGATAGATCGTTCGCCGGCAGATTTCCATCCGCCTCAAGATCGAACATTTGCTATATTAAAATTGCAAATGTAACATGACGCACCGACTCCACCGGCTGTCTCGAACGAATTATTCCGGTTTACCCAGCTCGTTCGCTTTAGTTTTCCGCAGAGTCAGGTTTCGTGTAAACTTTTTCAGAGGCGATATGAGCGGTTCCGTCTTCTTTCTGCATATGGCAGGCGCCGTGGCGCTGCTGCTCTGGGCAACGCGCATGGTTCGCACCGGCGTTGAGCGCGCCTATGGCAATGTGTTGCGTCAGCGCCTGCGTCAGACGTTGGGCAACCCGCTTCTGGCCGCCCTGACCGGGCTCGCGCTTTCCATCGCCCTGCAGAGCTCGACGGCGGTGACGCTGTTGATCGGTTCGTTTGCGGGGTTGGGCATCGTAACGGGACTTTCCGGCATCCTCGCCGTGCGCGGCGCGGAAGTAGGATCGGCGCTGGTTGTAAAGATCCTGAGCTTCGATCTGACACTCCTCGTTCCGCTGTGTCTTCTGTCCGGTACGGCGATCTTTCTGGCAACCGAACGCCGGCAATGGCGGCAGTTCGGCCGGATACTCGTCGGGGTCGGTCTGCTTATCCTGTCGCTAGAAATGATGGGCGAAGCCTCAGAACCGCTTCAACAAAGCACCATTGTTCCGCTGATCGTCGGATATCTTTCCGACGATCCAATCACCGCCTTTCTGCTTGCCGCCGTAACCACCTATCTTTTCCATTCCAGCATCGCCGCCGTGCTCCTGCTGACCACATTCGCGGCACGCGGCATCGTTTCCCCCGACCTTGGGATCGTCATGGTTCTGGGCGTCAATCTCGGCAGTTCCTTCATCGCCCCGATGCTTACACGCCGTTCGCCACCCCCCTACCGCATCGTGCCTCTCGGCAACCTCTTGATGCGCGGCCTCGGTTCAGTGGTTCTGCTGACGGCGTTCGTGATATCCGAGCCCAGCCTCGAACGCCTCGGCAGCGATCCGGCGGATCGGATCATCCATGCGCATATTGCATTCAACGTGCTGATACTGATTGCCGGCATTCCGCTTTCACGGCTGATCCTCAAAGCGACACAGGCGCTCGTTGCGCTACAGACAGGTTCGCAAAGTGAGACGGACGAAGGCAGCGAAACGGCAATAGCTGAAACCAGCGCGCTCGACGCAGCCGCATTGGATACCCCGCATCAAGCGCTCGCCAATGTGACACGCGAGACGGTGCGGATGTGCGAGACCGTGGAGTTCATGCTTTGCCGGATTATCGAACTGTATGAAAAGGCCGATCGAAAATCGATCGCGGCGCTGGCCGCCCTCGACGACACGGTGGATCGGCGTCATGCTGCCATC
>NZ_CAJXGF010000234.1 GCF_913053745.1 uncultured Nitratireductor sp.
GACCTCTATGCCGCCTACGACGCAACGGCTGAAGAATTCGCGATCAAGGGTATCGTCAAGGCGAACCTGACCGACCGTTTCTTCATCGAGGCGCTGGCTCAGTACGAAAGCGGCATCAGCTTCTACTCGGCCAACCCGCTCGACGGCATCGTTTCGGGCCTGCCGATCAATCCGGGTGCCGAATGGTCGCTTGCCGGTGTTCTTGGCTTCAAGGCCACGCCGAAGCTGACCGCCGCAATCGGCGGTGCTTACTACAGCAATGTCGGTCACGGTCTGGGAACGGTTCTCGTCGGCGGCGACATCGACGCCTGGAACGTCGGTACGACCATCGACTACGAGATCGTCGAGAACTTCAACGCGAAGCTCGCCGTCAACTACACCCAGTTCGACACGTCGGTTGGCGATGCCGATCAGTTCCACGGCTTCCTGCGCTTCCAGCGCGACTTCTAAGAAGTCCGTGTAACGCTTACGGAACCCGGCGGAGAAATCTGCCGGGTTTTGGCTTTGAAGACATCGCCGGTAGCGGGCGCCAAACGGGCGCGAGTGCTTTTGGGTGACAGGGTTTAGCGAGGTCTTCGGTCAGGCTCTCTCAAGGGCGAGTTCGTCAATCATTTCCAACCTCCAAGAAGGAGAAGCCATTACCCGCCGTCAGGGGCTCATCAGGGCGGGAACATAAGTAAGTGAAAAAAATGGATTTTTTCCTGGACTGGCCTAAGTCGCGAGTGCTATTTTCCTTCGTTGGGGATATAAATAGCTTGGGGAATTCGGGGATTTTTATCTCGAAGGGGTGGTTCACAACTCAGAAATTAGCCGACTTTACAAATTATATAGACGCCCGGGACGTGACCTGACATGGGGGCGGTCAACAGTCCTGAAAACGGGTGGACCCTTCCGGGGTCTCGCTATTCCGTAACGTTCGGCGGCGAGCATTTGCGGCTCGTTTCTGAGTACAGTTTAAAAGAACTCTTCGCAAAGTATGGAGACATACTTTGGGAGCCTGGCACGCATAAATACAATGTCACCTTCTTCATCGGCGAGCTCGACGAGCTGTTGATGGGGAAACGATTCAGTGCGTTCGAGCAGAGTCTGCTCGATGAACTGATCGGCAAACTGCGCGCCCGCGGAAACAGCAATGCGACCATCAATCGGAAGATGGCCGCGCTGAGCAAGCTTCTGCGGAAAGCGCATAAGATGGGTGATATTCACAACCTGCCGGAATTTCGGCGCCAGAAGGAACGATCCGGACGCATTCGCTTCCTCTCTTGCAGTGAGGAAGAGATGCTGTTCGCCGCGATCCGCCGGCGCAGCGAGGATGCGTGGCGGCTTTCGGTTTTTCTGGTCGATACGGGCTGCCGTCTCGGCGAAGCCATCGGCTTGACCTGGAACGACGTTCGCGACGGACGGTCGAGCTTCTGGATCACCAAATCGGCGCGCGCGCGATCCGTGCCGTTGACCAAACGCGCGCAGGATGTCGCCGACGTTCCGAAAAACGCCGAAACAGGTCCGTTCGCCATGCTGCGGCAGGCGCAGTACCGGGCGATCTGGAACGAGGCCAAGGCCGAAGTGGGATTGTCGCAGGATACCCAAGTGGTGCCGCACGTGTTGCGCCACACCTGCGCCTCGCGTCTCGTGCAGGGCGGCATCGATCTGCGCCGCGTGCAGATGTGGCTGGGACACCAGACGCTGACCATGACCATGCGCTATGCGCATCTGGCGACGGGCGATCTCGATCCATGCGTCGGCGTCCTGGAGCGTTGCGCTTTGGCCGCCAAGCAAGGTTAGACGGTTCGGCCACGCCGAAAATGCGGGCTGTCCGGGTCAGCCGCGGTGCGCTTTCCCGGCACGATCGATGAAGGTTGCGATCTGCCGGGGCAATGTTCCCGTCTCCAGAAGCGGGGCGTGGCCCTGGCCGGAAACCACGATTCTCTCCATCCTGGGATGGCGGGAGGCCATCTCCTCAAGCGTTCGAGCGGAAAGAAGGCGGGAGTTTTCGCCGCGAATGGCCAGAACCGGAATCCCGCCCAGCCCCTCGAAAAGCGGCCAGAGCGCAGGAAGGGGGCGGTCGAGATCGATGGCCTTCAACGGTTTCAGAAGCTTGGGGTCGAAATCGGCTCTCAGGCGCCCATTCTCATCCTTATAAAGCGCTTTCGCGAAGCGGTGCCAGTCGTCTTCGCCCAGGGCGGGAAAGGCGTCTGCGTGAATGGCCTTCTGTATCTCGACGGCTTGCGCGAGCGCGGAGGGCTTGGGGGCACGCTGCAGATAGGCGCGGATCTGGGCAAGACCATCTCCCTCGATCACCGGGCCGACATCGTTGAGAACCACCGCCTTGAGCAAGGCCGGCCGCGACGCGGCAAGAGCCATGACGATCAGCCCGCCGCGCGAGGTGCCGATGAAGGCGGCGTGCTCCACGCCCAGAACGGCAAGTCCCGTGACGATGTCGGCGGCTTCCACAGACACCTCGTAGCGCTGCCAGTCGGGATCGTAATCGGACAGACCGCGCCCGCGATAATCGAAAGCGATCACCTTGCGGGGCACCCGGGCTTCGGTTGACAACTGCGTGGCGAGGGCGTGGAAATCGCGTGCGTTGCGGGTCAGGCCCGGCAGGCAAACCACCGGCAGGCCGGGATTGGCGTCGCCATAGATGCGTGCATGCAGCCGCAATCCGTCTTGCGCGGAATAAAAGACACTGCGAAAACCGCTTTCAGGCACACCATCACCCCCAAGACGTCTCGTATCGGCTTTTTCTACGTCTCACGGCATAGCGTAAAGCAACCGTTCAGCTTCCGGCCGCAAGATCCGTGACGATGTCGAACCGGCCGGTGAGACGCATCTTGTAGACCTGCAGGTTCTCCATCACCCTTTGAACATAGTTGCGGGGCTCCGAATAGGGAATGCGTTCGATCCAGTCGACGATCTCTTCCACCGGCTTTCCGCGCGGATCGCCATAGCGTTCCATCCATTCCGAAGCGCGGCTCGGGCCTGCATTGTAGCCTGCGAACGTCAGAATATAAGAGCCGTCGAATCTTCCCAGTTGCTCCTCCAGATAAGCGGCGCCCAGGGTCACATTGTATGTCGGGTCCGTCGTCAGGCGCGCGCGCGAATAGGGCAGGCCGCTCTTGCGGGCCATTTCTCGCGCGGTGGCCGGCATGAGCTGCAACAGGCCGCGCGCGCCAGCGGGGGAGACGGCCGCGGCGTTGAATTCCGTCTCCTGGCGTGCCACCGCATAGGCGAGTGCCTGGCGGGCGGAGGGGATGGAGGCCGCAGCGGGAATGGCGCCCACGGGATGCGCCAGAGCGCCGATATCGAGGCCCCGGCTTGCGGCGATCTTGCCGACCCGCAACGCGGTCGTGTAGTCGCCGCGCGCTTCGGCCATATCGGCCAGAAGGCTCAACTCGCCGGGCTTTTGCAGTTCCTGCGCCAGTTTGCGGTAAAGGCTGCCGGCGCGCCATAGATGGTTCGTGCCCTCCAGGCTTCGGATCGCCCGCACCATCTCGCGTGCAAAGAAGCGCCGCCGGTCGTCGTCGTCTGGTTCCGGCGCTTCGGCGGCAAGCGTTGTACGATCCAGCTTGGCCGTGGCCAACTGCCCGTAAAACGTGGCGCCGAGGCGCGCGGCTTTTTCATAATAGGCGGTTGCATCGCCTGGTCCGCCGGATCCCGCCGTCCGCCCCAGCCAGTAGTTCGCGCGCGCACTCGAAATCGGTCCCTCGGCGATTTCGGCGATACGGGCGAAATGCCGTGCCGCCGCCTCGGGATTCTTCAGGAAGCGCAACGCATACCAGCCGGCATGGAATTCGGCATCGGCCGCGCGTGACGGGCTTTCGGCGGAATGGGCGGCGGCAACCCGGTAGGCCGTCTCGGCGTCGCCGATGTCCAGAAGTTCGCGTGAAAGCACGCGCCGCTCCACCCACCATTCGTCTGGATCGATCAGACTGTTTGCGTCCCTCGGTGCGGTGAGCATCAGCTCCGCCGCCTCCTCGAAGCGGCCGGCGCGGCGCAGGAACCGCGTTCGGGCGAAGGTATAGCCTGCGCTGCGTTCGGTGTCCGGCACGGCGTCGAGCAAGTCTTCCGCATTCTTCCGGCCGCGAATG
>NZ_CAJXGF010000235.1 GCF_913053745.1 uncultured Nitratireductor sp.
GCGATGAAATCGATGGTCTCGGCACCATAGATGCCCACTTCGCGGGCCATGAAATCACCCGGACAGATGACCACTTGAATGGTCTCGTTCTGGGCCAGCGCGGAGGCCACGGCGACGCTGTTTGTTAACACCGTCAGGTCGCGCGCCATGACAGCGAGGTTAAGCGCGAACTGATGGGTGGTCGAGCCGGCGTCAATCATGAGAACCTCGCCCGGCCGCACAAGCGCCGCAGCGCGTTCGGCGATCTGTGCACGCTCTTCGATGCGCGCCTGATCGCGTTCGCCAAATGGCGGTTGCGATCCCATGGGTGCGGCAGAGGCGCCCCCATAGGCGCGGCGTATCAGCCCTTCCCGGCTGAGCGCTTCAACATCCCGACGAACCGTCTCCGTGGACACACCGAACCGAGTCGCCAGCTCGGATGTGCGCACATGGGGATGGTGCTGCAGTTCCAGAACGATCTGCTCACGTCGTGCGGTTTTCCTGAGACGCGTCATCAATCCTCCCTGGCCTGAAGAATGGCATCCGCCACCTCGGCAAACCCCGCCCCGCCCGGCCGGCAGGTGATCCATTTGGGCGGCGCAATCGCGCCATCCTGGAAATCGGCGAAATTGGCAACGCCAACGCTGTTCTCGAAAAAGCCGAACATGGGCGCATCGTTGGGGGAATCGCCGACGAAGATCACCCCCCCGCTCGCGCTATCAAGATCGAGGCCGTATCGCTTGGAAAACAGGCGACGTGTCATCGCCAGCTTGTCGTAGTGACCGAACCATCCATTGACATGAATGGATGACACTTTTGCGACAGCGCCTGCCTCTTCAAAGCAGGTAACGATGCGAGCAATCGCCATATCGTGGAGGCGCGGGCCGTCTTCGGCGAAGTCGATGGCGAGGTCCGCTTCGCGAAACGTCTGGTCGGCGGAGAGACGGGCACCAGGTACGGATGCAAGAATGGTATCGGCCAGCCCATCGAGGCGATGCCTCCCCTCGCGGCGTTCTTCGGCCGATTGAGCGAATTCGCGAACCATTCCGCCTCGCGAAGAGCAGGCAAAATAAAAGGCTCCGTTTTCTCCCACCACGGCGTCGACAGGCCAGAGCCTGGCAATGAGATCGCACCAGCCCGCGGGACGGCCGGTAACAGGAACCACGGTGATGCCCGCCTGATCGAGACGTTCAAGAGCCTCATACGCCCGGGCCGGGAGGCGACCGTCGGTCGTCAATGTGTCGTCGATATCCGTCAGAACGAAATCGATGGCAGCTAGCCGTTCCGCACCGATTTCGCTGAAGGGCCGTGGTATTGGTACCCTCGTGACCTGACGTCCGGCCGACATTTCACCCACCACATGCCTCTCCCATCATAGAGCGTTGTGCCACGCTTTTAGCTCTATTTTTTCGAATTTTCGAGGGTATTCCAAATTTTCTGCATTTGAATGTTGCAAACTACCACAAAAATTCGATACGCTTTCCGCAAATGGGATCGCGATGCGTGTCCTTTTGGGAGAAGCGGGCGACACGTCCGCAGTGGAGGAGAAACATCATGAACGATTTACCTTTTGCCGGAAGCGCCGCAGCGGCACTTTTCGGCATTTCCGCGTTGCTGGCTGCAACCGCCACCCAGGCACAGGATTGCGCCAATCGTGGCCAACTGGATGCGATGTACTGCGATGCCGACGAGGACCTCGTCGCGGACGCGCCGAGCGATTCTTCGAAGCTTGCCAATCCCGACACGCTGGTCTTCGCCTATACGCCGGTTGAAGACCCGGCGATCTATGAAGATATCTGGGAACCCTTCATCGCGCATCTGGAAGAGGTGACGGGCAAGGACGTCCAGTTCTTCGCCGTGCAATCGAATTCCGCCGAAGTCGAAGCGATGCGTAGCGGACGCCTGCACATCGCCGGTTTCTCGACCGGCCCGACGCCATTTGCGGTAAACCTCGCCGGTGCAGTCCCCTTTGCGATAATGGGCTCTGAAGACGGTCGCTTCGGCTATACGCTGCAGGTTTATACCCGGAAAGATTCCGGCATCAACGAGATGGGCGACCTTAAAGGCAAGCGCATCGCACACACTTCACCGACCTCCAACTCAGGCAATCTCGCGCCGCGGGCGCTCTTCCCGGGCCTCGGCGTGACGCCCGAACAGGATTACGAGGTCGTTTATTCGGGCTCTCACGATCAGTCCATGCTGGGCGTGGTGGCCGGCGACTACGATGCCGCACCGGTGGCATCGGAAGTCGTGGATCGCATGGCCGAGCGCGATCTCTACGATCCGGAAGAGGTGAAGATCGTCTGGGAGTCCGATCCGTTCCCAACCACCTCCTACACCTTTGCGCACGATCTCGATCCGGCACTGGTGGAAAAGATCAAGGAAGCCTTCTTCTCGTTCGACTTTGCCGGGACGGCGCTTGGCGAAGAATTCTCCGGCGTGAGCAAATTCGTGCCCGTCACCTACCAGAAGGACTGGGCCGTGATCCGCGAGATCCAGAAGGCGAACGGCGTGGAATACACGCCGCAGGGTCTGGCGAAAGAGTGATCCTCCTGCGGGCGCGAGATGCGGGGCTTGGTCTCGCGCCCGATTTTTCCGATCGCTCATTTATTTTTCGGAGTTGATGCATGCTGAAGATCTCGCAGCTGGTGAAGCGCTATGGCAATGGCGCGCCGGTTCTGAAGGAGCTGGACCTGGAGGTGCCGGGCGAAAGCGTCGTGTCCATCATCGGCGCTTCCGGCGCGGGCAAGAGCACTCTGCTGCGCTGCATCAACCGGCTCGTGGAGCCGAGCTCGGGCACGATCGAACTGAACGGATTGACGCTGACGGACCTCAAGGGCGCAAAGCTGCGCGCGGCGCGGCGGCGCATCGGTATGATCTTCCAAGGATTCAATCTGGTCGACCGGCTGACGGTCATGGAAAACGTGCAATCGGGCAGGCTCGGCTATTTGCCCTTATGGCGGGCCGCCCTGCGGCGCTATCCCAAGGAAGATATCCGCCGCGCCTATGAACTCATGGAACGTGTGGGCATCGCCCATTACGCGAACAAACGCGCAGACGAACTTTCAGGTGGCGAGCGCCAGCGCGTCGGCGTGGTTCGAGCGCTGATGCAGGAACCGGAGATCCTTCTGGCCGACGAGCCCACCGCCTCGCTCGACCCGAAAACCTCCGAACAGATCATGGACCTGTTGCGGGCGCTCTCGCGCGAGTTCTCGTTGCCTGTGCTCATCAACATCCACAATGTGGCAGAAGCCAAGCAGTATACCGACCGCATCGTCGGCATGCGCTACGGCCGCATCATCTTCGACGCGGAACCGGATGCGCTCGATAAGGCCGCCATGGACGAAATCTATGCCGGCGTGCCCGCCGAAGAGCGCGGAGAGATGGACAACGTCACCCCGCTGAGGGCCCAAAAGGCATGAGTACGACGTCCACCTCCCTGCCGGAAACATGGCGCAAACCGCCAATGATCGCCAACCCCGTGCTGCGCTACGCGCTCCTGGCAGCGGTGGCGATCTATATCGGCTGGGCGCTTATCATGCTGCCCATCGACTGGAACCGCGTCGCCCAAGGCATGTCGCGCGCCGCACGTATCTTCAACGGAGCGTTTCCACCGAGTTTCGCGCGCAGCGGGCTTCTGATCGACGGGTTCCTGGAGAGTCTGAAGATCGCCATTCTGGCGACCGTGGGCGGCGTTCTGCTTTCGATCCCGATCGCCTTCATGGCGGCCAAGAATCTCGCGCCACGACCGATTTACCTTCTCGGACGCGGCCTGATCATCGTGGCGCGCAGTTTCCATCCTGTCATCGTGGCGATCATCTTCGTGAAGGCCGTCGGCTTCGGCCCATTCGCCGGCGTGCTCACCCTGATCGTCTATTCCATCGGCTTCGTCGCCAAGATGCTGGCCGAACGCATCGAAGAGATCGACTGGGGCCAGGTGGAGGCCATGCGCGCGGTGGGTGCCGGCTATTTCCCGACGCTGATCTACGCGGTTTTTCCGCAGATCATGCCGCGCCAGATCGGGCTGAGCATCTATCAGCTCGACAGCAATCTGCGCGCTTCAGCGGTAGTCGGCATCGTGGGTGCCGGCGGAATCGGCT
>NZ_CAJXGF010000236.1 GCF_913053745.1 uncultured Nitratireductor sp.
CCCACAAAGGGCTCGATTTTGAGACTACGCCCACTCGTTTCACCGAAATTCCCGGGATCGAGGCAGGCGCATTCAGGACCGTTCCCGTGCTCCGGGACGGAGATCGCGTGTTGGCGGATTCTTTCCAGATCGCGCTTTATTTGGAGAAAGCCTATCCAGACCGGCCCTCGCTGTTCGCAGGCGAAGGGGGGAAAGCTCTCTCGCGTTTCATCGAAAAGTGGGCGCAGGCGGTTCTGGTCGGTTATATCGGGTCGTCTTTGCTTCTCGACATTCACGCCGTGCTCGATGCCGAGGACCAGGTCTATTTCCGATCCAGTCGGGAAAAACGGTTCGGACGTGTGCTCGAGGAGACAGCGAAGGGGCGCGAGGACCGTCTAGAGGATTTTCGTGCCGCACTCACACCGTTACGTCTGATGCTCAACGATCAGCCGTTTATCGGCGGGCAGGAGCCTCTCTTTGCTGATTATATCGCGGCCGGCATGTTTCAGTGGGCTCGTATCGTTTCGGCCTTCCTCCTTTTGGCGGAGGAAGACCCGGTTGCCGCATGGTTCGAACGTTGTCTCGACCTGCACGATGGCCTGGGTCGACGCGTCCCGGCCGCGGCTTAAAGCGCCGGGGCCTTCCCATGTGCTTCCTGGACCGCTATAGAGCGCGCCATCTTCAAATGTGAGCTCAGGCTCGAAATCCAGACAATCGAAGGACAAACCATGGCGATCGAACGCACATTTTCCATGATCAAACCGGATGCCACCAAACGCAACCTGACCGGCGCCATCACCAGGAAGCTCGAGGATGCGGGCCTGCGCGTCGTCGCTTCCAAACGTGTTTGGATGAGCCGCCGCCAGGCGGAGGGCTTCTATGCCGTGCACAAGGAGCGTCCGTTCTTCGATGAGTTGTGCGAGTTCATGTCTTCCGGCCCGACGGTCGTGCAGGTGCTCGAGGGCGAGAACGCGATTCTGAAAAACCGGGAAGTCATGGGTGCTACCAATCCGGCGGAGGCTGCCGAGGGGACGATCCGTAAGGAATTCGCCACGTCCATCGGCGAAAACTCCGTGCATGGTTCCGATGCGCCTGAGACCGCGGCCGAAGAAATCCGCTACTGGTTTTCCGACATCGAGGTCGTCGGCTGACCGAAAAGCGCTGACCGAACGGTGTTTCCGGAAACCGGGGCTCGCTTGGGCCCCGGTTTTTTATGCACCCTGCCGCGAGTTGGGAAATTTGAGGATCGAGGCGGGATTGCGCTCGAGAACAAACTTTGAGAAATCCTCGCCCGTCATGGCTCGTCCATAGAGCCAGCCTTGGAAAAAGGCGCAACCCGACGATTTGAGCAATGCTTCCTGCTTCGGTGTCTGGACGTGTTCGGCCACCGCCGAGAGCCCGAGTGTCGAAGCCATGTCCAGCATGGTTTGCACGAGCGCGCGGTTGGTTTCGCTGCCCTCTATATCGGCGATAAAACTGCCGTCGATCTTCAGTTCGTCGAACGGAAGCTTTTTCAGATAGGCTATGGACGAGTAGCCGGTTCCGAAATCGTCCAGCGACAGCCTTACCCCGAGCGCCTTAAGCTCGTTCATGCGCCGTGAAATCTGCATCTGGTCGCTGGTCAAAACCCGTTCGGTCATTTCCAGGGTGAGACGCTGCGGATCCAGGCCGTGTGCGTTGAGCCGGTCATGCAGAAAATCGAGAAAATCCGGATCTCGTAGAGATTTGAGACTGATGTTGATCGCCATATGCAGGCCGGCGAGGCGCGGGTTCTTTTTCCACTCGGCGAGGGTGCGCACACTGGTTTCGATCACGCCTCGGCCCAAGAGTTCCGCAAGCCCATGCTGCTCGGCGAGCCCCACGAAGTCGCTCGGCGAAAGCGCGCCGTGATCGGCGTGATTCCAACGCAACAGCGCCTCCGCGCCCACCACATGCCCAGCGACGTTTACCTGAGGCTGATAGTGCAGTTCCAGATTGTTATCGACCAAAGCACTGCGCATATCGTTCAGTAGGCGAAACCGTTTGCGTTCTTTTTGCAGTACCTTCGGATCGAAAAGAGCGACATTGTTGCGGCCCAGGCTTTTGGCCTGGTACATCGCCATATCGGCATTCTTCATCAGGACTTCAGGTCCCTTTTCACTGCCATCGAAAACCAGCACCCCGACGCTTGCCGATGTGTGATGGAGCATATGATCGAGAACGAATTCCTGACGTAGCGCCGCAAGCACGCGGTTGGCGGCCACGATAGCGTTTCGGGTCGCGCTCGCTGCGGTCCTGTCGTTGAGCGACAGGACGATGACGAATTCATCGCCGCCTATACGTCCGACGGCATCGTTGGGGCCGACAGCCGCCTGAAGACGATTGGCCACCTGTTTGAGAAACGTGTCCCCGACGTCGTGCCCCATCGTATCGTTGAGGGTTTTGAAGTTGTCGAGGTCGATGAAGAGGATCGCACCGCGGTGACCGTTGTTTCTGCAAGCCGCCATTTGCTGGCCGACCTGATCGAAGAGCAGGCGACGATTGGGAAGCCGCGTCAGCGGATCGTAGAAGGCAAGTCGCTCGATCTCCCTCTCGTTTTTCTTGCGCGTGGAGACGTCGGCGAGATAGCCGTGCCAGACGATCCCCTCATTGGTGGTTTCAGGCGAGGCGGCGACGCGCAGCCATTTCTCCAGACCGTCCGCCGAACGGATGCGAAACTCGCATTCCCAGGGGGTGAGTCTGGTGCCCGATTCCTTCAGCGTTTCCAGATAGTGCGCGCGGTCATCTGTGTGCACCATGTGAAGGATGGTGTTTGGATTCTCGGGCACGGCGTCGTCGCCATAGCCAAGCAACTGACGGAAGCCTTTCGAAGTGTAGAGTACCGAGAATTCGCCGCCTTGGCGCCGCAACATCTGAAATAGACCGCCTGGAAGCTGAGAGGTGAGCTTCTCGAACATGTCCTTCAATTTCAGGCGTTTCACTGTCTCTGTGATTTCGCGCACCGATCCTTCGTAATAGAGCGGCTCTCCGGTGCGGCGGTCGCGAACAAGACGTGCCGATTCACTGATCCAGATGCGCTCGCGCGTTTTGTGACGGTGGATCTCCGAGATGAAGTTTTCCACCTTGTCGTGCTCTTCAAGTTCGGCGCGGAACGCATCGCGGCGCGTGGGGTCCACATACCATTCTTTGGCTATGTTCTTGACGCCGGCAAGGAGTTCGGCCTCGTTGGCGTAACCGTTCAAGCGCACGAGAGCCGGATTTGCACTGAGCTGGCGACCATCGGGCGATGAGCGATAGATGCCTTCGGAAAGATTGTCGATCAGTTCCCGATGATTCTTCTGCTCGTCGCGCGCATCCTGGTAGCGGCGGCTCAGGCGGAACAAGCGATAGCCGAGCAGCAGGCATCCAAGAATGCTCGCTGCCGCGATCAACCAAGCGGCGGATATTACTCCCGCAACCAGCGTTGCCTGGAACGGTTCCGACATTGCTCTCCCACCGGTGTTACCTAGAGGAAGCTATAACCCTGAACGGTTTGCCAAAACGTCTAGCCGGAGGAGAAATGGTGTCTATCGTTAGCAAGAAGTAAAAAGCTGGAAAGCAGGTTCAGCGCCGCCAGCGTTTCATGTCCTCCAGGTCGTGATCCTGCGCCTCGACCCATTTGACGCCGCTTTCGCCCATTACATGCTCCTTCTTCCAAAAGGGCGCACGGGATTTCAGAAAATCCATAAGAAAATCGGCCGCTTCAAAAGCCGCGCGGCGGTGCACCGAGGCGGCGACCACGAGGACGATGTTGTCGCCCGGTGCGATGCGGCCGAAGCGGTGGATAACGGTCAGGCCCGTTAGCGGCCAGCGATTCGCCGCTTCGGCAGCGATGCGCGCGATCTCGGCTTCGGCCATGCCTGGATAATGTTCCAGTTCGAGGGCCTCGAGCCGGCCGTTCTCGTCGCGACAGAGCCCGGTGAAGCTCACCACCGCTCCCACGTCGCGGCGATTGCCGGTAAGGCGCCGGGCTTCGGCGGCAAGATCGAAATCTTCCGCCTGAACGCGCACCAGCGGTTCGCACGCGGTCGTCACGGTTAACCTCCGGTCATCGGCGGGGAAA
>NZ_CAJXGF010000237.1 GCF_913053745.1 uncultured Nitratireductor sp.
CCCGTGCGGGCCGTAAACGTGCCGCAATCGGGCCGGATCATGCAGATGTGAAGCGCCCGTTAATGGTATTCGCCATGCATACGGCCTAGGATCGGGACGTCGTGTTCGGGCCGCGGGCCATTCCACCAAGCAAGCCATCTGGAGAAGCATTCTCAATGATCCCGACGAAGATTTTACGCGCCACGCGGGTGGCACCAGTGGCCGCTCTGATTGCGCTTGGCGGTCTTGCCTCCACACCGGCGATTCTGACGCAGCAGGCGCACGCGCAGGGGCCGGCTTCGGTGGCCGATCTCGCCGAGCGGCTTGCGGGCGCCGTCGTCAACATCTCCACCTCCCGTTCCGCTGACGGCAGCGGTTCGGGTCGCGTGCCATTGCCCAAACTGCCCGAAGGCTCGCCGCTGCAGGAGTTCTTCGACGACTTTTTCCAGGATGAGCCGGAAAGCGAACGCGGTCCGCGTCAGGCGCAGTCGTTGGGTTCCGGCTTCGTGATCGACGCGGAAGAGGGCATCGTCGTCACCAACAACCACGTCATATCCGGCGCCGACGAGATCGTCGTCAATTTTACCGACGGCGGCAAGCTTGATGCGGAACTTCTGGGCGTCGATACAAAGACCGATCTTGCCGTGCTGAAAGTCGATGCGAGCCAACGCGACTTGCAGGAGGTGTCGTTCGGCGATTCCGACGGAATGCGGATCGGCGATTGGGTTATGGCCATCGGAAACCCCTTCGGGCTCGGCGGCACGGTGACGGTGGGCATCGTTTCGGCGCGTAACCGCGAAATCGGGTCCGGGCCCTATGACGATTTCATCCAGACGGACGCCGCCATCAACCGCGGCAATTCCGGCGGTCCGCTGTTCAACATGGAGGGCGAGGTGATCGGCATCAACACGGCCATCATTTCGCCGACGGGTGGCTCCATCGGCATCGGCTTCTCAATTCCCTCCGCCCTGGCGATCAAAGTGGTCGATCAGTTGCGCGAGTTTGGCGAGACGCGGCGCGGCTGGCTTGGCGTGCGCATTCAGGAAGTCACCGACGAGATCGCTGAAAGCCTGGGCATGGAAAAGGCAATGGGCGCAATGGTTAGCGGCGTCATCGAGGGCGGTCCGGTGGACGACGGTTCCATTCAGCCTGGGGACGTCATTGTCGAGTTCGACGGCCAGACCGTGGACAATGTGCGTGAATTGCCGCGCATCGTTGCCGAAAGCCCGGTGGGCAAGGAGGTCAACGTCACCGTTGTCCGCAAGGGTGAGGAGCAGACCGTGAGCGTGACGCTCGGGCGTCTCGAAGACAGCGAGAAACTCGCTTCCGCCGAAACTGGCGAAGACGAATCGGCGAATGACGGCGAGGCCGTTTCATCGGCGGCGGTTCTCGGAATGCACATGGCCGCCCTCGACGACCAGATTCGCGAGCAGTTCGATATATCCGCGGACGTGAACGGCGTTGTCATCACCAAGGTGGACGATGCCTCGGTCGCCGCCGGAAAAGGTGTAACGGCGGGCGATGTGATCGTGGAGATCGCTCAGTCGACGGTTTCGACACCGAAGGAGGCGTTGGACCGGCTTGAAGAGCTGAAAGGGCAGGGACGCCGCAACGCGCTTTTGATGCTCGCCTCCAAGAGTGGAGAACTGCGCTTCGTAACGCTGCGGATGGACTGACACTAAGGTGACATTCTGACAGATATGAAAACGGCTCGACGGCAATCGCTTCCGGGCCGTTTTCTTTATCCTCGCCGGGCCCGCCATTCCGCCTGCGAGAGACGATATAACGCGTGACGCTTCAGGTGCGGATGACTGTCGGGAACATCGGGATGATGAAAATCGCCCTCCGCATCGTGGCGCATGCCGATGCGGCGCATGACCGCCGTGGAGCGGTCGTTGTCGACCACCGCGAAGGAGACAATCTCATCGAGGCCGAGGGTTTCGAATCCATAAGCGAGCCAGGCCCGGGCCGCTTCCGTGACATATCCCTTGCCCCAGAATTCCGGTGCAAGCCGCCAGCCGATTTCGACCGAGCCTTCCGGCAGGTTGGAAAGGCCGACCGGCTTGTGCAGGCCTACGAAGCCGATGGGTTGTCCGGTGTCCTTCAGCGCCGCCGCCGCGAAACCGAATCCGTTTCGCGCAATGCCCTCGCGGATGCGATCCATCATGGCATCGGCCTCTTCCCGATTGCGGCGGAAGGGGAAGAACTCCATGATCGTGTCATCGGAATTGATGCGATGAAAGAGCGGTCGATCTTCGTCGCGCCAATTGCGCAGGATCAGACGTTCGGTTTCGAGAAATGTCATCCAATGAACTCCGTTTCGCGATAGCCTTGCAGAAAAAGCAATGCTGTCAGGTCGCCATGGTCGATACGCACGCGCGCTTGGGCGGCGACGGCGGGTTTGGCATGAAGGGCGACACCGAGCCCGGCTAACCCCAGCATATCGAGATCGTTCGCTCCGTCTCCGACAGCCAGCACATCCTGACGTGCAAGCCCGTGCGCGGTGGCGAAACGGTCCAGCGCCTCGGCCTTGGCGGCTCGGCCCAGAATGGGTTTTGCGACCTTTCCGTTTAGCTTTCCCTCTTCTATGAGCAACCGGTTGGCCTGCTGGATGCGGAAACCGAGTTTCTCGCCGACGGGGCCGGTGAACTGCTCGAAACCGCCGGAAACAAGGGCGGTGAACGCTCCTTTGGCGTTCATGGTCGCGACAAGCGCTGGACCGCCGGAGGCAAGCGTGATGCGCTTGTCGATCACCTTGTCGATTACATCGAGCGAAAGGCCGTTGAGCAACGCAACACGCTCTTCCAGCGCCGGCTCGAAGGCGATCTCGCCATTCATGGCACGGCTGGTGATGGCCGCCACGGCGTCTTTCAAGCCGAGTTCGGCAGCCAATTCGTCAATGCATTCCTGATCGATCATGGTGGAGTCCATGTCGGCGATCAGCATTTTCTTCCGCCGGCCTTCCGCCTCTTGAACCGCCACATCTATGGGCGCGCCGGCCAGAGCGTGGCGCAGGCGCTTCTCGGCCTCGTTCGCATCGAGGCCCGGCTTGAGAACGATATCGCAGCTCAGGTTTTCTCCCAGCCAGTCGATCGTACTTGCATCGAGAGCCTTCATGGCCATAGTCGCAACCTGCGGCGTGAGCTTGCGCGCGGCCGGATGTGAGATGAGTGTGGCGACGAGAGACATGGGCGTTTTTCCGGAATGACGAGCGGCAGGCATGTTGAATGATGCGATCCTGATAGCCGGGCCGACCGCCAGCGGCAAGTCCGCGCTGGCGCTGCATTTCGCGCGGGATACGGACGGTGTCGTCATTAACGCCGATTCCATGCAGGTCTATGACGTTCTGTCGATTCTGTCGGCACGTCCCGATGCGGGTGAAGACGCGACGGTTCCCCATCATCTTTACGGTCACGTGCCACCCTCCGTCGCTTATTCGACCGGGGCCTGGTTGGCCGATGTGGCCGGACTTGTCCGAAACGGCATTCTGGAAGGGCGGCGCCCGATTTTCGTGGGGGGAACCGGGCTCTATTTCCGTGCATTGCTGACTGGTATCGCGCCGACGCCCCCGGTGCCCGAGGCGGTGCGGGAACATTGGCGCCAAAGGCTCGCAAAGGAGGGACCGGAAGCGCTGCACCAGATTTTGTCGCACCGCGATCGCGACACGGCCGCCGCCATCCGCCCGGCGGACGGACAGCGCATCACGCGCGCACTGGAAGTTCACGAGGCGACGGGGAGGGCTCTGAGCGCCTGGCAGCGAGACACCACCCCGCCACTGGTCGACCGCCAGACCAGCACGTGCATTGTTCTGGAGCCTGAGCGCGCTTTCGTCACCCAGCGCATAGAGCAGCGTTTCGACCGGATGGTCGATCGGGGGGCGCTTGACGAAGTGCGCGCGCTGCTGGCGCTCGAACCGGGCGCGCTTTGTGCCGCGCCGGTCGAGACCCGTTACGGCTTTCACATCATCCGGCTCGAACGCAGGCACGAGGGCCGGGAACTGCCCTATGAGGCCGTGGCGGAACGCATCGCCGATTATCTGCGGGAGAGCG
>NZ_CAJXGF010000238.1 GCF_913053745.1 uncultured Nitratireductor sp.
CGGGGTGGAGCAGCCCGGTAGCTCGTCAGGCTCATAACCTGAAGGTCGCAGGTTCAAATCCTGCCCCCGCAACCAACGAGACCGACAAACCCGTCGCACCAGCGGCGGGTTTGGTCTTTTTGGAAGTCTTTCCAAGAGCTTGTCGCTCTGTCCATTCGAGAATCGTCGCCAGATCGCCATGCAACGTGGCGAACATCTCGCCCCGTTGCGGCCCTGGCGTCAGCACGATCTTCTCTATCAGCATCCGCAGAGCTGCCGCCGCCTGCGGCCGTTCGTCGGGTTGGGCGAGCGCGGTGGTCAACGCTGCAACCTTCTTCCCATAGATTGCCGTTGCGCTCGGCAGCAGGTCCGGCACGTCCTCCGGAATATCGGCGAGCAGGGTGATGAGTTCGGCCTTGCGGGCTTCCAGTGCATCCATCTCGCCCTTCATGCTCGCCTGGAACATGCCTTCCTTGATCGCCTCGATGATACCCCTGATCTGTTTCTCGACCTTCACCAGTTCCACCTTCCAGGCATCGCCATTCGAGCGGCGCTCCCGGTTCAGCCGGTTCGTTTCCTCGGCATAGGCGCGCATGGCTTCCGCCGCGATTTCGGGCGTCATCATGCGTTCCCTGAGGCCGGCGAGCACGCGGCTCTCCAGTTCCTCGCGCAGGATGGTGCGGTTGTTGGAGCAGGTGCCCTTGGTCGCATGCGTCGAGCACGCGAAACGATCCGAGCCGCGGAGGGAGAAGGGGCCATCGCAGCAGCCGCAGAAGATCAGGCCCGAGAGCAGGGTCTTGGGGCGATGGGTGCCGTTCAGGCGGTTCTTTTTATGGTGCTTGCGGATGCCTTTGCCGACATTGGCGTACCTGGCCGAGATAGCGGCTTGCCGTGCCTTGACCGCCTGCCAGAGTTCGTCATCGACGATCCGTAGTTCGGGAACCTCCCGGGCGATCCATTCCGATTCCGGGTTCAGCCGCGAAACCCGCTTCCCGGTCGACGGGTCCTTGAGATAGCGCAGCCGGTTCCAGATCAGGCGGCCGATATAGAGTTCGTTGTTCAGGATGCCCGTCCCGCGCTTCGCGTGGCCGTGGATGGTGGTGTCGTTCCAGAGCCGCCCTTCAGGACCGGGGACGCCTTCCTCATTCAGCGTCTTTGCGATAATGCGCGGGCTGACACCGGCGACATAGTCGCGCAGGATGCGCCGCACGACGTTGGCTTCACCCTCGTCGATCTCGCGATCGCCCCGGATCGGCTCGCCGCGCGAGTCTAGCTTCTTGACCACTTTATAGCCATAGCAAAGCCCACCGCCCGATTTGCCGTCCTCGACGCGGCCACGGATACCGCGATGGGTCTTGGCGGCAAGGTCTTTGAGGAACAGCGCGTTCATTGTGCCTTTGAGGCCGACGTGAAGCTCGCTGATCTCACCCTCGGCCAGCGTGACGATGGGCACACCGGCGAACTTCAGGTGCTTGTAGAAAGTAGCGACATCGGCCTGATCGCGGCTGATGCGGTCCAGCGCCTCGGCCAGAACCACGTCGAACTGACCCGCCTGCGCATCCTGCAAAAGCGACTGGATGCCGGGACGCAGGATCATGCTCGCGCCCGAAATCCCAGCATCCTTGTAGGTGCCGACGATCTTCCACTTCTCGCGCCTGGCCTGTTCGCGGCAGATGCGGAACTGGTCGTCGATCGACGCCTCGCGCTGGTTGTCGGAGGAATAGCGGGCGTAGAGGGCAACGCGGGTCATCGGATCAGTCCTTTCGCAACTCCATTGGTTCAGCGGCGCACGGCGCCGCTCTTCTTCGCGCGGGCCAGTTCGAGGAAACTGGCCTTGATCTTCGCAAACAGCCCTGGCGGGATGAAGCCGTAAGCGAGCTCACCCCGCTTGCCGGGGACAGGCGACAGCCCGCCATTAGGCCATTCGTCGATATTGTGCTCCGAGACGATCACCCAGCTCGGCGCGTCGTCGAGGCCGATGGCCTGCTTTACCTTCGGCGGGATCTCGATACCGACCGTTTCGCCGGAGGGCGGCGTATGGGTGATTGGCAGCAGCACCACATGGCGCGGGCGCACAAGGGCATCGGTCGCGGCGACGAGGCAGGCCGGGCGGTCCTTCCCCTGATCCTGGCCGGCGGCGGCCTCATGCGTCCAGAGGTAATCGTAGCGGAGGACGAGGCCGGGCCTGGGTTCAGGGATCGCCACGCTGCCCGCCTTACTTCAGCAGATCGTCGAGGTGGGCGTGTTCGGGGTCCATTTCGGCCCGCTCCACCGCGTCGATCACCACATCGGCGGCACCCGCCGTGCGATGGGTCCGCTGCGCGGCGGCGCGGAGCCAGTCATAGTGATCGGCGGACATCAGCACGAACTCGCGCCGCCCGTGCCGGGTGATCCCCACCGGCTCGCGCTGCGCCTGATGCTGGAACTCGCCGAACTTGCGCTGGAATTCGAGGGAACCGACTGTCGGCATGGCAGGCATCCTTTCAAATGGGGTGCCTGAATTATACGTGTAATTCGTGTTATTGCAAGGACGGCGTCACGCATCCTCGCCTGCCGATCGCTTCTTGTGCGCCTTACGTTCCAGCGCCATCTTGCGTTCGAACTGCTCGCGGGCAATCTGGCGACCGATCAGCCGGGCGAGGATCAGGACCGCCTCATCGGCGCGGCTCGCACCGTTCCGCGCCGGTTCCGGCGCGGCCGAAGGCCCGAAGACCTCGATGCTGATCCTGTCGCGTTTGAGCGCCATAGTTTCCAAAAATCCCTTGCCCGGAAGGGGCAGGGACCATCGAAGAACCGTCCGGCGGTGGAAGAAAAGACCCGCATCGTAGCTGTGCGGCACATGGGATACCGTAGCGTATAAAAGGGATGGTCTGCAACCGGGAGGGCATCGCGCCATGGAGATCGACAAGGACAAGATCGACGATGCGATTCTCGCGCTGCTTTACCTGACGCTCGACCGCGACGGCCGGGCATGGAAAGGATTCGACTGGGGTGCGATGAACCGACTTCACGAGAAGGGTTTTATTGGCAATCCGGTCAACAAAGCGAAATCCGTATGGCTTACCGACGAGGGCATCGCAAAGTCGGAGCAGCTCTTCCGCGAGATGTTCACCGTTGAAAAATAACTTGCCGGTTCGTGCCCGCGAAATGGACCACTGAGAAAACGGCAGACGAGCAACGGGTTACCGGAAGACGATGATGGATTTGAATGAGCTTCCCACCTCCGCAGTTGAGCAAGTGGCCAACCGATTTAAAGAATCAAGCTGTACGAAGAACCGGTGAAGCCCGCAACCGATCCCGCAACGTTCCGGTTCTTCATGTAAGTCACAGAGCGGCATCCCCGGCGCGGGTGCTGGATGGAGTTAGAGTTCTATCGCACTGCCCCTTCATAATTGATTTCCAGAAGCGCCCCCGAGTGCGGAGCGGATGCGAGTTGTTTATCTGTGAGGCCGACCCTCGCAGTGGTGATGAACAGGGTTTGGGCATCGTCGCCAAAGGCGGAACTCGTCGGACGTGGCACAGGCAGAGGGATCAGGCGGTTGAGGGAACCATCCGGCGCAATGCGGGCAATAGCCGATCCATCGAACAGTACGCTAAGAAGGTGACCGGTCCTGTCCATCGTCAGGCCATCCGGCTTTCCATCCTTGGGGTCCGTGCCGAAGAACAGGCGGCGGTTGCTGATCTCGCCCATATTCGGATCGAAATCATAGGCGTAGATTTCGCCCTTATGCGAGTCGGTGAAGTAGAACGTTCTGCCGTCCTTACTCCACTCCATGCCATTCGGCAGGTCGAAGCCGGTATCGATGACATGCCATGTTCCATCGGGGTCGAACCGGTAGAGAATACCGACGCCTTTTTTCCTCTCCTTGTTCATCAGCCCCACCCACAGGCGACCTTGGCGGTCATATTTCCCGTCGTTGAACCGGAAAGCCGGATCGGCATGTGGAGCGCGTGCGAAACGCGTGATGCCACCATCCGGGCCAAGGCGTGCCAGGTCGCAATCAAGGCCCAAGACGATCTCGCCTTCCGGACCCTCTGCCAGAAGT
>NZ_CAJXGF010000239.1 GCF_913053745.1 uncultured Nitratireductor sp.
ACGAGGTCAGTCTTGTTGAGGATCACGACGTCCGCAAAGGCGATCTGATCCTCGGCCTCGTTTGAGTCTTTCAAGCGCAGTGGCAGGTGCTTGGCATCGACCAGCGCGACCACGGCGTCCAGCCGCGTCTTGGCGCGCACGTCGTCGTCCATAAAAAAGGTCTGTGCGACCGGAGCCGGGTCGGCCAGACCCGTGGTTTCCACCACGATCGCGTCGAACCGTCCAGAACGCCGCGTCAGCCCCTCCACCACACGCACAAGATCGCCACGCACCGTGCAGCACACGCAGCCATTGTTCATCTCGTAGATTTCCTCGTCGGATTCGACGATCAGATCGTTGTCTATGCCGATCTCACCGAACTCGTTGACGATCACGGCGTAACGCTTGCCGTGATCTTCGGTGAGAATGCGATTTAAAAGTGTGGTTTTGCCGGAGCCGAGATAGCCGGTCAGCACCGTGACCGGGATCTGTGTCGGCTTGGTTTCGCTGGGTGTCTCGGTTTGCACGTCGGACATGATTTCTCGCAGGACTGGAACGGTTTCTCGACTATATAAGTCCGCGCATTCACGATTGCACGGTCAGTTCTCGAATTGCACGGTCAGTTCTCGAAATGGGAAAGATCGAAGCGGTTGACGTCGATGAGCAGGTCGACAAAGCCGGTTGCGCTGTGCTGGATAATTTGCTTTCCGGCCTCCGCGTTGGCTGCGGCAGCGTTGCCAGTAACGCCTTCCGGTGCCAGGTCGCGCATCATCCAGCCAAAGGCATGGGGACCGTAGGCGCGCAAATGAGTGAAATCGCGCTGAAAACCGGCTTGGGCCGACTTGAAATCGGCTGCCTTTTCCATATCGACCAGATCGGGTCGCAGGGCGAGCATGACCGAGGTTTCGATGAAACCGCCATGAATGCCAAGAGCGCGTTCTTCCACTGAGACAAGGCCCTGAGGATATCCGAATCGCGTCCAACTTGTGGCGACTGCCAGCATGCCGAATCGCGCACGCAGTTCGGTCGCCACGATCGTGAGCAAGGGAGAGTTTCCACCGTGGGCGTTGAGTATGACAAACTTGCGTATGCCGGCATTGTGTTGTGCGGCTCCGATGTCGATCCAGCGGCTCGCCGCTTCATGATACGCTAGGCTTTGCGTCTGTGAAGAGTCGGAATGCTCTATCGAGTAGCCGACCTTTTCGACCGGAAGAAAAACGATACCGAGGTTTGTCGGAAGTTCTTTTTTCGCTGCCTCTACAATGCCTTGCGCGATAATCCAATCGGTATCAGGCGGCAGATGAGGGCCGTGTTGTTCGGTTGCTCCTATAGGCAGAACAGCAATTTTTTCGCCAGAGGCGGCTGTATTGTCTTCTGTCTTCATGGTCTGCGTTTCTGTGTAACAAGACAATGATCGATCATACTTCTTACCAGAAAGTACTGTATGCTTATTTGTCTAAACAAGGGCAATCTATGGTTGCAATGGGCTTGGTTGGAGCTATTTTGTTCACGGGGTGTTTATCTCATCGTTCGGAATGTCAAAAGGGGAGTTTTTATGGCCAAAGCTGTAAGGGGCGCGACGATCGGCTTGTTACAATCGACCGCCCGGCTTTCACGCACCGCCCTGGCCGAGCGGCTCTTGGAGCATGGGCTTTATGCGGGGCAGGACAAGATCATGTTGGCGTTATCGGTGGAGAATGGACAGACACCGAGCCAACTTGCCGCCTTATTGGGCGTTCGCCCGCCGACCATTACCAAAACCATCAACCGGCTCACCAACCAGGGTTTTCTGGAGAAACGATTATCCGAGGATGATGGGCGTCGAGCGTATGTTTTTCTCACCAGCGAGGGGGAACAAGCCATTCGCTCGATCGAGAAATCCGTCCGCAAGACCGAGAAGGCGGCCTTAAAGGGATTTGACAAGAAAGAGCAAAAGGTGTTGACCCGCCTCCTTTCCAAGGTTGAAGCCAATCTGAACGGTGTGGGTTTCAACGACGCTGACGATGAGATCGCCGAAGCTGACAGTTAGTTCGCCGGCACTCTGACAGAAAGAAAAAGTCCTGCCCTTTGCTGTCGCCGCATCCATGCGATGCCAAACGATCCCATCCGATCGTTCGATGCGCGGAACGTAAATCGTTCAGGCTGTCGTCCCTCACGAAAGCATGACTGATCCTACCCCAGAGCGTTCTTACGGGTGCGCCGCGTGATTGACCTTCCCACTATCGTTGGCGTAAGCAGTCTTAAACAGTTTAAGGCGGGTTGCACCGACACCCGTGGCATTGTGAGCGGGAGAGATGGCTTAAAATAGCCGTGCCCGATAATAACGGTCATCCGCAGCGGGGGGATTCAGGCTGGCGCAGAAGATCAAGCTTTCCACCATAGCCGAGGCGCTTGGTGTATCCACGGCCACCGTTTCTCTCGCATTGCGCGACAGTCCGCTTGTGGCTGATGCGACGCGTCAGCGGATCAAGGAACATGCGCGCGAGATCGGTTATATCTACAATCGCCGCGCAGCCAGTTTGCGGACATCGCGGTCGGGTATCATCGGCGTCGTGGTGCACGACATCATGAATCCCTTTTTCGCCGAAATCCTACGGTCGATCGAAAGTGAGCTTGACCGATCGAGGCAGACGTTTCTCTTGTCGAACCACTACGATCAATTGGAAAAGCAACGCACGTTCATCGACACGCTTCTGCAATTGGGTGCTGATGGGGTTATCATGTCACCGGCCATCGGCACGCCGCCGCAGGACATTCGCCTTGTCGAGGAAAACGGTTTGCCGACGGTGCTTATCGCTCGGTCTGTCGAAGGTGCGCGCGTCCCGGTGTTCCGCGGTGACGATGCATACGGTACGGGTCTCGCGACCAATCATCTGATCTCGCTCGGCCATACACGCATTGCAATGATCGGTGGTACCGACCAGACATCGACCGGCCGCGATCGTTATCAGGGATATGTGGATGCCATGGGCAAGGCCGGGCTCGAGATTAAACCGCAATGGCGGTTTCCGGGGCCACGCACCAAACAGGCCGGGTTCGAGATTGCCGGAGCGTTCCTTGCCTTGAAAGACAAGCCCACGGCGGCGGTCTGCTGGAACGACCTCGTGGCGATCGGTCTGATGAACGGGATCGCCCGCGCCGGTCTGGTTCCGGGTGTGGATATCTCCGTAACCGGCTATGACGATCTTGAAGAGGCGGCCATCGCCACGCCGGCGCTGACCACCGTCTGGAACGGTCAGCGCGATGTGGGGCGCCGGGCGGCACGGGTTCTGCTCGACAGGTTGAACGGTGCGGATGTGAACCCGGCCCAGGAACTCATCAAGCCTGAATTGCATGTGCGCCAATCAACCGGAAAACCTGTCGAGCGCTGACTCTGTCAGCCGCATCGTTTGCCAGCTTGTTCAATCGGGAGATTTATTTTGGTCGAGACACGGAACATCGCCATTCTGGTGCCCGGACACCTGCATCCTCATGCGCGTGAGCGCATCGCCGCGCGTTTCGAGTTGATATCTCTCGACAAGGCCGATCCGGCTCTGGTGACGAATGAGACCGCCGCGAAGGTTCGTGGCATGGCGGCAATGACGGTTATCGACGCGGCATTCATCGACGCCTTGCCCAATCTTGAGATCGTGGCAAACTTCGGCGTCGGTTACGATGCCGTCGATGCGGCGCATGCCGGTCGGCGCAATGTCATGGTGACCAACACGCCGGACGTCCTGACCGATGAAGTGGCCGACACCGCGGTGGGGCTCCTTTTGAACACGGTGCGTGAGCTGCCCCGCGCCGAGCAATGGCTGCGCGACGGGCGGTGGGAGCGCGACGGGGCCTATCCCTTCTCACGTGGTTCGTTGCGTGGGCGAACGGTCGGCATTTTCGGCATGGGTCGGATCGGCCGTGCCATCGCACAACGCCTTGCAGCGTTCGGCCTGCCGATTGCCTATCACAATCGCCGGCAGTTGCATGACGTACCCTATACATATCACGACACGCTTCCGGGGCTCGCTGCGGCGG
>NZ_CAJXGF010000240.1 GCF_913053745.1 uncultured Nitratireductor sp.
AAAAACAGCGCCACGGCGCTCGTCCAGTGCGTCGATATAGGCGTCGATGGCGCCCTCATAGGCGGTTTCCACGCGGTGTCGGGTGATGGTGACGCCACCCGCCGTCGCAAACCGCTCGGCACCGTTTTCCAGAACTTCCAGGCTCATCATATGCTCCCTTTTTCAGGCATCGCCGGGAAGCGCAGACAAAAATGGCCGCCCGGTTTTCACCTGCGGCCATGGTTATTTCCTGCGCGCAAACTGCGCGGCTGGCCGCTGTTAGCGGGTCCACCACCAGAGATTTGCGCAAGAAATCGTCTTCATGGTTTTTCCTTAGCCTCGACCGAACTTTCGCGCAACCGGTTTCCTGCGACATCGGCAAGCCTTTTGCCGCGATAAAGCGCGAGCAGACTGAGGCAAAGCCAGGTGAAGCTCGCCCAGGCAGCGCCCAGCGCCCACCCCGCCGCCACATCGCTGGGCCAGTGAACGCCGAGATAGACGCGGCTGACGCCGACAAGGAACGAAACGAAAACGGCAACGGCAAGCACATAAAGCCGGACACGCCAATCGGGAAAGAATCGTGTGACGAGCGCTGCGAGCGTGAGATAGGCGACCGTGGTGACCGTGGCGTGGCCGCTTGGAAAACTCGCCGTGTGGATAACATCGAGATGCTCGACAATGTCGGGGCGCGGACGCTCGTAATAGTTCTTCAGCGTGTAGGACACGAGCGCGCCCGAACCGACGGAAAACAATGCGTATATGGCCGCGCCATAGCGCCGCGCGACGACAAGCAGGCCGGTTACAACCAGAAGCGACATCACAATGACCGGATACCCCCCGATGGCGGTGATTTCCAGGGCGGTTTCCTCAAGCCAGGGAGGACCCAGCGGATCGGAGGCATCCATCGGATTGCGCATGGACAGCAACACCCGTTCGTCCAGTGCCTCTATTTCTCCCTCGGCAACCTCGTCGGCAATGGCGAGGAAAGCGAAGGTTCCCAGCGTCAGCACCAGTAGAAGAAGCGCAGGCGCCAACGCGTTGCGCCTGCGCGCAACCTTTCCGATGAAATCTCTTCTTTCGACCGCCATTTCGAAATCAACTCTCCCGACCAAACGATTCTGCAGCACGCCGGATGCCAACACCATGATTGTCGCCTAAATAAGATAGAGCCGTTTCTTTCCAACGGGAGCGATGTTCATGGCCTGGTCTTTCAACATCGGCAAAATCGGCGGCACGGTGCTGCGCGTTCACGTCACATTCTTTCTTCTGCTGGCATGGATCTGGTTCATGCATTACCGGATCGGCGGCAGCGCCGCCGCCTGGGAGGGCGTGACCTTCATCATCGCCGTTTTCGCCTGCGTGGTGCTGCACGAGTTCGGCCATGTCTTCGCCGCGCGCCGCTACGGCATCAGGACGCCCGACATCACACTCCTGCCCATCGGCGGACTGGCGCGGCTGGAGCGCATGCCCGAAGACCCCGTCCAGGAACTGGTGATCGCCATCGCCGGGCCACTCGTGAACGTCGTAATCGCCGCCTTGATCATTTTCGCAATCGGCGGATCGGCGGGTATCGGGCAGATGGTGCAGGTCGAGAACCCTCGAGCCGATTTTCTGGTGCGGCTTGCCGGCGTGAACGTCTTTCTTGTCCTGTTCAATTTGATCCCCGCCTTTCCGATGGATGGCGGACGCGTGCTGCGCGCGCTCCTGGCAACACGGCTGAGCTGGGCCCGGGCCACGCAGATCGCCGCCAATATCGGCCAGGGCCTTGCCTTCCTCTTCGGTTTCCTGGGACTGCTCTACAACCCGCTTCTCATCTTCATAGCGATATTTGTCTATCTGGCAGCTTCCGCAGAAGCGCAGAATGCGCAGATACGCAGCGTCGCCAACAGTGTTCTGGCAGGTGACGTGATGGTGAGGAAATTCGCCACACTCGACCGCTCGGCCAGCGTCGGCGAGGCAATCGACCTGCTTCTCGCCACCACGCAGAACGAATTTCCGGTGGTGGACGGCAACGGCCACATGGAAGGGCTGATCACGCGCAACGACATGATGCGCGCACTCAAGGATGCCGGACCCGATGCGCCGGCGGCAAGCGCGATGCGCACAGGCCTTCCAGCCGTTCACAGGCAGCAAAGCCTGACCGAGGGCGTGCGCCTGATGCAGGAAAAACAAGCCCCGGCGGTGGCCGTTCTGGACAGCCATGACCGACTGGTGGGACTTATCACCCATGAGACGATCGGCGAGATGATCATGGTGCGCGCGGCAATGCCGGAAGGGTTCCGTTTCGCGCGGCGCAATCGCCGCGACACACACGATCGAGACTGAACCGGCGATCACCGTACAATTACGGCTACCGCCTTGACATCGCCACATCCGCGCACCACGTTTATGCGATGAGCACGAAACGAAAACATACGTCCGTTTTCTTCCGGGTATGTCCCATTGCGGGATATTGACCCCCGGTTCGGTGCTGTGCGCCTCCGAACCGAGGGGCGCTCTTCCGCCGATTGATCGACACGATCAAGACGAGCAGCGGGAACGGTTCTAGGGCGCATCACCAAAAATCGCACGACAATCGAAGCCGAGCGGCATGTGCCGGACGCATGACCGCAACACTCGCATGGAAAAGCCAATGCAGCAGAAGACAGGGCGCAAGCCGAGCATCACGATTTCCGAAACCGATTATGAACGCCTGACCGGCCTCGCCGAGGCGTTGGAAGATCGCAACCCCGAAGTGTCGGAAACCATGATGGCCGAGCTCGACCGGGCACGCGTCGTGCGGGACGGGTCGCTTGCGGCCAGCATCGTGCGCATGGGCTCCACAGTCGTTTATACGGCCGATGAAGGCCCCGAAAAGACGGTGACCCTGGTCTATCCGGGCGACGCCGACATCGAGAAGGGACGCATCTCCATCACCACTCCCGTGGGGACGGCTTTGATCGGCCTCAAGGAAGGCCAGTCCATCAACTGGGCCGCCCGCACGGGCCAGACCCACAAACTGACCGTCGTGCGCGTGACCCAGTCAGAGACCGCCGTCTGAGCAGCCCCCTCATGACCAGTCCGCACCTTCGTTTCTTCACGGGACATCTCCTGACGGGAGCCTAGCCCCTGCGCCATAACCTCTCGGCGCAGGGGACCGCTCGACCGAATTCAGGCTGTGCAGCCGACAGCGGCCGCGCAGGTTTGCTTGTTCGCGGTCTCCCCGTTTCGACACGCGGGAACCGCGCTGGAGATCGTCATGTGGACCGGACAAGGATGCATTCTCACCACAAAGGATTTCACCATCCTGGAATTTCTGCAGGAGCGTCGACATAGGCTCAGCGACGCTTATGCCGCGCTTTTGCGCGCCAAACTCAACGACGCGACCGTCATCTTCCGCGACGACGTGCCGGCGAATGTCGTCACACTCAACAGCCGCGTGCAGTTCCGCATCGGCGACGAGCCGCCGCAGACGCGCATCATCAGCCATGACGCGTTGCAGGGCTTCGTCGGGCTGACATTGCCGATAACGACGCTGCGCGGCCTGGCGCTTCTGGGGCGCGCCGCGGGCGAAACGCTGCTCCTGCCGAGAGACGGCGTGGCTCCGCCCGAACGCCTCTTGCTCGAAGAGGTTCTTTATCAACCCGAGGCCGAGCGCGGGAAAATGTACGCGACGAAACGCCCGGCGCTGCGTCTCGTGCACAATACAGACATGTCTGCTGCCTCCCAACCGGACGCCCTTTCCTTTGGCGAAGACGACGATCCAGGTCCGAGTGCCGCTTGATCTCACGCAGCGCGAGCCCCCCTCCCTCGTGCTGCGGCGACGCCCCGGAAAACAGGCGACGACGAGACGCCGCTCTTGGACAGGCACGGTGATTCATTGCGACAGGACATTGCCGCAAGCGATTCACCGGCAAGACAAAAAGCCGAACGGGA
>NZ_CAJXGF010000241.1 GCF_913053745.1 uncultured Nitratireductor sp.
CTTCTGGCGCTGGCGAAAAGCGGCAATTCCTCGGCGGCCGCGCGCACGCCCTGATGGCCGCTCAGACCGCGAACCTCCCAAAGAGCGGCGCGCCGGTCGAGCCCGAGCGAGCGGAAAGCATCCGCCTCGGCCAGCCGACGCAGAGAGAACATGTCGATACCGGAACGGAAATAAAGATCGCGAACCGTTGCGAAGCCTGTACCGCGCGTGGCCGCGATTTTCAGCGCCGCAGCCTCGCGAATGCCGTCCACCTGACGCAGGCCGAGCCGCAGCGCATGGCGGATCGCGCGGGGCTTCGAGGCCGGTTCCAGCGTATGGTCCCAATCGCTGCGATTGATGTCGACGGGTCGTGTCTCGCCGCCATGGTCGCGAAAGTCGCGGACGATGGAGGAGGCGGAATAAAACCCCATGGGCTGCGAATTCAAAAGCGCACAGGCGAAAACGTCCGGATAGTGGCATTTGAGCCAGGAGGAGGCATAGGCGAGCAGAGCGAAACTGGCCGAATGGCTTTCGGGAAAGCCGTAATCGCTGAACCCCTTCATCTGGTTGAAGCAGCGCTCGGCAAAGTCGGGGTCGTAACCGTTCTCGAGCATGCCGTTGATGAAGTCCTCGCGGAACTGATCGATGGTGCCGGTGCGGCGGAACGAGGCCATGGCGCGGCGCAGCCGATCGGCCTTTTCCGGGGGGAAACCGGCGGCAACGATGGCGATCTTCATTGCCTGTTCCTGAAACAGCGGCACACCGAGGGTCTTCTGGAGAACGGCGCGCAATTCCTCGGACGGGTAATCCACATCCTCCTCCTCATTGCGGCGGCGCAGATAGGGGTGAACCATGTCGCCCTGAATGGGGCCGGGGCGGACGATGGCGATCTCGATGACGAGATCGTAGAAATCCTTCGGCCGCAGGCGCGGCAACATGGACATCTGCGCCCGGCTTTCGATCTGGAAAACGCCGATCGTATCGGCCCGCTGGATCATGGCGTAGGTGGGACCGTCGTCGCGAGGCACGGTGGCGAGCGTGCGCTCTTCGCCATAGTGATCGCGCAACAGATCGAAACTCTTGCGCAGGCAAGTGAGCATGCCGAGCGACAGCACATCCACCTTGAGAATGTTGAGCGCATCGAGATCGTCCTTGTCCCATTCCACCATGGTGCGGTCCTTCATGGCGGCGTTGGCGATAGGCACCATCTCGCTCAAGGGCGAGTGAGTGAGCACGAACCCGCCCACATGCTGCGAGAGGTGGCGTGGAAAGCCGATCAACTGGCCGACGAGCACGAGGGTCTGGCGCAGGCGCGGGTCTGTGGGGTCGAGCCCGGCTTCGCGCACCTGATCGCGGGCCGGCGTGCGCGCGGAATGGCCCCAGACGAGGCCGGTCATGGCGGCCACAACATCGGGCGACAGGCCCATGGCCTTGCCGGCCTCGCGCACGGCGCTGCGCGTGCGATAGGAAATGACGGTGGCGGCAAGCCCGGCGCGGTGGCGGCCATATTTCTCGTAGACATACTGCATCACCTCTTCGCGCCGCTCATGCTCGAAATCGACATCGATGTCCGGCGGCTCGCCGCGCTCGGCGGAGATGAAACGCTCGAACAGAAGGTCGATCTCGGTGGGATTGACCGAGGTGACGTCAAGGCAATAGCAGACGACCGAATTGGCCGCCGAGCCGCGCCCCTGGCATAGGATTGGCGGTTCCTGCGACCGCGCGAAGCGCACGATGTCGTGCACGGTCAGGAAATAGGCGGCGTAGCCAAGCTGGCCGATGAGCTTCAACTCATGGGCAATCATGGCTCCGATTTTCGCGGGGACCATGCCCGAGAAGCGCTCTTTCGCGCCGAGCCAGGTCAGGCGCTCCAGCTCTTCTTGGGGTGTGGCGCTTTCGCCGCTTGCTTCCTTCGGATAATCGAAATGCAGTTCATCGAGCGAGAAACGACAATCGTCCATGAATGCCACGGAGCGGGCGACGGCATCTTCGTGATTGCGCAAGAGACGAGCCATTTCTTTTGGCGATTTCAGATGACGCTCGGCATTGCGCTCCAGCCGGAAGCCGGCCTCGTCGATGGTGCAGTGCGTGCGGATGCAGGTGAGCAGATCCTGCAACGGGCGGCGCGCCGGTGTGTGGTAGAGCACGTCATTGGTGGCGATGAGCGGTGTGCCGCAGGCGGCGGCGAGCGCGGCAAGGCGATGCTGGCGCGCGCCGTCATTGGCCCGGCGATGAGGTGTGAGCGCCAGAAAGACGTCGCCCGGAAAGAGGTGAGAGAGTCGGCGCAGGTTTTCCTCGAACTCGGCGCCGAAATCATAGGGCGGCATGGCGATGAAGCGCTGGCCTGTTTCAAGCTTTTCCAGGTCGCTCATATGGAGATGGCATTCGCCCTTCGGCGCGCGGTGGTTGCCATCGGTCAGAAGCTTTGTCAGGCGGCCATAGGCATCCCGGTCTGTGGGGAAGCACAGCGTCTCGAAACCGTCCAGCATGACCAGCCGCACGCCGACGACAAGCCGGATTCTCTGCGCCT
The DNA here is from genome assembly GCF_913053745.1 of uncultured Nitratireductor sp. GTDB lineage: Bacteria > Pseudomonadota > Alphaproteobacteria > Rhizobiales > Rhizobiaceae > Nitratireductor. Next base: position 2,510 of record NZ_CAJXGF010000241.1, read on the forward strand.
TGGCTTCAACATGGGCACGCACGGCGCCGGCCAGCGTGTTGCGGTCGGCGATGCCGACGGCCACATGGCCGAGACGCGCGGCTTCGGCAACCAGCTCGCGCGGGTGCGACCCGCCGCGCAAAAAGCTGTAATTGCTGGTGACACCGAGCTCGGCAAAGGCCGGTTCCGGTGGCGCCGGGCGCGATTTTGGAGGCGTGTCGGCCTTTGAGCCACTGTCGAGGGGGATGGGTTTTGCCGATTGCTCTCTCATGAGAAGACCCCGTGGATGAACCAGCGCGGGGTTTCCTCATCGCGTTCATAAAGCCCATCGCGGAAAAGCCAGAAGCGGCGGCCGGCCTCATCCTCGATGCGGTAATAGTCGCGCGTTTTGCGGCTGGCACCGAGCGGCGCGCGCCACCATTCGGGCGCGATGCGCTCCGGTCCTTCGGCGCGCGCCACCCGATGCGCCACGCGCCGCCATTCGAAACGTGTCGGCGGGCCATCGGGCACGCCGGCAAGCGTGGTAACGGGCTCCGGCACGGCCAGAAGAAACAGCGGGCGGGCAAAGGCCGCGCCATCCTGAACACAACGGGCATGAGCCTGCCAGTCATGGCTTCGGGCCGGTTTGAGCACCGAGACGGCGCGCGCGGCGCGCTCCGGCAGAAAGCTCGCATGGGGCTCGGCGCGGGTGACGTTGCGCGCGCCGAACCGGTTGACCAGCCGGTCGAGAAGCGGGGCGATGTCGTTATCGTGCCCGGCAAGGGGATCGCCGCCCAGATCCTCCTGCCGCATGGCAAGTGTTTCTACGGAAAGCGCGGTGAGGCTGGCCGCCTCGAAGCCGAAACCGGCACGGTCTTGAATGCGGTCGAGCCGCTCGCCGAGAAGGCGGGCGAGGTGCGCTGCATCGCGTGTGGCGGTGCTGGTGGCGAGCGGCAGGGCCTCGAACCAGCCATCGACGCGGAACAGGCGTAATTCCACCCGGCGCGCGCCTTTGCCCGCTTTTTCAAGGATCGCGCCCAGATCGCGGGCAAGGCGTTCGATGGCGATCTCGATCGCTTCCTGTGTGACGATGGGTTCGGCAAAACGGCATTGCGCGGCATGGAGATGCGGCGGATTGAGCGGGCGAAAACTTTCCTCCTCATGGCCGAGCGCCTCATCGAGCCGGCGCAGCGCCAGCGTGCGCTCCTCCGCCTCGCGTCCGCCGACAACGGCAATCACCGGCACTTTCTGCAGCGAGTGCTCGCGGACCTTGTAGTTGATCTTCTCATTGCGAAGATCCGTCTCCACACGCAGGCCCGCCTTGCGAAGCGCTGCGGCTGCTTCCTCGGCATAATCATTCGCGGCATCCGTGATGGCGGCCACGACGACCCGCACCGGGGAGAGCCACATCGG
>NZ_CAJXGF010000242.1 GCF_913053745.1 uncultured Nitratireductor sp.
CGCCTGACGGCGCTCGGGACGGACATCGACCGGCACCTGATAGGTGGCGCCACCAACACGACGGGAACGAACCTCGACGTGCGGAGCCACGTTATCCAACGCCTGATGGAAGATTCCAACAGGCTCCTGCTTCAGCTTGTCCTCAACCTGCTCGAACGCACCGTAAACGATACGCTCGGCGGCGGACTTCTTGCCATCAAGCATGATGGCGTTCATGAACTTGGTCACAACCGTATCACCGAATTTCGGATCCGGGTTGATCTCTCGTTTTTCTGCGCGGTGGCGACGGGACATGTTTTTCGTCTCTTACCTTCGAGGCCCGGCTCAAAATAGAAGCGCCGAAGCCGGATAACCTACTTCGGACGCTTGGCGCCGTATTTCGAACGACGCTGCTTGCGGTTCTTCACACCCTGGGTGTCGAGCACGCCACGAATGATGTGGTAGCGAACACCCGGAAGGTCCTTCACACGACCGCCGCGGATCATGACCACGGAGTGCTCCTGAAGATTATGCCCCTCACCGGGGATATACCCGATGACCTCAAAACCGTTGGCGAGGCGGATCTTCGCCACCTTGCGCATGGCCGAGTTCGGCTTCTTCGGCGTCGTCGTGTAGACGCGCGTACAAACACCCCGCTTCTGCGGGTTGGCCTGCATGGCCGGAACCTTATTGCGCTTAACCGGCGCAATGCGCGGTTTGCGGATCAACTGGTTAACGGTAGGCATCAAACCTTCCCTTGTTACAATTCCGTGTCTCAAGCCCGAGGGCCGCATCGAAAACAGAATGCACGTCATGCACAAAACCGGGCTGCCAAACCGCCTTAACGGTCTTGCCCGGACAAACAGCAGAGGAAGCGTTTCCGCTTCATGCGCCGCAAATTCTGTCGCTCGCAAAAACGAACCCTGTTTGAGACCTAATCCGGGGCGTGTCGCCCCGAAAGAAAAAGCCTCACATCGGCTCGGACGAAGCGGGTATTACTCGCAAGTCGATTAACCGTCAACCCCGCCGCGACAATTATCTTGCGTGAAGCCCGACCACGCGGTGCGAGCCCAGTCCAAAGACAGATTATTGCTCAAACGGGAACGATTTCGCAGCGAAACCATACCCCGGCTCTGTCATTCTCTCTTCACGCATGCGAGAAGCAGGCTTCATGTAGTGAGCGTTGGCCGCTCGGCAAGAATCGGGAATCACAATGAGCGAATCTGAAGAACGCGCAGTCACCATCGTCACAGGGCGGGTCTGGCGCGAAAAGGGCGCTGAAAGCGAAGGCGTGCACATTATGCTGTTGGCCCCCGACGACGACACGGCAGTGCGCCTTGCGCTGGAAGCGCTTGCCCGCGAAGGTTATGCCGAAGCGGAGCTCGACCAGATCGGTGACATGGAAGGCGAACCGGACGAGGAACCGCACCTCTCAGCGTGGCAAGGCGCGCTTGAAGGCGAGATCGCCATCGTGACCTTCGACGAGCCGATCTAGTTCAACCATCAAACGGATGCGAAAAGCCCGGCCCCACCGCCGGGTTTTTCTTTTCGTTCGAGCAGCCAGGCTCGCTGTCGTGCGGCGCTGTCGACTTCGGCAGCAGCCACACAAAAAGAAAAGCCGGACACGAGGCCCGGCTTTTCCGCTTTCACTGGCGCCGCGTCTACTCTGCAGCGCTCGTGGTCATGTCGGCGATCATCGGATCGGCCATCTCGGCACCGGACGTCTTGCGACGCTCGTCCAGGATCAGATCGTCGCGCGAACGTGCGATGCGGCGAACCTGGCTCATGGCGCCACCGGTACCGGCCGGGATCAGGCGGCCAACGATCACGTTCTCCTTCAATCCCTGCAGCGTATCGATCTTGCCGGCAACGGCCGCCTCGGTCAGCACACGCGTGGTCTCCTGGAAGGAGGCTGCGGAGATGAAGGACGGCGTCTGCAGCGAAGCCTTGGTGATGCCGAGAAGGACCGGCTGGCCTTCGGCAGGCTTCTTGCCCTCTTCCACCAGCCGATCGTTGATCTCCTCGAACTCGACGGAGTCGACGTGATCGCCCGGAATATAGGTGGAGTCGCCCTGCGCCGTGATCTCGATCTTCTGCAGCATCTGGCGAACGATCACCTCGATGTGCTTGTCGTTGATCAACACGCCCTGCAAGCGATAGACCTCCTGGATTTCGTTGACCAGGTAGGACGCCAGAGCCTCCACGCCCTTGATCGCCAGGATGTCGTGCGGTGCAGGGTTGCCGTCGAGAATAAAGTCGCCCTTCTCGATCTGGTCGCCGTCCTGAAGATGGAACGGCTTGCCCTTGGGAATAAGATATTCCGCGGGCTCCAGCGTCGAGTCATGCGGCTCGATCACGATGCGGCGCTTGTTCTTGTAGTCGCGGCCGAAGCGAACCGTACCATCAATCTCGGCGATGATGGCGTGATCCTTCGGACGACGGGCCTCGAACAGTTCCGCGACGCGCGGCAGACCACCGGTAATGTCCTTCGTGCGTGCGCTTTCCGTCGGGATACGAGCGATCACGTCGCCCGGCTTCACCTTGGAACCCGGTTCGACGGACAGAACCGTCTCCACCGAAAGCAGGAAGCGCGCGTCCCCGCCGCGGGCGAGCTTGGCAAGCTTGCCCTTGGCATCGAGCACCGTCAGTGCCGGCTTAAGGTCCGAACCACGCGGCGTTGACCGCCAATCGATGACCTCACGCTTGGTGATGCCGGTCGACTCGTCCGCGGTTTCCTGAACCGACACGCCGTCGACCAGATCCTCGAACGCAACGGTGCCTTCCACCTCGGTCAGCATCGGGCGGGTATATGGGTCCCACTCGGCGATGCGCTGGCCGCGCTTCACCTTGTCGCCTTCGTCGATGAACAGACGTGAACCGTAGGTCAGGCGATGGCTCGCACGCTCTTCGCCGTTCTCGTCCATGATCAGCACCGCCATGTTGCGGCCCATCACGACAAGATCGCCCTCGGAGTTGCGCACCACATTGCGGTTCCGCACCTTGACCGTGCCCTCGAAGGAGGCTTCGAGGAACGACTGATCGACCACCTGTGCCGTACCGCCCATGTGGAAGGTACGCATGGTGAGCTGAGTACCAGGCTCACCGATCGACTGCGCGGCGATCACACCGACAGCCTCACCGATATTGACGGGCGTACCGCGCGCCAGGTCGCGACCGTAGCAGACCGCACACACACCATTACGCACCTCACAGGTAAGCGCGGAACGAATGCGGACGGACTGGATGCCGGCATTTTCGATGGCTTCGACATCGCGCTCATCGATCAAGCGCCCAGCCGAGACGATCACTTCGTCCGTGGCGGGATTGACGATGTCGTCCAGCGCCGTGCGGCCGAGCACGCGTTGTCCGATGGACGCAACCACCTGACCGGCATCGACGATCGGCTGCATGGTCAGGCCCTTGTCGGTGCCGCAATCGGGCACTGTGACAATGCAGTCCTGAGCCACGTCAACCAGGCGGCGGGTCAGGTAACCCGAGTTCGCCGTCTTCAGAGCCGTATCGGCCAGACCTTTACGGGCGCCGTGGGTGGAGTTGAAGTACTCCATCACGGTCAGGCCTTCCTTGAAGTTCGAGATGATCGGCGTCTCGATGATGGAGCCGTCGGGACGCGCCATCAGGCCGCGCATGCCGGCGAGCTGACGCATCTGCGCCGGTGAGCCACGGGCACCGGAGTGCGACATCATGTAGACCGAGTTCATCGGCTTCTGACGACCGTCTTCGTTGAACTCGACCGCCTTGATGCGCTTCATCATCTCGTCGGCGACCTTTTCCGAGCACTTTGCCCAGGCATCAACGAC
>NZ_CAJXGF010000243.1 GCF_913053745.1 uncultured Nitratireductor sp.
GCGGTGGACGGCGCGCTTGGCGCCGAACTCCTCGCAGCCTTCAAACAGGTCATCGAAAACCCGATGACCATGTTGGTCTAGGCGGCACATGAAAACCTTATCCGGGGGCGGAAGATGAAAACCATCCTGTGTTATGGCGATTCGCTGACATGGGGGTACAACCCCGCCGGCCCCGGACGCCACTCCTTCGAAGACCGTTGGCCCAGTGTTCTGCAAGCGGAACTGGGCGGCGAGGCCCGCGTCATCGCCGAAGGGCTAAACGGCCGGACCACGGTGTTCGACGATTTCGCCGCAAGCGCCGACCGAAACGGTGCGCGCGTTCTGCCGACTTTGCTCATGAGCCATGCACCGCTCGATCTGGTCATCATCATGCTGGGCACAAACGACATGAAGCCGTTCATCTGCGGCCAGGCTTTCGGCGCCAAGCAAGGTATGCAGCGCCTGGTCGATATCGTGCGCTGCCATGATTATCCGATGGACGCGCCGGCACCGAAGGTTCTCATCGTGTCACCGCCACCGGCATGCGAAACCGACGAACCCGACTTCGCAGCCCTGTTCGACAGTGCGCGAACCGAATCCTCAAAGCTGGCGAAGCTTTACGACGCTCTTGCCAGCGAGACGGATGCAGGCTTCTTCGATGCGGGTCGTGTGGCGCGGACCAGCCCGCTTGACGGCGTTCACCTGGACGCCGACAACACAGGCTCCATCGGCCGGGGACTCGCTCCGGTGGTGAGAGACATGCTTGGACTTTGACAAAGGAGGGATGAGCATGGCCAACACTGAGGTAAATCCGAGAGTGCATGCTTCGTGGGGCTGGCTTGCCCTGCTGGGAGCCATTTCGTTGATCGGCGGTGTTCTCGCGCTCGCCAATCCGTTCGCGGCCACCATGACGGCGGCAATCCTGGCAGCGTGGACATTCGTGCTGTTCGGCGTGCTGCAGATCGTGCAGGCTTTCCGCGTACGCGGCTGGGGTGGTTTCCTGTGGGCTTTGTTGCTCGGTGTTCTGACGCTCGCCGTCGGTATTTCCATCATCGCCAAACCGGCGGCGGGCATCGTCTCGCTTACCATTCTGGTCGCGATCATGTTTCTCGTGCTCGGCGTGGTGAAGGTAATGTACGCTTTCGCTTTCCGACCACTCTCGGGCTGGGGATGGGTGCTCTTTTCAGGCATCATATCACTGTTGCTCGGTGTTATGATCCTGGCGGATATGCCGTGGGCGGCAGCGACCATTCTGGGCATTCTTCTGGCCGTCGAACTCCTGTCGAACGGCGTGTTCCTTCTGTTCATCGCTTTCGGCCTGCGCGGGGCGCAGCAGACCTGAATCTTGTCTCAGGGCGCGGCTTCCCGTCCGCGCCCTAGACGATAATAAGACTACAAGGAGAGACCAGCTGTGGCTGAAAATTACGACGTCATCATTATCGGGTCGGGTCCGGGCGGCTACGTGACAGCCGTCCGCGCCGCACAGCTTGGCTTGAAAACGGCTATCGTCGAGCGCGAGCATCTGGGCGGGATCTGCCTGAATTGGGGCTGTATCCCGACCAAAGCGCTGTTGCGCTCGGCCGAGATCAAGCATTATGCCGAGAACGGCAAGGAATACGGTCTCTCCATCGACGGTGAGGTGACAGCCGATGTGGACGCTGTCGTCGATCGTTCGCGCAAGGTTTCGCTTCGGCTCAATGGCGGCGTCGGGTTCCTCATGAAGAAGAACAAGGTCGACGTCATATGGGGCGAGGCGAAAATCTCGAAGCCTGGCGAAGTGGTGGTCTCCGAAACGTCGAAAAAGGCCATGCAGCCGCAGCCGCCGGCGCCAAAGAACACAAAGGGGACGGGCACCTATAAGGCCAAGCACATCATCGTGGCGACGGGTGCACGTCCGCGCGTTCTGCCGGGCATCGAGCCGGATGGCGACAAGATCTGGACCTATTTCGAGGCGATGGTGCCGAAAACCATGCCCAAATCGCTGGTCGTGATGGGCTCCGGCGCGATCGGCATGGAGTTCGCCTCATTCTACCGCACCATGGGCGCAGAGGTAACGGTGGTCGAACTGATGCCGCAGATCCTCCCCGTGGAAGACGCGGAAGTCTCGAAATTCGCTCAGCGCCAGTTCGAGAAACAGGGCATCAAGTTCAAGCTCGAGGCGAAGGTCGCCAAGGTTGAGAAGGGCAAGGACGGTGTGACCGCCCACATCGAGACCAAGGACGGAAAGACTGAAAAGATTGCTGCCGAGAAGCTGATTTCCGCTGTCGGCGTGCAGGGAAACACCGAGAATCTCGGCCTGGAAGCGCTCGGCGTCAAGACAGATCGCGGCTGCGTGGCGGTGGACGGCTTCGGCCGTACGAATATCGAAGGCATTTACGCGATCGGTGACGTGGCAGGGCCGCCCATGCTGGCACACAAGGCCGAGCACGAAGGCGTGATCTGCATAGAAAAGATTGCCGGCGTGCCGGGCGTTCACGAGCTGGACAAGGGACTGATCCCGGGTTGCACCTACTGTCAGCCGCAGGTTGCCTCTGTTGGCCTTACCGAAGCAAAGGCGAAGGAAAAAGGCCGCGACATCCGTGTGGGCAGGTTCCAGTTCGCCGCCAATGGCAAGGCGATTGCACTCGGCGAGGATCAGGGCTTCATCAAGACAGTTTTCGACAAGAAGACAGGCGAGTTGCTGGGCGCGCATATGATCGGCACGGAGGTGACGGAACTCATCCAGGGCTTCGTTGTCGCGATGAACCTGGAAACGACGGAGGAAGAGCTGATGCACACTGTCTTCCCGCACCCGACATTGTCGGAGATGATGAAGGAAAGCGTACTCGACGCCTACGGGCGCACGCTCAACGCCTAAAAATGGGGGCGTCGGCCCCTGTTTCCCCTGCGCCAACTGGACTATATGCGGGGGAACACGAACGAGGAACCTGATTGATGGACGAAAGCTACGGTCTCCTGGGCATGCCTGGTGTCGGCTTTTTCGGCCTCCTCGTGATCGGCTTCCTGGCCGGCTACGTGGCCGAAAAGACCATGAACCGCGACCACGGCTTTCTCATCAACATTCTGGTCGGGATCGCCGGTTCGTTCGTCGGCGGAACCATCGCCGGCCTTGTAGGCATCTCGTTCTACGGTTTTCTGGGCAATCTGGTGGTCGCCATTCTTGGCGCGATCCTGATCCTTTGGGTATTCGGACGCTCGGCCTCGCGTCGGGCGCGATAGGACAAACATGGTCACCATTCTCGATACTGTTACCGCCAAACCGCGTCCGCGGCATCCCGAAAAGGCGCATCGGCCGGACCAGGAGGTGCTGCGCAAGCCGAAATGGATCCGCGTCAAGGCGCCAACCTCGCAGGGCTATCTGGAAACCCGCGAGATCGTGAAGTCCAACAAGCTCGTGACCGTGTGCGAGGAAGCGGGCTGTCCGAACATTGGCGAGTGCTGGGACAAGAAGCACGCGACCTTCATGATCCTCGGCGAAATCTGCACGCGCGCCTGTGCCTTCTGCAATGTGTCAACAGGCATTCCAGGACCGGTCGATATCAACGAGCCGGACAATGTGGCCAAAGCAGTGCGCGAGATGGAGTTGAAGCACGTTGTTATCACCTCGGTGGACCGCGACGACCTGGACGACGGTGGCGCTGCCCACTATGCCGCCTGCGTTTCGGCCATTAAACAGCGCACGCCGGAAGTTGCCGTTGAGGCGCTGACACCGGATTTCGACGCGGTCATGTCTGACGTTGAGAAGGTGGTGGATTCCGGGCTGGATGTCTTCGCCCAGAACGTCGAAACCG
>NZ_CAJXGF010000244.1 GCF_913053745.1 uncultured Nitratireductor sp.
CCGTTCAGGGCCAGCCGATCTCCGGCCCGGCCCTGAACGTTCCGCCCCCCGGCATCAGTGCATCGTCATCCATTCGCGTGCATCGCGCAGCGCCTTGGCGAGTTCCGGCTTGGACATGCCGGCAGCCACTTCCGAACGCAGCTCCGCGGCGCGTTCGGAGCCTTTGATGGCCGCGATGTTGAACCATTTGTGCGCGGCCACCAGATCGACATCGCAGTCGCGGCCAGTCGCATACATCATTCCAAGCTGAAACAGCACGTCGGCCTGGGTGGACGAACCAGCCGTACCGAAGCCTGCTTCCTGAACGTCATAACGTGCCATAATTCAAATCCCTGTTTTTCTCCCGAGAGCCTTATGTTTGCCCGTCCAGGGCCAGCCCTTCGATGTTTCCGAGAATGCAGGGGGCGGCTGAAATCGCCGTTAAATCTTGTGCTTAATTTGAAGAAAACAAAATTCAAATTTTCAGTAAACGCCTGATTTTGTTAAGCATCGCAAACCCGCGCGGCCTTGGGGTTTCAACGATGGGCGCCCCGTTATTTCGTTAACGGCGATCTCAAGATTTCGCTAACCATGCGAAACGCTTGAAGAGCGAATTTTCTGAAAATTCTAATCCTGCTCTGGACGATCGCGACGTGTTGGACAAGCGGCCAAGGGGATACAGAAAGGCCGTCCGGAAGCCGGTTCCTGGCGAACGATGCACTCGATACCGAACACATCCTCGATCAGGTTCTGGCGGAAGACATCTTCGACCGCGCCGCATCCGGCGACCTTTCCAGCGCGGAAGAAAACAATGTCGTCGGCAAAGCGGGCCGCAAGATTCAGATCGTGCAGAACAACGACGACAGTCTTGCCATCCTGCGCACCAAGACGACGCACGAGAGCCAGCACGTCCAGCGCATGGGCGATATCGAGGTGGTTTGTCGGTTCATCGAGAAGAATGACGGGCGATGCCTGCGCCAACACCATCGCGATCCAAACGCGCTGAAGTTGACCGCCAGACAGCGTACCGATGGGACGATCCGTAAGGTGGGTAAGATTTGTCTGCTCGAGCGCCGTGGCGATGGCCTCCCGATCGACCATGGTATCGGAAGCGAAAGCCTTGCGGTGTGCGTAGCGCCCAAGCGACACGAGTTGCCCGACAGACAGTTCCTCCGGTGCGGTCGGGCTTTGCGTAAGCATGGCGATTTCGCGGGCAAGCACTTTGGCCGTCAATCCCGACACGGGTTGGTCGCGCAGAAGAACGGAACCAGCCCGGGCGGGCAGCATGGCCCGCATGGCGCGCAGGGCGGTCGATTTGCCACAACCATTGGGCCCGCAAAGCGCAGTGAGGCGTCCGGCGCGAATGGACAGGTCGAGAGCGTCAAAGACGAGTTTTCCCGGATAACCGAGTGCGGCACCGCGCAACTCCACTTCGGCACGCTCTTTTGCATGGTCCTTATGCATGAACTCTACCCGCGCGTATCAGAATAAAGAGGAAGTAAGGGGCACCGATGACTGCAGTGACCGCGCCGGCGGGCACTTCGAGGGGCGCAAAACACACACGCACGACCAGGTCGGCGACAATGACGATCGCGGCGCCGATAAATGCTGCGCCCAGCGCCTGTCCACCTGCGCGGCCACCGACGACAAGCCGCGCAATGTGCGGCGCGACGAGGCCGACGAACCCGATGGCGCCAGCGAAGGACACGGCCGCCGCCGTCAATGTGGTGGCAACAGCGAAAAGCAACAACTGGGTCGCGCGCACGGGCAGGCCAGTTGCTCGGGCACTCGATTCGTCGAGTTGAAGCTGGTCCATCCGGCGCGCCAATCCGAAGACCAACGGGACCAGAAGCGACAGACCGATCGCCAACACCTGCACATCGGTCCAGCGTGCTTGATAGACGGAACCGGCAAGCCACATGGCGGCCTGACTCGCACGGTGGACCGGACCGTCGACGAGAAAAAGCGTAACGCCGGCCTTGGCCAAAGCACCCAGCGCGACGCCATAGAGTATGGTGCGCAGCGGCGGCGCTCCGGTGCGTACGGCAAGCAGGATTACGATGCCGGCGAAGACGAGCGCCCCGAAAACAGCGGCCCAGGGCTGCCACATGATGCTCACGGTGAGCGCGTTCGATTCATTGCTGAAAACGAAGAGAAAGACCATAACGCCAAGCGCCGCGCCATCGACAATCCCAAGCACCGATGGTGAAGCGAGTACATTGCGCGTTGCGCGCTGAAGGACAAAACCGGCGAGCGCGAGCGCCATTCCGCTCAAAGCGGCCATGGCGATCCGTGGCATGCGCAGCGACCATATGATGATCGTGTCACTGCGTTCGCCAGACCCGGCAATGGCAAGAAGAACACGTTTTAGCGACATGCCCGAACTGCCGAGCGCGACGCTCGCGAGCGAAAGCGCCGTAACAAGCACAGCACAGCAAGTGAGAACAGCCATGCGTGAAAACAGGCGTGGCAGGGGACGCGCAGACGCCAACTCCGTCATATCCCCGCCTCCAGCCGCTTGCGCTGCAGAAGATAAAGCAACATCGGCACACCGACCGCAGCCAGGAGAACGCCGACCGGGGCCTCGGACGGATAAATGACGAAACGGGCTGCAATATCCGCAGCCAGCGCCAGCGCCGAGCCGGCCAGCAGAGAAAGCGGAATCAGTTCCCTGTGACTCACCGGGCCGCTCAACCGCGCCAGATGGGGCGCGGCAAGGCCGATGAAGGCGACGGGTCCCGCCACAGAGACGCTGACACCGGCCAGGAGCGCCGCCAACACCAGTACGGCAAGGCGCACTTTCAATACGGGAACTCCGAGCGCTTCGGCGGTTGTATCGTCGGTCAAGAGCGCATCCAGCATCGGAAACAGACCTATGCCGGCGGTTGCAACGATGAGCACGACGGGCGCTGCAAGATAAAGGAGTTGGACATCGCGATCGGCAAAACCGCCGGAAAGCCAGAAAATCAGCTCTTCCATCGTCCGCTCGTCCGCCACGATGACGATTTGAATGCCGGACGACAGAAGAGCCGCGACCGTGACGCCGGCAAGGAGCAGATAGGATGGAGAGGATATGCCGCCGGCCGAAAAGGCGAGTGAGAAGACAAGAAGCGCGCATAAAAGCGCGCCGAAACAGGCTGCAGCCGCGATCGCGGACAGCGAACTCGCCCCGCTTATGACGACCAAAAGCACCACGGCGAAGCCGGCGCCGGCGTTGATGCCGAGAAGTCCCGGCTCGGCCAACGGATTGCGTGTTGCTGTCTGCAGAAAAAGGCCGGAGAGTCCCAAGGCCGCCCCCACCACCAATGCTATGAGGGTGCGCGGCACGCGCAGCGTGTTCACGATAAGTGCGGCCTGATCGTCTCCGCCCTGTGTCAACGCACGCCACACCTCATGTCCCGGGGTGAAGCGTATCCCTACATGCAGGCTTATGATCGCCAGCAAAGCGATCCCCGCAGTCAAAACGGCATGAGGAAGATAACGCGACATTTGTCTCTCATTTTCGTCACAGGTGCATTTCAGAAGTTGAATATCTATGTCAACTTCAAACTTGACATTGCGACACAGCATTTGATTGGTCATGCCGTTCGACAGAACGTCGTTTCACAACAGGAGACAGACATGCGCTTCTTTCCCCTTCTATCGGCGGTATGGCTCGCTGCTTTCGTATTGACCTCCGGGAGT
>NZ_CAJXGF010000245.1 GCF_913053745.1 uncultured Nitratireductor sp.
GAAATTACGTCATAGTGGCCAAGATTGGCCAGGAAGGCGTGAAGCAGACGACAGATTCGCGGAGAAAAGCGGAAGATCGATGTCGGCGACCAGGGCATATCTCGATTTCAACGCCAGCGCGCCACTGCTCGAGCGGGCCAGGGTGGCCATGGTTGACGCTCTGTCTCAGCCGGCCAATCCGTCCTCCGTTCATACCGAAGGCCGTGCCGCCCGACGGGTGATCGAAGAAGCGCGCAACCATGTGGCAACGCTGGTTGGCGGGCAGGCAGAACATGTCGTGTTCACGTCGGGGGCGACAGAAGCGGCGGCGACGCTGTTGACGCCGCACTGGAGGATGGGCCGCGCTCCTCTCGGTTTCTCGGCGCTTTACGTCAGTGCTGCCGATCACCCCTGTATTATGAGGGGCGGACGTTTTTCCAACAGCGCGATCAGTACGATAGCTGTTCGTACTGACGGAACGGTCGATCTTGCGGATCTGGAGGCGAAACTTGCCGCCCATGATCGCGGAAAGGGTTTGCCTCTGGTGGCCATGCACGCGGTCAACAACGAAACGGGCGTCATCCAGCCAATCGAGCAGATTGGCCGCCTTGCTAAGGCGGCGGGCGCTGTCACCGTGTTCGACGCAGTTCAGGCAATAGGCCGAATTCCTGTCGACATTTCAGTAGGATATACCGATTTCCTTATTGTTTCTTCGCACAAGATCGGTGGGCCGAAGGGAGCGGGTGCCCTTGTTGGCAGTGCCGACCTGATGATGCCCGAGGCTCTGATCGATGGCGGCGGTCAGGAAAAGGGGCATCGCGGAGGTACGGAGAATCTTCCTGCAATTGCAGGGTTCGGTGCCGCTGCAGCGGATGCATTGGAGGGACTTGCCCGGGTGGAGGCGTTGGCCGCCATGCGCGATCGCTTTGAGACATCGATCCTCGAGTATATTCCCGATGCGGTGATTCATGGCCGGGATGTGGCGCGGGTGGCCAATACGAGTTTCTTTTCGATTCCCGGCACGAAGGCTGAAACGGCGCAGATCGCCTTCGATCTCGGCGGTGTCGCACTGTCTTCTGGTTCTGCTTGCTCGTCCGGTCGTGTCGGACCGAGTCACGTGTTGAAAGCGATGGGGCAGGGTGACGACGCAAGCGCGCTGCGCGTTTCGATAGGACATTCGACCGGCGACAAGGATTTGGCGCTTTTCAGGGCAGCGCTGTCCAACATCGCAAAGCGACGAAAGAGTGCGGACAAAAGCGGCGCGCAAGCTGCTTGAGTTGGCACAGAGGAAAAAACGGAACTGATGCAGATTAAAATGGAGAAAAAGACACATATTTAATATGTGACCGGATGAAACATCTGCTCCGAGGCACTATATGAGGTTTGCCGAGAGGCAATCACGGTGTGCTTAATTTGAAGACGGCCGGGCCTTGACCCCGGCATGGATGGAGAACGCATATGCCTGCCGTGCAGGAGACGATTGATCAGGTCCGCATGATCGATGTGGACCAGTATAAGTATGGTTTCGAGACTCTCATCGAGAGCGACCTGGCCCCTAAGGGCCTGAACGACGATATTATCCGCTTCATTTCGGCCAAGAAAGATGAGCCGGAATGGATGACGCAATGGCGTCTGAACGCCTTTAAGCGCTGGCAGGCCATGGAAGAGCCGAGTTGGGCGCGCGTCAGCTATCCCAAGATCGATTTCCAGGACCTGCATTATTATGCGGCGCCTAAAAACCAAGCTGGTCCGAAATCGCTGGATGAAGTCGATCCGGAATTGCTTAAAACTTACGAAAAGCTCGGTATCCCCTTGAGGGAACAAGAGATTTTGGCTGGTGTTCGCAAGCAGGGCGAACCCAGTGACCTGGAAGACAATCCAGGCGGCAACGTCTATAGCTCGGGTCGCGTGGCGGTTGATGCCGTGTTCGATTCCGTTTCGGTCGTAACCACCTTTAAGGAGGAGCTCGCCAAGGCAGGCGTGATCTTCTGCTCGATCTCCGAGGCGATCCGCGAACATCCCGAGCTGGTCCAGAAATATCTCGGCTCCGTTGTGCCGGTGTCGGACAATTTCTACGCAGCGCTGAATTCGGCGGTCTTTACCGACGGCTCCTTTGTCTACGTCCCGAAGGGCGTTCGCTGCCCGATGGAGTTATCTACCTATTTCCGTATCAATGAGCGCAATACCGGCCAGTTCGAGCGTACGCTGATCATTGCCGAAGAAGGGGCGTACGTTTCTTATCTGGAAGGCTGTACGGCGCCACAGCGCGACGAGAACCAGCTTCATGCTGCGGTGGTCGAGCTGATTGCGCTGGATGATGCGGAGATCAAATACTCCACCGTTCAGAACTGGTATCCGGGCGATTCCGAAGGCAAGGGCGGCATCTACAATTTCGTCACCAAACGGGGCGATTGCCGGGGTAAAAACTCCAAAATCTCCTGGACCCAGGTGGAGACCGGTTCGGCGATCACCTGGAAATATCCGTCCTGCATTCTGCGCGGCGACAACAGTCGTGGTGAATTCTACTCGATTGCCGTGTCCAACGGCCATCAGCAGATCGATTCCGGCACCAAGATGCTGCATCTGGGTAAGAACACGTCGAGCCGTATTATTTCAAAGGGCATTTCAGCGGGCAATTCGCAGAACACCTATCGTGGACAGGTTTCGGCACATCGCAAGGCGGCCAATGCCCGTAACTTCACCCAGTGCGACAGCCTTTTGATCGGCAATGACTGCGGTGCGCACACTGTTCCCTATATCGAAGCCAAGAATGCCACGGCACAGTTCGAGCACGAGGCGACGACGTCGAAGATTTCCGAGGACCAGCTGTTTTATGTGATGCAGCGCGGTATTCCCGAAGAAGAAGCCATCGCCTTGATCGTCAACGGCTTTGTCAAGGATGTCATTCAGGAATTGCCGATGGAGTTCGCTGTCGAGGCGCAGAAGCTCATCGGTATTTCGCTCGAAGGTTCGGTCGGCTGACCCCGACGCATTTGTTTGGAAGAAATCATGCTTGAGATCAAAAACCTGCACGCCCGCATCGCCGAAGACGGCACCGAGATCATTCGTGGTCTCAATCTGACCGTGAAGGCTGGTGAAGTGGCCGCGATCATGGGCCCGAACGGCTCGGGTAAGTCCACGCTGTCCTATATCCTCGCAGGGCGCGAGGACTATGAGGTCACCGAGGGCGATATACTTTACAATGGCGGATCCATCCTGGAGATGGATCCGGCCGAGCGTGCCGCCGCCGGCCTCTTCCTCGCTTTCCAATATCCAATGGAGATACCGGGCGTGGCGACGATGGAGTTCCTCAAAACCGCGATCAACGCCCAGCGTAAGGCGCGCGGCGAGGAAGAGCTGAAGATTCCGGACATGTTGAAGCGTGTGCGCGCCGCCGCTGACGAGTTGGACATGAGCATGGACATGCTCAAACGTCCGCTCAATGTCGGTTTCTCCGGCGGCGAGAAGAAGCGCAACGAGGCGCTGCAGATGGCGGTGCTGGAACCGACGCTGGCGATCCTGGACGAAACGGATTCCGGCCTCGACATCGACGCGCTCAAGGTC
>NZ_CAJXGF010000246.1 GCF_913053745.1 uncultured Nitratireductor sp.
ATCACCGGCGTCTTCAAAAACGGCGATGCGCCCGACCCGGGGAACCGGATGCCGGGTGGCGACGAGCTCGTGATGAACATGAACATGCGCCTCGGATCGGCGAATGTCATGGCCTCGGACGCGCCGGGCGAATGGTACAACAAGCCGCAAGGTTTCTCGGTGTCGGTGTCGCCCGGTTCGCTCGACGAGTTCGACCGGGTCTACAGCGCGTTGGCGAAGGGCGCGGAATCCGTGTCGATGGAACCGGCCGAAACCTTCTGGGCCGAACGTTTCGCGATGTTCACCGACAAATACGGCACGCCATGGATGCTCAACTTCACCGGCTCGAAGGCGATGGGCTGACAGCCAACCGAAGGAGAAAACGCGATGTCTTTTCAGGCCTATCTCGACAACATCGAAGCGAAGACCGGGAAGTCGCCCGCCGATTTCAAGGCGCTGGCGCACCAGAAGGGATTCACGGACGGCGGCGGCCTGGCGGACGGCGTCAAGGCGACGCAGGTAACCGACTGGCTGAAGCAGGACTTCGGGCTGGGCCACGGACATGCAATGGCGATCTTTGCGCTCCTCAAGGGCGCGAAAAAGGAAGGCGACTAACCGCTTCCGCCCCATCAATAACGGGAAATCACGAGAGGAAATGCAATGACTTACGTCAACGGCTCCGTGTTTGCGGTAGCGGAGAACGACAAGCAGAAATTCATCGAGTTTTCCGAGAGGATGGCGGTGGTGTTCAAGGAAAACGGCGCCCTTTCCCAAGCGGATTGCTGGGGCGTGGACGTCCCGGAAGGCGAGGTCACGTCCTTTCCGAAGGCGGTGGACAGGAACGATGGCGAGGTCGTCGTCTTCTCCTGGATCACCTGGCCATCGAAGGAGTTCGCCGATGCCGCATGGGAGAAGGTCATGGCCGATCCGCGCATGTCGGCGGAAGCCGAACACATGCCCTTCGACGGCCGCCGCATGATTTTCGGCGGGTTCGAAATGATCGCCGAAGCCTGAAACACCCGGAAAAGCGGGCTTTTCGCACAGAAATGAAGGGCCGCCAGCTTGCGCGGCGGACAGCCGCGCGCCATTTAGCCGGGATGACAAAAACGACCCTGACGCTGGTCCGCCTGCCGCATGGCGAGGGTATCGCCCTGCCCGGCTACGAGACCGAGGAAGCCGCCGGCATGGACCTGCGCGCGGCGGTGCCCGACGGCGTGCCGCTGACGCTCGCACCGGGCGCACGCGCGCTGGTGCCGACCGGTTTCATCTTCGAAATCCCGTCCGGCCACGAAGGCCAGGTGCGGCCGCGCTCCGGCCTTGCCTTCAAGCACGGGATCACCTGCCTCAACACGCCCGGCACGATCGACGCGGATTATCGCGGCGAGGTGCAGGTGCTGCTGATCAACCACGGCGCCGAGCCCTTCGAGATCACGCGCGGCATGCGCATCGCACAGATGGTGATCGCACCGGTGACGCAGGTGGCGGTCGGGGAAGGCCATCTCGCCTCGGAAACCGCGCGCGGCGGCGGCGGTTTCGGCTCGACGGGGACGCACTGAAGGATATCTGAAAACATGGCACCACCCGCACTGGTGATCTTCGACTGCGACGGCGTGCTCGTCGACACGGAATCCCTGGCCAATCAGCGCCTGGCGGAAATCCTCACCGAACACGGCCTGCCGATCACTATGGCGGAGTCACGCAAACGTTTCATGGGACGCACCATGAAGAGCGTGCGGGACATCGTGCTTGCCGAAAACGACATCGACCTGGGCGCCGATTTCGCCGACCGCTGGCTCGACGAACTGCCATCGATTTTCGCCAACGGCGTCGAGGCGATCCCGTTCGTGCGCGAGGTCATCCTCTATCTGAACGCCATCGACACGCCCTATTGCGTCGCCTCCTCGGCCAAGGTCGAGAAGATGCACATGACACTGGGCGCGACGGGCCTGCTGCCGCTGGTCGAGTATGTGCTGTTTTCGGCCTGGATGGTCGAAAGGGGCAAGCCGGCGCCCGACCTGTTCCTGCATGCCGCCGAGACCATGGGGCAGGAAGACGACAACTGCATCGTTGTCGAGGACAGCGTCAATGGCGTGCTGGCGGGCAAGGCAGCCGGGTTCCATGTAATCGGCTTTACCGGCGGTTCGCATTGCCGCAAGGGCCACGGCGACATGCTGGAAGAGGCCGGCGCCGATCTCGTCATCGACAGTCATGCCGAATTGTCGGAATGGATCGAGGCCGAACTGCAACCGGCCTGACGCAATCCGGTTCAGGCCTTGCCGGCCTTTTCGAAATCCCGCTGCAGCTGTTCGACAGACAGGCTCCCCGGCTCGACGCCCTCGGCGACCAGACGACGGCCGAGATCGCACAGGAAGGCGTTCACCGGGACAGGCACGCCGTGCAAGCGCCCAAGCAGAACGATCTCGCCATTCAAATAGTTCGTCTCGATGGAACCGGACTTGCGGACAAGGCTTTGCTGGGATGACGATCCGGTGCGCTGTATGCCCGGAACCGGCGTGATCTGCATGAGGTCGTCGTGACGGAAACCCTTGGTCACGGAGATCCCGGCAGCCTTCAGAACTGCCTCCGCCTCTTCGCGTGCCGCCTCCGCGAGCTGGGATTTTCGGGCCGCGTCGCCCGCTGCAGCATCGAGAACGTTCGACAGGTTCATGAGAAGCTTGCCGTATTTCCCCGGCATGACATCGGCTTCCGGGAAACCGGCGAAACCGGCTGCGTCCAGTGCCCGGCAAATTGCTTCCGCCATCGAGTCGCTGCCCTCGGGATAGCGCCCGATGTTGAAGACGCCGAGTTTCGGGCCGCAATTGATCACGACCTCTCCAGGCTTGATGTAATCGGCCGGCATCATGACCACAGCGCCATAGACATTCTCGAACAGCCTGAGAGCCAGCCGTTCATTCTCGATACCGTTTTGCGCACAGACGACAGGCTGTTGCCGGATACCGCATTTTTCGAGGCTTTCGAGCGCGGATTTGGTGTCCTGCGTCTTCATGGTCAGGAAAATGACGTCGTCGGTCCGGAAGGATATCTCGTCAGGGCTTCCCACACAGGGAAACCTCGCGATGTCATCGCTTTCGGGCGTGCGCACCCGCAAACCGCTCTCGCGGATCGCATCGAGCTGCGCGCCACGGGCTATCCCGATGACATCATGGCCGGAGAGGGCCAGCCTGGCCGCCATGCCGCCGCCGATGGCGCCGACACCGAAAAAGACAAACCGCATTCAAATCCCCCGGTTTGCCGCGCTGTTCACGCGGACCGTTTCTTGAATACCCCGACACGCAGCATCACCTCGCGCGGGATGTCGTAGGTCGAGCGCAGATGATGGTCGGTCTTGAGACCGAGATGATCGCGCTGGATGAAAAGTACCCATGCCTTGTTGGCAGCGTCCTGCACCAGTTCGTCGCGGTCGCGGTTGGAGCCGGGCGTTGCGTCGTGGCGG
>NZ_CAJXGF010000247.1 GCF_913053745.1 uncultured Nitratireductor sp.
CATGCGTTATAGAGCTCCATCACGACCGTCTCTCAGGCCATCAGCTCAAGCCGCGAACCAAAAAAGTCGGTCGAAATGATCCGTGTCCCTGCGGATCGGGAAAGAAATACAAGAAATGTTGCCTGCAAGCTGAAAAACTGTGAGGCCTACGCACCGCTTTCGATACATCAATCAGTTTAAAAGGCTTAAACGACCATGTACCCTCATCGGGTTATGTTCCTCCTCCGGTGGCCTCTGATACAAATAAGGTTGTTGCTGGCGTTCTGGGAGGCCCCATCCCTCTTCGAATTTCCCGAATTTACTCGATCGACGTCATTACGTAACCGTAGCGCCATTGACGCAGAGCGCCAGCAGCTTTGTTCCTGGCGGTCCAGCATCCAGAAGTCGCTGTCTATCAGGCTGCTGAAAAAGCCCTCGTTTCATCCCGCGAAGCATGATTCTCTTATTTGCATGCAAGGGAGGCATAGATGCGCGGTGAAGATCGGATGACGGATCAGTTGTTTTCATACGTGAACGTGGAAGACCGGATTGCATCGGATCACCCTCTCCGGCAGATACGACTTCTGGTAAATGACGCGCTGAAGGCTTTGGACGGCGATTTTTCCGAGCTTTATGCGCAAGATACCGGCCGGCCTTCGATCGCGCCGGAGCGCCTGTTGCGGGCGATGCTGCTGCAGGCGATCTATTCAATCCGGTCTGAGCGCCAGCTGATGGAACGCCTGGAGTTCGATCTCCTGTTTCGCTGGTTTGTCGGGCTCGGGTCCGATGAGCCGACCTGGAATGCCTCGACGTTTTCAAAGAACCGTGACCGTCTGCTGGACGGGGATATTGCCGCGAAGTTCCTCAATGCCGTCCTGTCGCTTCGGCGGGTGAAGAAGCTGTTGTCGCGCGAGCACTTCAGTGTGGACGGCACCCTGATAGAGGCCTGGGCCAGCACAAAGAGCTTCCGCCCGAAGGATGCTGACAGCGGCGGCGATAGCGGTCCGGACGGTTCCGGTAGTGGGCGCAATGCCATGCGTGACTTCCATGGCGAGAAGCGGTCAAACCAGACACATGCGTCTTCCACAGACCCTGATGCCAGGCTTTATCGCAAAGGCAGGGGCAAGCCGGCGCAGCTCTGTTACATGGGGCATGTGCTCATGGAGAACCGGCAAGGCCTCGCTGTAGCGACACAGCTGACTCATGCAACCGGCAGAGCCGAACGCGAGGCGGCCCTCGAGATGATCAGGAAACGTAAGCTAAAACGCGGTGCCACGCTCGGCGCTGACAAGGGCTACAATGCCTGGGCTTTCAAGCGCGATCTCGAGCAGGCCGGCGTCAGGCCGCATGTCGCCCTGAAATCTGAGACCGGATGGGGCGGCCTACCAGTCAAAGTCCCGGAAGGTTACGAAGCCTCTCAGCGTATCCGCAAGCGGATCGAGGAGATCTTCGGATGGGTCAAGACTACCGGCGGCTATGCCAAGACGAAGTTCCGGGGCAAGCGGCGCGTCGCCCACGGCTTCGATATCGCCATCGCGGCCTATAATCTTGTCCGATTACCAAGGCTGCTCGCAGGAGCTGCCGCATGAGCGCCACCATCAGGGCAGCCACCCCTGCGCACATAATCCGTCGAAAGACGGTCGATACCCGCCAGAGTGGGCTGAATGGCGGCGAAAGCATGCATCCCGGCGCAAAAACAGAGCAAAATGGCTTCGCCGATCCAAAAAACCTATATATCACAACGCTCGAGAGGGCTTTTTCAGCAGCCTGCTAGAGCATCCTGCTGATTCTGTGAATCGAATGATTCCCATTCGACGAGAACAGTGATTCACTCCCTTAAGGAGGTGGATCATGGGTAAGGTTTATTCAGACGACATCCGGCTCAGAGTGACCGGGCTTGTTTCGGAGGGCACATCGCGCCGAGCAGCGGCACGCCGGTTTGCAGTGAGCGAGAGTTCCGCGATCCGGTGGGCCGAGCGCGCGGCGAAGGAAGGTAGTCCTTCGCCACGCAAACAAGGGCGTCCGCCTGGCAAAGGGCCTCTGGCGGATCATCTCGACTTCCTGGTTGCGGCGGTCGAGGCCAAGCCGGACATCACGATGCCGGAACTGGCAGCCCGACTTGAGGCCGAGACCGGCACCGAGGCGCATCCGGCATCTATCTCGCGGCTCCTGTGCAGGGCCGGGTTCACATATAAAAAAACAGCTGATGGCATCGGAGTGCGCACGCGCTGATGTGGCTGAGCGCCGTCGCATCTGGATCAATCATCGCCAACCCTTCATGCGCCACCAGCCCGGTAGGCTGGTGTTCATCGATGAAACGTCAGTGAACACTAAGATGACCCGCCTGCGCGGACGTGCACGACGCGGCGAGCGCCTCAAAGCCGATGCACCATTCGGCAGATGGGGAACACAGACTTTCATCGCCGGACTGCGATGCAATGAGCTGACCGCTCCCTGGATCATCCCAGGTGCAATCGACCGGACAGCTTTTGACATATACATCGAAACCCAACTTGCACCCACACTTCAGCGAGGCGACGTCGTTATCCTGGACAACCTGTCGGTCCACAAAAGCGCCTATGCTGCCGACATAATCCGCAAGCGCGGCGCGTGGTTCCTTTTCCTGCCGCAATACTCACCCGACTTGAACCCCATCGAGATGGCCTTCTCGAAACTGAAGGCCCATCTGCGCGCCGCAGCAGCAAGAACCTTCGACGATCTCGAGGTCGCTATCGGGAGCATTTGCCAGCTCTACGATCCAGACGAATGCTGGAACTACTTCAAGGCCGCAGGATATGCGTCAGATTAACGGCACGCGACTCTAGCGCAGACGCTTTTCGATGTAGCGTGAACAATTGTCCTCGAGTTCGCGGAAGACTTCTTCGCCACTGGTTCGATTGAAATAGACTTCAACACATCGACCATTGGCTTCGTAGCCTTTGGCTTCGATCATGCCATCGGAGTATTCCAGTTTGAGGATCCGGAAGCCCTGAGCAATCAGATCTGCTTCGACCTGTCTGAAAATGTCCTCATTGCCCGAATAATTATGATGGGAGTCATCATCATATCCTCTTCGGCCCCTATCTGCCTGCGCAGGCAACATTTGAGACACCGATAGGGCAAGCAGGATTGCTGTCAGCGGGTACCTGACGGAATGGTTACCGGATCTTTTTGGCATAAATACTTTCCCTTGGAGTTGCCGGCCCATGGTTATGGGCAATGCCACCCGCTGAGCCACTATCAATTTCCAGACTGCTTTGTAGCAAGCCAGCTTTTATGCCGTAAGTCTTTTGAACCAACAACTGGGAGAAATCGGTTCTCTGACAATTTCAGAACCGCCGGGAACCTGCCGGCACCCCCGGTCACTCTCCCGGGGATTGCTGGGAAAAAGTGACCGGTCACTGGGTGGGGGA
>NZ_CAJXGF010000248.1 GCF_913053745.1 uncultured Nitratireductor sp.
ATAACCGATGTCGACGAGAATGTTGACGGCGATGACCGTGGCGACGAGCAGCATTACCACGCCTTCGACGACGATCAGGTCACGCTGGGTGATGGCCTGAAAGACGAGGCGCCCCAGACCAGGCAGATAAAACACGTTCTCGATGATGATGGTGCCGGCGAGCAGGAAGGCGAATTGCAGGCCCAGAATGGTCAAAACCGGGATTAGCGCATTGCGCAGCGCGTGGTGCCACAGAACGATGCGGCGCGGCATGCCCTTGGCGCGCGCGGTGCGGATATAGTCCTCGCCAAGCACCTCCAGCATGGCCGAGCGGGTGACGCGGGCGAGAATTGCCGCCTGCGGCAGAGCCAGCGCGATGGCCGGCAGAATGAGCGCCTTCAAGCCGGCCCAGAGCCCCGCATCCCAACCGGGGAAACCACCGGCGGGCACGAGGCGCAGCCAGACGGCAAAGAGATAGATCAGGAGCAGCGCGAACCAGAAATTGGGTATGGCGACCCCCACCTGGGCGGCGCCCATGGAAAGCGTGTCGGCCGGTTTGCCACGCCGCGAGGCCGCGAAAATGCCGACAGGCAGGGCGATGGCCGTGGACAGAAGGAGCGAAATGAGCGCCAGCGGCAGCGAGACCATGACGCGCTCGCCGATCAGTTCCAGAACCGGCGAGGAATAGGTGTAGGAATTGCCGAAATCGCCGAGCGCCATGCCCGATACCCAACCGAAATAGCGTATGAGGACCGGCTGGTTGAGGCCCATTTCTTCACGCAATGCGGCCAGCGTGTCGGGCTCGGCGTTCATGCCGAGCATTAAAAGGGCCGGATCGCCCGGGACGATTTCCAGAACGAAGAACACGACGGCGGACGCCACGACCAG
The DNA here is from genome assembly GCF_913053745.1 of uncultured Nitratireductor sp. GTDB lineage: Bacteria > Pseudomonadota > Alphaproteobacteria > Rhizobiales > Rhizobiaceae > Nitratireductor. The sequence goes on from NZ_CAJXGF010000248.1 coordinate 868, forward strand.
CGTGACGAGACCGATGGCGATGCGCTTGAGAAGATAGACGAGCATGGACACAGCCATCCCGCCGCCGTACAGGCACACGGCGGGACGATCCTTCTCTTGCTTAATCAGTCCACTTCACGTCCGTCAGGTCGTTGGCCTGCACCGGAGAGTTTTCCCACATGCCCTCGAGTTTGGCGTCCCACACACCGATCTTCGGCAATTGGAACATGAACCCGTTCACCGCGTCTTCGGCGATGATCTTCTGCGCGGTCTGGTAGAGCTCGATGCGCTTGGCAGGGTCCGCCGTGGCGTCCAGCGCGTTCATGACCTCCTTGAAGGCGGGATTGTGATAGTTGAAGTAGTAGTCGTCGCGCGCATAGATGTTGATGTCGTTCGGCTCGGTGTGGGATATGATCGTAAGGTCGTAATCCTTGTTCTTGAACACCTGTTCCAGCCACTGGGCCCACTCGACGGGGATGATTTCCAGCTCGATGCCGACCTGGCGCAGTTGCGAGGCGACCACCTGACCGCCGTCGCGCGCGTAGGCAGGCGGGGGAAGCTTCAGCGTGGCTTGGAAGCCATCGGGATAACCTGCTTCCGCAAGCAATTGCTTCGCCTTGGCCGGATCGTAGGCATAGGTGCCGGTCAGATCGACATAGGCTTCATTTGCGGGCGAAAAATGCGAACCGATGGGTGTGCCATAGCCCGAACCGTTGCCGGCGATGATTTCCTCGCGGTTCAGCGCATGGGCGATGGCCTGGCGCACTTTGACGTTGTTGAACGGCTCTTTGCCGTTGTTTGTGGACAGGATGGTCTCGCCCTCGGTGGCGCCGATCTTCACGACAAAGCGCGGGTCGCTCTCGATCTGGATGAGCGCGTCGCCGGCGGGCATTTGCGGAAAGGCCTGAACGTCGCCCGATAAGAGCGCGGGGATCGCTGCGGCCGCATCGGGAACGACGCGGAACTCGGCCTTTTCAAGCGCCACCGGCTCGCCCCAGTAATCGGGATTCCTGATCAGTGTGACGGCCGAGCCCTTGGCCCAGTTGTCGAACTTGAACGGTCCGGTGCCGATGGGGTTTTCCTTGTTTCCATCGGCGGATTCCGGCGCGACGATGACGGCATCGCCCCAGCCGAGATTGTAGAGAAAGGAGCCTTGCGGGGAAGACAGCGTGATCTCAACGGTGGTCGGATCGAGCGCCTCGACCGTTTCGATGGCTGCGAACAATTGTTTCTGTGCGTTGGTCGAATCTTCGGCGCGGGCCCGGTCGAGGGTGAATTTCACGTCCTCGGCGTCAAATGCGGTGCCGTCGTGAAACGTGACACCGGAGCGCAGCTTGAAAGTGTAGGTCTTGCCATCGTCGGCGATTTCCCAGCTTTCGGCGAGCGCGGGAAGTACCTCGCCGGTACGGCCGATGCGGGTCAGTCCCTGAAACAGATTGGCATAGAGGATTTCGTCGATGGCCGCCGCGGCACTGGCGGTGGGATCGAGATGCGGCGGTTCCAGAACCACGCCGATCACAAGATCGGTGCGCGCGGCGATCGCGGCTGTTCCCGCGGCCAATAACAGCGTCGCTCCGCCGATTATGGACTTGATGGCTTTCATGTCTCTCTCCCGCAGGACCGTGTGATTTTTCAAGAATTGAAGCGCGTTTCGCAGCGGCTGTAAATCGCGCCGTGGAATGGGTTAACCCGGAGGCGCGGCGCCGCGCAAAAGCACATCGAGGCTCATGGCCATGACGGTCGCCGACTGAACCATGTCCTCGATGCCCACCCATTCGTCGGGCTGGTGAGCCAGATCGAGAATGCCGGGACCGTAGGCGACGCAATCGTGAAGGTGGCCGATGCGCGAAATGTGCTTCTGGTCGTAGGTGCCGGGGGAAATGACATACTCCGGTTCCTTGCCAAAGACTTCGCGGACGCCGGCGGCAATCGCGCTGGGCACGGGCGCGTTCTCCTCGGTCATGAGCGGCAGGACCTCCATAAGGTCGCGCATGGAATAGTCGAACCTGGGCCGGTCCTGCTTCAAGCGTTCGAGGATCGAAACCACTTCGCCTTTCACTTCGGAAATATCCTCTTCGATGAGGAAGCGGCGATCGATCACCATACGGCAGGAATCAGCGACGTTGGGCGAGGGCAGGCCGGGGAAGAAATCTTCCGTCTGGCCGCCATGGAGGGAATTGATGTTCATGGTGGAACGGCGCGCACCTTCCGGCACGACAGGCATGCGTGTCTGCTTGGCATCGAGCGCGGGAAACAGCTCTTCTTCAAAGGCATGGAGCAGGGCGCCCATGTGACGGATGGCCGAATCGCCAAGGAACGGCATCGCGCCGTGGGCGATCGCGCCGCGCGTCTCGATCTCGGCCCACCAGACGCCGCGGTGGCCAAGGCAGATGCGGTCCTTGTTGAGCGGTTCGGGAATGATCACATGCTGCACGCGCTCTGGGGCAAAAAAGCCCTTTTCAGCGAGATAGGCAACGCCGCCAAAACCGCCGGT
>NZ_CAJXGF010000249.1 GCF_913053745.1 uncultured Nitratireductor sp.
CCGGCATGATCCAGGGCAGTGTCACACGATACGTCACCTGCCACTGGCTGGCACCAAGCGAGCGGGCGGCTTCCTCGAGTTCGGGGGCGAAGGTTTTCAGCCGCGCTGAAACGACAATGATGACATAGGGCAGGGCGAGCGCGACATGGCCGAGCAGGATAGCGTGCAGGCCACGGCCGATACCGACACCAAAGAAGAAGATCAGCATCGCCGTGCCGGTTATCAGCCAGGGAATTGCAATCGGCGGAAAGAGCAGTGCCTCGAAGATCTTCTTGCCCTTGAAATCGTGGCGAAAGAGCGCAATCGACGCGGCCGTGCCAATCGTGGTGGCAATCACGGTTGTGGTCAGCGCGATCTGAACGCTGTTCCATGTCGCCTGGATAAGCTGTGCGTTGGCGGCGAGATCGGCATACCATTTCGTCGTCCACTCGAATGGAAGCTGGTAGAACGGCGAGGCATTGAAGGACATCGCTGCCATTATAAGAATCGGCACGTAGAGGAAAGCGAGCAGCAGGCCGACATAGCTCCGCCCGAGTATTTCGAGAAAGCGCGTCGTTTTCATGATGCGGCCCTCCTTGAGATCGGCGCCGATACGGCGAGTATGGCGAGCACCACTGCCAGAAGGATGAAGGAAAGAGCAGCGCCGAGCGGCCAGTTGAAGACGGCGACGAACTGATCTTCGATGACGGTGCCGTAGAAGGTGCCGGTGCGCCCGCCCAGGATGCGCGGCTCCATGAAGGCGCCCACAACGGGCACGAAAATAAGCACGGCGCCGGCTGTCAGGCCCGGGAGCGCCAGCGGCAGAACAAGCCGGCGCAGCACCTGCATGCGCGAAGCGCCGAGCGAACGCGCTGCCTCCAGCAGCGAATCGTCGATCGCCTGCAAGGTCAGATAGCAGGTCAGAACCATATAGGGCACGTAGGAGTGGACAAGGCCGATAACGACCGCGGGATAGGAGAACATCAGATCGAACTCGACCGGAAACGGCGCCACCGCCTGGACGGCGCGGTCGACGAAACCGCCGGACCGCAGCACCATCGCCCATGAGAAGATGCGCACAAGCCCGTTTGACCAGAACGGCAATATGACGAGCAGGAAGATAGCCTCGCGGGCGCGGCCCTTCAGGACCTTGGCCAGAACATAGGCGGCGGGAAAGCCGATCACCGCGCACCAGAGCGTGACTTCGAGCCCCAACCGCAGTGAAGCCCCGAGCAAAGAAATATAGAGGTCGCGCGAAAAAAAGGCGGCGTAATTTTCGAGCGTGAACGCCCAGTTGCGGCCTGCGAGCGGCATGTCGGTCATGAAGGAGAAGAAGGCCATGGCTGACAGCGGCAGAAAAATCGCTACCGTCAACCACAGATAGGCTGGTGCAAGCAGCGGAAGGGCTGGCACGATGCCGCCCTTTCGTCCCGGTGATGCCCGATCGGCCATGCTTCCCTCCCTCGCAATGCGCCCGTGCCAATGGCCGCTACTGGGCGCCGACCTTGATCTCCTGCCACATTGCCAGATAAGCCTCGCGCTGCTCGTCGGTAACGGGTTCCTGGAACTGAATGCGCTCGGCGAGGGCGGGATCGCCCATTACCGCACGATTGAAGGCATCGTCGGGAAGGGCGGCAAGCGCCTTCTCATTGGCGGAGACGGGAGCGCCCACCTTCGTCACCCATTCGACATAGAACCCGGGATCGAGCATGTAGTTGATGAAGGCTTGTGCGCCCTCGACATTGTCGGATCCGGTCGGAATGGCAAAGCTGTCGAGCCAGGCGACGGCGCCCTCCTCCGGCACGACGAGCCGCACGGGGAGATCGAACTGTGTGGCAGCTCGGTCGGCCGAACCCGACCAGTAAGTGCCGACGTCGATCTGGTCGGCGGCGAGCATCTGGTTCCAGTCGTTCTCCGAGCTCCAGAAGGTGCGGATCTGCGGCATCAGCGAGACGAGCTTCTCACGCACGGCATCCATGTCCTGAACGTCGTTGATATCCTGACCGGTTGCGATGGCACCGAACTGAATCGCCTCGACGGCATCGTCGCGGATGACGACGCGTCCTTTATATGCCTCCTCCCACATCACCTCGATAGAGGTGGGCGGCGTTTCGAAGGAATTGGTGTTGATGGCGAGCGCCGTCAGGCCCCAGACCCACGGCACACCATAGACATCGCCGCCCCGATTCAGCATCGGTGAATTCGCCATATCCTCGCCGATGTCAGCCGCATTGGGAATATTGCCAACGTCGATTGACTGGACGAGTTCCTCGCCGAGCGCCTGTTCCATGAATGCCGCGTTAATCATGACGACGTCGTAAAGGCCGGGATTGGTGCGTAGCTTCGTCAGCATCTCTTGCTCGGAGTTGAAGAAGTCGTTCACGACGGTGTGTCCGGTCGCCTCCTCGAAGGCTGCGACGGCCCAAGGTTCGTCTGCGCCGTAGCCCTTCCAGTTCAGTACGTGAAGCTCGGCGGCCGAAACCGTCGAAGTCAGTGCGACCAGCACGCTGGTCGTGAAAATGGGTGCGATGTATCTCTTCATGGTCGTTCCTCTCTGTCTTTAAAGTCGGGCCGTCTTCCTCCCGCCCGTCTGGCCGGCTTTGGCCTCCTCTTGTCGCGTTTCAAGGAAGGCGCGGATCTCCTGATCGCTCGGGCCGCCCGCGCCGCCCGCCCGCGTTACCGAAAGGGCTGCGGCGGCGTTTGCGTAGCGCACGGCGTCCATCGGTTTTTGGCCGCGGGCCAGCGCGGCAACGAAGGCGCCGATATGTGTATCCCCGGCACCGTTGGTATCGACGGCGGTCACGTTGAAGCCGGGCACCGGGACGTTCTCGCCGCTTTTAAGACAAAGCCACGCGCCGGCCGGTCCGGAGCGCAAGACGAGACCTGCTGCCTGAGGGCAGAGCGCGAGGACAGGCCGGGCGAGCGTTTCGCCCGGAGTGTTGATGCCGGCGATGACCGCTGCCTCGGCCAGATTGCAGCTCAGCCATGTGGTGCGCGCCAGGACGCGTTCAAGCAGCGTGCGTGGGATCGCCTCCACTGCGGGCGTTGGATCGAAGACGAGGGGCACTCCGGCTGGAAGCGCCTCGATCCAGCGCGCCAGGGCGTCGCGGCTGTTGCCGTAGCTCAGAGTGTAGCCCGAAACGAAAACCCAGTCGTCGGCCTCAAGCGTTATGGTTGCGAGCTCGTCATCCGTGTGCCCGCTCTCGGCACCGGGTGAGGACACGAAGGTGCGTTCGGCGTCGTCGGTAACGAGGACCACGCAATCGCCGGTGTCGGTTTCGGGAAATGGATCGGCGAGAATATCGATTCCTTCGGAAAGAAGGGCGCTGCGCAGCATATCGC
>NZ_CAJXGF010000250.1 GCF_913053745.1 uncultured Nitratireductor sp.
CAATGAGTCCCGAAGCGATTTATGCCGATCTGATAACCGTCTCCGGTTTCGCCTCCGCGCGCCAGTTGCGCATAGCTGAAGGCGGCGTAGATCTCGGCATCGGTGACACCGGGCCGTGTCACATGATGCGCGGCCTGAATCCCGATATCGATCAACTGCGCTGCACCGCGCAAGAGAGACTGTTCGCGCGGAGACCGGATGCGTTGCATCCGATCGACGATGCCCGTGGCCGGATGGAACGCCGCGCCAGGCAGAGCCTGCGCCAGACCGGCCCAATAGGGTTGCGAGGTAGCGTCTCCGACAAGGCCGAACCGGCCGGCGGCAAGTCCCATCTCCCGCAGGATATCCGCGCAGCCATGAGCCGCCTTCTCCACACTGAATCCAGGTCGGTCCACACTTTCCCGGCCCCAAGGCGCGACCTGCCATATCTCCTCCACCAGCAACGGTTCTCCAGCCGGCGGAAGAACGACCGAGTCGCTGAAGAACGAAAACAGCTGCAATCCCTTGTCTGCATCCGTCGGGATCACCAGAATGCCCTCACGCATCCAGTCGCAAATGTAGCGCAGATACGAGTTGGAGGTGTGATACCAGCCGATGAAGTCGGCGTGCGCGATGATCGCATCGTAGCCTTCCACCGCAGCTTCGCGCCGGATACGCCGCAAACGATCGCGGAATTCGTCTTCCGGAAGGGGCGGCACGGGCTCGAACTCAAAACTCGGCTGAAAATCGCGGAGCAGATCCTCGCACCGCCGCTCCATAAGGATTGAATCTACAGTCAATTCCTTCCCTCCCGTCCGGTGGGAGTGGTAAAGCTCGCCGACGCCAAACTGCCGGCAAACCGTTTCGGTCGCGGTGAGGCATAGCCACATGCCTTGGAGGTCTTGAGACCGAGCGACAATAGCCCCTCCACGAGTTTCACGGCACAAGATGTTCCCTCGATCACGGGAATCCCTCCGATCTCGCTGAGTTCATCGGTAAAATCGGCCATGCCGGAGCAGCCCAGAACGATAGCCTCGCATCCGTCCTCATGTCTCGCCCGCGCGATCTCCGTCCCTATTGCATGGAGTGCGGCGGCGCGGTTTTCTTCGAGATCGAGAACCGGAATTTCGGCCGTGCGAACCGCAGCGCAACGGGTGGCAAGCCCGTAACGAAGCAGATTGTGCTCAATGATGGGAATCGACTGTGCCAGCGTCGTGACCACGGAGAAGCGGTTCGCGATGAGGCTGGCGCAGTGAAACCCCGCCTCCCCTATGCCGACGACGGGTCCCGACACACATGAACGCGCCGCATCGAGGCCGGTATCATCGAAACAAGCGATGATATAGCCGTCGCAGCCGTCGCGCTCAGCCCCGCGCAGCAGGTCAAGCATACCGGGCACCGCATAGGCGCCATCCGCATATCCTTCGATCGAAGGCGGTCCATCTTGAGGGTTGGACGTCATGATATGGGTGCCGGGCGCGGCCACGGCTTGCGCCGCGGCGGCGATCGTCGCCGTCATCGACCCTGACGTGTTCGGGTTGACGACAAAAATGTTCACTGGTTTCATCGCTGTCGGCCCAACACATATCCTCACGATGGCGTCGCGACGACGTCGCCGAACGGATAGGGCGCGTCGATCAATCCATAGTTGGCTATGATCCGCTGATACTGATCGAACGGCCCTTGCGGGATCTCGACCGATTCCGCCCACACGCCATCCCCTCTCAGCCGGGCGACTGACCGCGCCACCAGGGACCGCGGCCTGTCGGGGAACCATCTTTCCATCGCGCGGGCGACATCGTCGTCGCCGTGGGCGTGCAGCCATTTCAGAGCCTGGTCGATAGACCGCACAAACGCCGGGGCCATGCCGTCGCGCCGGTCGAGGACGGCCTGGCTCGTGTAGTAAACGCTCCACGGAACGTCGCTGCAACTGCGCGCCAGCGTCGTTGCCACATGATAACCTTCATCCTCCAGCTCTTCGGCCATGAGAGGATCGACCAGATAGAAATCGGCCAGGCCGTGCCGCCACAGACGCACCGTGGTGTTCACGTCCAAGTCCCGCAGGAAAGTGATGCGGGACAGATCCGCGCCTTGCCGTTTCATGACGCCTTCGAGGAACATCCATTGACTGGTCGAGCTCATGGAGAGCATCACCTTGCGATCGTACAGATTTCCCCATTGGAAGGTTTCGACCGGAGTGCGCGACATGATGATCTGCGGATTACGGTTGCAGACCATTGCAATGATCGGCAAATCTGCCAGGCGCTTACGATAGGAGAGCGGAATCCAGATGCCTCCCATCGCAAAATCCGCCTTGCCGTCAAGAAGGTTGTTGGCAAGCCACGAACTCCCCGGCCCCGATGGTATTGTGGCGTCCACACGCAATCCATTGTCGGCGAAGAACCCAAGCGCATCTGCCAGATAGCAGGGTGCATAGTTGGTGTAGACGGGCGAAGAGGTCACGTTCACATCGAGCATAGACTTGCCTTTCAGGAGAGTTGGTACTGGTTCGCATTGAACGAGCCAGAGTCCACGGCAGCGTCGTCCGCGAAACGACGGTCGACGATCTGTTCGTAGGCCATCGGCTCAGGGATCAGCCCGTATGCGGCGATCATCTGCTGGTAGCGCATCAGTGTGGCCTGGGGCACGCGCATATCCGGCAGCCAGATATGATGACGCTGCAATCGGGCGACGGAGCGCTCGATCTGCGCGCTCGTCCACTCGGGAAAATCACAGCCGATCAGTCGCGCGACATCATTCGCGCCGTTTTGCGAAATCCAGCGCGAGGCGCGGCTCAGGGCCTTCGTGAACCGCACCAGCGGCTCCCGCTTGGCCTCGATCACGGAGGGACGCGTATAATAGACGCTCCAGGGCACCCGATGACCGACGATGCCGAGATCGGCGGCGATGGAGAGCAGCCCCTCGCCCGGATTGTCGCGCGTATCGACGATTGCCGGAACAGCGACGCCGGCCCGCGCCAGGTCGAACGCAGCCTCCCAGGCCGAATCGTTGGCCGTGTAGACCCCGACTTTCGAACCGACGGCGACGCCATAGTGGTTGAGATAGGTGCGGGCTGCAGAAGCAAGCATGATGCCCGGACGGTCATTGCCCGGAAACACCATGTGACGTTCGATCGCGCCGGTTGCGAGGATGACCCGCTTTGCCCGCACCTGCC
>NZ_CAJXGF010000251.1 GCF_913053745.1 uncultured Nitratireductor sp.
GCTCTACCAACTGAGCTACCTGGGCAAACCCTGCTTCATCAAGACCGGTGCACATTTTCCTGCAGGTCCGGGCGGTGTTGGTCCTCCGCCGGAAGCGGGTGGTTTATAGCATGAGATTTTTCGCTGGCAAGCGCCCTCGCGTCGATTTGCCGGGAGTTTTTTTACAAGTGATGAAAGAGCTCATGTTCGCCACGAAAGAAGACGCTTTTCGAGCTTGCCGATCAACCAGGCAATGATGAGACCGATGACCGACAACAGAGCGACGCCCGCAATGAGCTGATCGAGCGCGAAGAGGGCGCCGGCCATCAGGATATAGGCGCCGACGCCGAATTCCGCGCCGATCATTTCGGCGGCCACCAGAAGCACGATGGCGATGGAGGCGGAAATGCGGAATCCGGACAGGATTGCCGGCATCGCACCCGGCAGGATGATCTTCCGGACGATGGACAGCCACGACATGCCGAAGGACTGGCCCATCCGAATCAGGTTGCGGTCGACATTGTCGACGCCGCCATAGGTGGCGATCACGGTCGGAAAAAAAGTGCCGAACAGGATGGTCGCCACCTTGGAGCCTTCGCCGATGCCGAACCAGATGATGAAGAGCGGCAAAAGCGCGATCTTGGGCACGGGGAAGAGCGCCGAGACGAGCGGCAAAAGCCCCGCGCGAGCAAGCGAGAACAGGCCGATGAAGAGGCCGACGGCAATGCCCAGCAGGCTGCCGAGCGTCCAGCCGACGACAAGGCGATAAAGGCTTGCGCCAAGGTGTTTCCAGAGCATGCCGGTCTGGAAGAGGTCGACCAGCGCTCCGAACGCCTCTGAAGGGGCGGGCAGTGCAATGGGGCTGATGAAGCCCGAACGCGAGCCCAGCTCCCAGAATGCCAGAATGGCGAGGAAAACCACAGGCGCAATCGGGCCGAGCGGGCGGTGAACGAAGCCACCGCCACGGAAGGGAACCGGTCGCCGGCCGCTCGATGCGTCTGCTGGAGCATCGGCGGCGGGCTCTTTGCGCGTGGCGTCATGCGACATCGGAAATCTCCCTGTCGGCTTCGCGGGCTTCCTCGCGCATGATCTCCCAGACGCGGCGCTGCAGGGTTTCCAGTTCGGCCAGCCGGTCGACACGCTCGGCGAGCGGCATGTCGATCTCGACCACGTCGCGGATGCGGCCGGGGCGGCGGGAAAGCACGATGATGCGACGGCCAAGGCGCACGGCCTCGTTCAGATTGTGCGTCACATAGCATGCGGAAAAGCGCTCGCGGCTCCACAGCGCAACCAGATCGTCCATCAGGAGTTCGCGGGTCTGGCTGTCGAGCGCGGAAAGGGGTTCGTCCATCAGCATGATGGCCGGCTTGACGGCGAGCGCGCGGGCTATGGCCACACGCTGCTTCATGCCGCCGGAGAGCTGGCGTGGCAGCGCCTTGGCGAAATCGGAAAGATTGGTGCGGGCGAGCACATCGGCGATGATCGCTTTGCGCTCGGCGGCGGCGATGCCGTGATCTTCCAGTACGAGGCTGACATTGCCTTCCACGCTGCGCCAGGGAAGCAGGGCGAAATCCTGGAAGATGTAAGTGAGCGGGTTGAGCGATCCTTCCGGCTCGGCTCCCGAAAGGAGCGCCTGGCCCCGATCCGGCTTTTCCAGACCGCCGGCGATGCGCAGCAATGTGGATTTGCCGCAGCCCGAGGGGCCGACGATGCAGACGATCTCACCATCGTTCACCGTGAAGGAGATGTCGTCGAGGACGGTCGCGCCGCCGTAATGATGGGTGATGTTTTGGAGAAGAAGCTGCATCGGCCAAAAATGCCGCCCCGGCACAGCGGGGCGGCCTCGTCGTTAGCGGGTTTCCACGAAGCTGGTGTCGACCAGTTTCTCCATCGTCACACCGTCGGGGACCAGGCCTTCCGACTTGAACCATTCGAGCTGGTCCTCGACGCTTGCAACGCTCAGCGCCGCCCCTTCATTGATGCGCATGGCGCCGGCGCGGATACGCGGATCCGCCTTTTCCAACGGCTGGTCGGAGTAGACGTATTGGTGGATCATCTCAACGATGGCGGCTGTGTCTTCCTCGCTCATGGACTTGTCGACGAGCGCGGCGTTGTAATCGCCGATGCCCTCGGACAGCCCGGCGAGGAAACGCTCGACGAGATCCTTCTTTTCGGTGGCGTTTTCGGTCGAGGTAAAGACAGTGGTGACCTGATAATCGTCGATGTAGTCGGAAATCTTGCCGATCTCGATCACTTCAGGCCCCTTGGTCAGCGCGCCGGCAATGTTCGGCACAATGGACCACGCGTCGATCTGCCCGCTCTTGAGCGAGGCGATAACAGCGGGCACCTTCTGCAGCGGCTTCACCTGGATTTCAGAGCGATCGAAGCCTTCCTTGTCGGCGATCTTGTGCGCCATGTAGTGGAAGGAGGAACCGGTGGTGGTGATGCCGTAAGTGCGGCCTTTCAGGTCGGCGGGCGTTTTCACGCCGGCGTCGTATGCGGTCTTGGAGGCAAGGATTTTCTGGCCTTCGACATCCGGCGTCTCCTGCAGCGCGCCGCCGATCACCTTGATGACGCCCTTGTCGGCGAGGCTGATGAGACTGCCGGAAATGGCGGTCATGCCGAAGTCGACATCGCCGGAAGCGATGGCCACGGCCATGGGTTGCGCGGCCTGGAAGGAGACGAACTCGACGTCGAGATCCTGCGCATCGAAATAGCCCTTGGCCTCGGCGATGATGCTCGGCGAGTGCGAGGTCAGCGAGAGAATGCCGACATTGATCTTGTCGGCGGCAGAGGACGGCAGGGCAATGCCGGTGAATGCGGCGGTCAGGGTGAGCGCGCCGAGCGCACGGCGGGTGATGGCGGTCATGGGTTCCTCCCGGAATTGTTTTGCCTGATGCTATTTGCATAGGGCGGAGGCGGGAGCAAGTGAAGGGGGGCGGGTGCCCGGTAACGTCGTTTTCTCCCGCCACGGTCTTCTCGAGGCGAGAAGAAAGGGGGTGGAGGTCTCGATGCCAGGACGAGGACAGGGCCGGACATCTCAAGACAAACGCCTCCGCTCCCGCGCGGCTTCGCCGCCGGGTCTGTACAGGTTCGGGAAGACGGGCGGCCGAAGCGTCGCG
>NZ_CAJXGF010000252.1 GCF_913053745.1 uncultured Nitratireductor sp.
CGGCGACAAGGTCAAGCTGACACTTCGCTTCCGCGGCCGCGAAATGGCGCATATGGAACTCGGCATGCAGCTTCTCAACCGGGTCAAGGAAGAAGTTGAGCCGATCGCCAAGGTGGAAGCCGAGCCCAAGCTCGAGGGCCGTCAGATGATGATGGTTCTGGCGCCGCGCGCCACCTGACCGACTCCTCTCGCCTGAAATCAGAAAACGGACTGCCGCATCGGTGGTCCGTTTTGCGTTGGGGACTTATTAAAGTCCATATCTCCCACCAGCCTGCCGCTTTTACGCTCGGTTGTGGAGAGAATCATGAACGTAGGCGAGGATGCGCTGCACACGTTCCAACGTCACCGCATCAAACTCTTCTGGAGTGCTGGACTCCTTTTGACCGTCTTCCTCTTCCTGTTCCGTCCGACATGGGAAGATTACCAGCCGCACACATTCGATATGGAAGTCTTCATCGTGCTGACCGGTGTGGCTTTCGTCGGCGTGGGGATCATGGGGCGTCTGTGGTGCACGCTCTATATTGGCGGACGCAAGGCCGGAGAGCTCGTGCAATCCGGGCCGTACTCCGTGTGCCGGAATCCCCTTTATCTCTTCTCTACCCTTGCTGCGCTTGGTGTGGGCGCGCAGACCGGCAGCATACTGGTCGCGCTGATCTGCGGGTTTGTCGCGGCGCTGTTCCTGCATTTCACGGCAAAGCGCGAGGAACGCTTCTTGCGCGAGAAATTCGGCGCCGCCTATGAGCGTTACAGAAGCCGCGTTCCCGCGTTCTTGCCCGACTGGCGGCTTTTCCAGGATCCGGACGCAATCGAAATCAGGCCGAAGCGGCTTTATCGCACGCTTCTCGACGGACTGGCATTTTATATGATGGCGCCGGCCTACCAGTTGATCGAAACCTTGCAGGACGGCGGCGCATTGCCGATCCTCGTACGGCTCTTTTAGCCGCACCCCGAACAAACGAGTCACGCGGCAGTTGCGCAAACGCGAAACAGCGCTTATAAGGCCGCGTTCCTGGACCGGCCGGCAGGGCATGCCGTGGCGGTCCTTAATGCTGAAAAGCGCACGCGGGAACCCGAGTGGACGAGAAGCGGCGAAAGCCGCCGCCGAATATCCGGCGCTCTTGATCGAGCCGTTTGCCCGAACATCCAGCGCGAGCGATAGAACGGAGAAGCAAAATGCCCAAGATGAAGACGAAGTCTTCTGTCAAGAAGCGGTTCAAGGTAACCGCCACCGGCAAGGTGAAAGTCGCAGCCGCTGGCAAGCGCCACGGCATGATCAAGCGTTCCAACAAGTTCATCCGCGACGCCCGCGGCACGATGGTTCTTTCCGATCCCGATACGAAGATCGTGAAGAAGTTCATGCCCTACGGCCTGTGATCGCAGAGACCCGGAACACATTTAAGGAGATCATGTCATGGCACGCGTAAAGAGGGGCGTTACCGCCCACGCCAAGCACAAGAAGGTCATGAAAGCCGCAAAGGGTTTCTATGGCCGCCGCAAGAACACCATCCGCACCGCCAAGCAGGCGGTCGAAAAGTCGATGCAGTACGCCTACCGCGATCGCAAGGCCCGCAAGCGCAATTTCCGCGCTCTGTGGATCCAGCGCATCAACGCCGGCGTGCGCGAGCACGGCCTGACCTATGGCCGCTTCATCGACGGCCTCAACAAGGCCGGCATCGAGGTCGACCGCAAGGTGCTGGCCGACATGGCCGTGCACGAGCCGCAGGCCTTCGCCGCCCTGGTGAAGAAGTCCAAGGAAGCGCTCGTGTACCTCAAGGATACCACCCCGAATGCTTTTGAAAGCGCTGTAGCCTAGAGCGCCACGCGCCCTTCGGGGCGCGTAAAGGACGCTCTGGTGCGTTAAGGCGCATGGTCCTTTCTGAAAATCTGCGATTTTCGGGGCCATGCGCTGCTAGCGCTTCCCGAAGCATACAGGTTTAATTCGGGAAACCCGCGCTGGCACGGCTGGCGCGGGTTTTTCTTTGCAAGTTTTAAGGCCAGAAAGGGCCAAGAGGGATGAGCGAACTCGACGCGTTGGAGAAATCCATTACAGAACAGATCGCGGCGGCCAGCAATGAAGCCGAAATCGAGGCCGTGCGTGTGGAAGCGCTTGGCAAGAAGGGCTCTGTCTCGCAAATGCTGAAGACGCTCGGCTCCATGTCGCCGGAAGAGCGGCAGGTGATGGGGCCCGCGATCAACGGCCTGAAGGCGCGTGTCTCCGAGGCGCTGACCGCCCGGCGCAGCGAACTGCGCGACGCCGCCATCGACGCACGCCTCGAACGCGAGACCGTCGATGTGACACTGCCCGTGCGCCGCCCACCCGCCGAGCGCGGCCGCATACACCCGATCAGCCAGGTGATCGACGAGATCACGGCGATCTTCGCCGATATGGGCTTTTCGATTGCCGAAGGGCCGGACATCGAGACCGACTATTACAATTTCACTGCGCTGAACTTCCCCGAAGGCCACCCGGCCCGCGAGATGCACGACACCTTCTTCTTTCCACCGGATGAGACGGGCGAGCGCAAGCTTCTGCGCACGCACACCTCGCCGGTGCAGATCCACACGATGGAGGCGCAGGAGCCGCCGATCCGCATCGTCATTCCGGGCAAGACCTACCGGCAGGATTCGGACGCGACCCACTCGCCCATGTTCCACCAGCTCGAAGGGCTGGTGATCGACAGGACGGCCAATGTCGCCAACATGAAGTGGGTCCTGCAGGAATTCTGCAAGGCGTTCTTCGAGGTGCCGCAGCTCAACATGCGCTTCCGCCCCTCCTTCTTCCCCTTCACCGAGCCGAGCCTTGAAGTGGACATTCAGTGCGACCGCTCGCAGCCCGGCGAAGTGCGCTTCGGCGAGGGCAATGACTGGATGGAGATCCTCGGCTGCGGCATGGTGCACCCCAATGTGCTGCGCGCCTGCAATCTCGATCCCGATGTGTATCAGGGCTTCGCCTGGGGCATGGGCATCGACCGCATCGCCACGCTGAAATACGGCATGCCGGACCTGCGCGACTATTTCGACGCCGATGTGCGCTGGATCGAGCATTACGGCTTC
>NZ_CAJXGF010000253.1 GCF_913053745.1 uncultured Nitratireductor sp.
GCTGCGCGCGGACATGGATGCCCTGCCGATGACGGAGATGACGGGCAAGCCCTGGGCCTCGATCGTGGCCGGCAAGATGCATGCCTGCGGCCATGACGGGCATACGGCCATGCTGCTCGGCGCGGCGAAATATCTTTGCGAAACACGCAACTTCAAGGGCCGCGTGGCCGTGATCTTCCAGCCTGCCGAGGAAGGCGGCGGTGGCGGCAACGAGATGGTGAAGGACGGGATGATGGAGCGCTTCGCCATCGAACGCGTTTTCGGCATGCACAACCTGCCGGGCCTCCCGATCGGCCAGTTCGCCCTGCGCCCCGGCCCGATCATGGCGGCAACGTCCGAATTCGTGATCACCGTGAAGGGCCGAGGCGGCCATGCCGCGATGCCGCACACGGTCGTCGACCCCATCCTCGCCGCAAGCCAGATCGTCACCGCGCTGCAAAGCATCGCCTCGCGCAATGTGCATCCGCTCGATTCGGTGGTGGTTTCGGTCACCAAGTTCCATGCCGGCGACGCCTTCAACGTCATTCCCGATTCGGTGGAACTGGCCGGCACCGTCCGCACCCTGAAGACGGCGGTGAACGCCGATGCCGAGAGCCGCATGCGCGCCATCTGCGCGGGCGTGGCGGCGGCGCATGGCGCGGAGGTCGAGGTCGAGTACGACGCCAACTATCCGGTGACGTTCAACCATGCCGGAGAAACGGCGTTTGCCGGCGCCGTGGCGAGCGAGGTGGCGGGCGCGGCCAATGTCGACACCGATATCACGCCCACCATGGGCGGCGAAGATTTCTCCTACATGCTGGAGGCCCGCCCGGGCGCCTTCATCTTCATTGGCAATGGAGACAGTGCCGCGCTGCACAACACCGCCTACGACTTCAACGACGACGCCATCCCGCATGGTGTGAGCTATTGGGTGCGGCTGGCCGAAACAGCCCTGGCCGCCTGACAACCGGGGCAGCCGCACCACGCACCGCCGCGCCCTGCCCATTTCATCTTGGCGAAGCGGCTTCATCACGTTATGAGGAGGTTCATCGGTCCCGTAGCTCAGCAGGATAGAGCATCAGATTCCTAATCTGAGGGTCACAGGTTCGAATCCTGTCGGGATCGCCACTCAATCTTCGTTGTCGATTGCCACGGCATTTGCCTTTTTGGGCGCTATCGTGCCCTTGAAAGAACCTTGCTGACCTATCTCCGGCAGCCGCTCAATCGCCTCAATGCGATGAGGAGGGGGACCGACGGCTTTTGCGCCTCTCAGGCGTGGCCGGGGTCGACCTTGATCAGAAGTTCGTCCGGCGATCGCAAAATTACCCTTCGAGCCCGCTCCAGCCGTTCATGCCACGCCTCATGAACGACTGTGCGCCGCATCCCGGTCGATCAGAGCTCCATCGCTTCCTCGAACGCCGACCTTTGCTGGAGCCCGATCAAGTGGTGCGCACGTGGTCGTTCGCATCGCTTGCAGGCTCTGCTTTCCGTCAGCTTCCCGTGGGGGATACCCCTGCATTCTCCATCATCAGCACGACCGACCGCTGCCTGGCGTGCGGGAAGTGCATAACGCCGCGTGGCACTGTGAATGCCTGCCCGGGCTTGAGGCTGACTGTGCGATCTTCCAGTTCGATATCGAGGTGGCCCTCCATGACGAGGAAAAACTCGTCGGTATCGTCATGCTTGTGCCAATGGAAGTCACCCTCCATTACTCCAAGGCGCACCCAGCTCTCGTTGACCTCGCAGAGCGTCCTGTTCCACCAGGGCCTGTGCTGTGCCCCGATGGCCGAGACGTCGAACGCCTCGCCCTTTGCAAACAGAATGCTGTCGGTCTCGATATCGTAGGCCATACGGAAAATCCTTCTCTGGTTGCAATAACATTAGTGCTAATGTAATGGCATGGCCATGACCAAAAAAACAACCCCCGGCCTGGGCGAACTCCTGCGTTACGTTGGCGAACTGGTGGAACAGGGCGGCGAGGAACGATATCGGGCGCTCGATCTCGAATATCGGGCGCGCTACACGCCGGTGATGCGCGCGCTCGCAGCGGGCGCCGAAACTGTCACGGAGATCGTGGCGCTCAGCCACCTCACCCAAGGTGCGATCAGTCAGTCGGTCAGCCTAATGTCGACGGATGGCCTGATCGGGCACCACCCGCTCGACGACGGCCGAAAGAACGGCATCCACCTGACCGAAAAGGGCAAATACGTGCTCGCCAAGCTCGAACCGCACTGGGAAGTGATCTTCCGCGCGATCGGCACGCTGGAGCATGAGGTCGGCTTCCCTCTCCTCCAGGCACTGCAGGATACGGCCAAAGCCCTTGAACGCAAGGGCTTCGCCGAGCGCTTGCGGGAGGCGGAAGATGACCGATAGGGCGCCCGCTACCAACTGGTTCGATCGGGGCGGGCGTGCCTACGCAACATTCCGCCCCGATTATCCGGCGGCCATATCGACATTTCTGGCCGGCATTGAGCCCGATACGGACGTTGCGGTCGATGTCGGGTGCGGGTCCGGGCAATTGACCCGGAAGCTCGCCGACCATTTTCGGAAGGTGATTGGGGTCGATCCGAGTGCCGAACAGCTCGCCCATGCGGTGCGCGACGAACGAACCGAGTATCTGTGCGCTCCTGCGGAGAGCCTGCCGCTTGCCGACGGCAGTGCAAGCCTCTTCGCGGCAGCCCAGGCCGCGCACTGGTTCGACTTGCCAAAATTCTACGCCGAGGTACGTCGCGTGGGACGCCGCGGATCGGTGGTCGCGCTGATCAGCTACGGCGTCCCGAGACTGGCGGACCCCGCCTTGCAGGATCGGTTCAAACATTATTACTGGCACGAAGTGGGTCCGTACTGGCCCGCCGAGCGCCGACTTGTCGACAGCGGATACGCCGACATCGACTTTCCCTTCGACACCATCGAAACGCCGCCGCTGTCAATCGACCGCCGACCATGTCGAAATGAGATCGGAAGAGCACACGTCTGAACTCCAGTCACTGCCATATCTCGTATGCCGTCTTCTGCT
>NZ_CAJXGF010000254.1 GCF_913053745.1 uncultured Nitratireductor sp.
GAGACCAGCATCAGAACGAGGCTGTTGGACAAGATCACCGACGCCGTCGCGCCGGAAAGATACCCAGGCGCCAACAGCCCTGCCGCAAGCGAGGTCGCGGCCAGAACGATCAACAGTGTCAGGACGCGATTGCGTGCGAAAAGGTCAACCATGCGCCGCCTCCCCCGCTCCGAAAGCCAGCCGTGCGATGGCGTCGACGGCGATATCTCTGTCGAGCGACCCGGCGACCCGGCCGAACGCCATGACCTGAACCCGGTCCGCAAGGGTCTCGATTTCGTCGAAGTCCGAGGAGATCAGGATGACGGCGACGCCTTCGGCGGCAAGCTCGCGGATCAGCGCGTAAATATCGTTGCGCGCAGCGACGTCCACGCCACGTGTCGGTTCGTCAAGGACGAGCACTTTGGGGGCCACCGAGAGACATTTCGCCAGAAGCAACTTCTGCTGATTGCCTCCAGAAAGCCCGCGTGCCTGCTGCCCTGGTCCAGTGCAAACGATTCCCATCTTGGAGCGGAAAGCGTCAAACGCCTTGCGCTCCAGACGGGGACGCAGAAAGAAGGGCAGTCTGTGGATTCGATAGGAGGAGGCATTCCAATAAAGCGGCGCTTCCAGAAAGAGCCCGTGCAACTGCCGGTCTTCTGGCAGATAAACCAGCCCAAGATCAACGGAGCGGCGCGGAGAACGGTTGGAAAACTCCGCTCCCTCCAGAACGACGCGGCCACTCGATTGCGGACGCAGGCCGAACAACGTCTCCGCAAACTCCGTCCGCCCTGCGCCAACGACACCGGCCAGTCCGAGGATTTCTCCCGCATGGACATCGAGATCGACCCCGGCAAACCCCTCACCGCTCAGGTCACGGATCGACAACCGGGCTTTGCCGACATGTGAGATTGCCTTCTGACGATTGAGCGCGGCACCTTGCTCTACCACCTGCACCCGGCTCATTGCATCGACGATCTCGGCGTCGGTAAAGTCCTCGAGCGATCCCGACAGAACAATCGCACCGTCCCGAAGCACGCTGATCGTGCCGCAGATTTCACGAATCTCCCTGAGTTTGTGAGAGATAAAGAATATCCCGACGCCTTGCGCCTGCAACCTGCGCACTCGCTCGAAGAGCGCTCGTGTCTCGAACGGCGTCAGGGCCGAGGTCGGTTCATCGAGGATGAGGACGCGGGCATCGCGTACAAGGCCGCGCAGGATTTCGACGATCTGCCGCTCGGCAATCTCCAACCCCGCCGCCTCCGCATCGAGATCGAGCGAAACCGCAAGCTCATCGATCAAATGCTCCACCCGGGCCCGCAAAGTGCGTGCGGAAGCGGCCAACCCGAGACAGATGTTTTCCAGCACTGTCCGGTTTGGAAAAATGTGCGCCTCCTGCGGCACGAAATACAGACCGAGCTTCTGCGCGACTGCGGGCGAAGCGGAGGTTAGTGCCTGGCCGTTGATTTCGACCGATCCGGAATTGGCGGGAATGACGCCAGACATGACCTTCATCAGGCTCGACTTTCCGGCACCATTCCCTCCCAGAAGAGCATGAACCTCGCCAACGCGGAGTGTCAGGGACACCCCCTTGAGCACAGGCACCGCGCCGTAAGACTTCCAGATATCGGTCAGCTGCGCAGCCCTCCCGGCCGCTGGCATCGCGGACATTCCTCACCTGTTCATATGTTTTAACACTCTACAGATGATCACACACACTCTCCCTCGTCAATAGTTCTTCACCTGCTTACCGAAGCGCCTGTCTCTATCAAATAAGGTTTGTTGGATCCCATATTCGATCAATGAAGGATCACGCTCACTTTCCGCAAATCCCTATTGACGGATCAAAAGTTTTTACGATATCCAAATGATCAGTTCGCGACCAAGGGAAACAACGGCAATGCGCTCGGAAAATGGCGAATGGAGTTATGCGGATGCGGATGAGGAAATCCTGACTCGGATTGCCTGGTATTACTACAATGATGGCCTCACCCAGAACGAGATCGGCGAAAAGCTGAACATGTCGCGCATCAAGGTCTCGCGGCTCCTCGAAAGCGGACGCCGATCCGGCATTATCCAAGTGCGCATCAATTCCCGCTATCAGGGCTGCCTGGCGCTCGAACGCGAAGTCAAGGATCGCTATGACCTCAAAGAGGCCTATGTCGTACCGCAGCTCCCCGGCCGGTCAGCGAGCGACCGGCTCGGCCAAGCCGCCGCCCAGTTTCTCATGCAACGGCTGGAGCCCGGCGATCTGCTCGCCGTCGGCTGGGGCGAAACCGTTTCCAATACCATCCAGCGGCTCGGTCACATTGCCAATGAACGCGACATCGGTTTGGTCAGCCTGACCGGCGGCGTCGGCACTTATGTTGACGGTATGCGCACGGCCAGCTGGGGCAGCAGCGTGCATCTGGTCCCCGCGCCCCTGGTGGTGCGCGATCCGGCGGTCTCGGCCAATCTGTCGCATGAGCCGGCGATCGCCAACCTGCTTGATATGGCTTTGAACGCGTCTTACCAGCTTGTCGGCATCGGTGAGATTTCGCCCTCCTCCACGGTCGTACACTCCGGTTATGTCTCGCCGGACGAGGTGGAGCCGCTACGCCGCAAGGGCGCGGTCGGCGATATTCTTTGCCAGTTCTTCGACGATCGGGGCAACGTTCTCGACTTGCCGCTTCACGATCGCGTCATCGGCGTCAAGCTCGCCAGTCTTTCTCGCGCCGAGAAAGTTATCGCGGCCGCCGGCGGCATGCAGAAGGTGCAGGCGATCGATGCCGCACTGCGGGGCCGTTTCGCCGGCATACTCATCACCGACGAGACGACCGCGGCGGGCCTCATGAACATCAAGGCTTAGGAAAAGACGATGAGCGCAACACCTTATCTTCTGGCGATCGACGCCGGCACTGGCAGCGGCCGCGCGGTGATTTTCGATGCCACCGGCCGTCAGGTTTCGAGCGCCCAACATGAATGGTGGCATAAGCCCGATCCCCGCTTCGAAGGCTCGATGGATTTCGAC
>NZ_CAJXGF010000255.1 GCF_913053745.1 uncultured Nitratireductor sp.
GGAAGAGGTGTTCATCTTCCCGTCGTCCGGAACCGGCGCCTGGGAAGCGGCCCTGGTGAACGTGCTGTCGCCGGGCGACCGGGTCCTCATGTACGAGACCGGGCAGTTCGCCACCCTCTGGTGCGAGCTTGCGGAGCGGATCGGCCTGAAGCCGGAATTCACCGGCGGGCGCGTTGCCGAAGGAGCGACGGCGAACTTCCGCGTGATCGCGGTCGATCCGAAGGGCGAGCGCATCGCCATGGACGGCCTCGAATGGAAGCTCCTGAAGGTGGAGCGTCACTATCAGTGGTATCGCGACGGCGGTTCGTGGAACTACGAGCCGATCACGACCACAAGCCTCGTGCGCGAGGGAACGGTGGACGCGAAGGCCGACAGCGAGCCGCAGATCGGCGTTTCCGTGGACTGG
This sequence comes from uncultured Nitratireductor sp., assembly GCF_913053745.1. Classification (GTDB taxonomy): domain Bacteria; phylum Pseudomonadota; class Alphaproteobacteria; order Rhizobiales; family Rhizobiaceae; genus Nitratireductor. Next base: position 407 of record NZ_CAJXGF010000255.1, read on the forward strand.
GGGCGCTATCGCCTCGAGGTGGAAAGCCCGGATGCGGGCGGGCCGATCACCAGCGCGGCGTTCGATTCCGGCTGGTATGTGGAGGCCGGTTCGACCGAGACGCCGGACGGGCTGGAAGTGGCGCTCGACCGCGACGCCTATGCGGTGGGTGAGACGGCGAAGCTCAAGATCTCGCCGCGCTTTGCCGGCGAGGTTCTGGTGACGGTGGGCTCTGAGAGCCTCATTGAAACCTTCACCGCAAAGGTGCCGGAAGATGGCGCCACCGTGGACATTCCGGTGACCGATGCGCTCGGGGCCGGGGCCTATGTGACCGCGACGCTCTTCCGCCCCGGCGACGATGCAGAGAATCGCCTGCCCATGCGCGCCATCGGCGTGCGCTGGCTCAAGGTCGATCCCGGTGCGCGCGATCTTTCTGTTGAACTCGGCGTGGCGGAACAGGCGCGCCCCGATGCGGCCCTTTCCATCCCCGTCAGCGTTGGTGGGCTGGAACCGGGCGAAGAGGCCTATGTGACCGTTGCGGCGGTCGATGTGGGCATCCTCAATCTCACACGCTATGAGCCGCCACAGCCGGACGCCTGGTATTTCGGCCAGCGCATGCTGGGTGTTGAGATGCGTGACATTTATGGGCGTCTGATCGACGGTTCGCTTGGCGCGACCGGACGGCTGCGCACCGGCGGCGATGGCGGCGGCATGACCGCGACCGGCAGCGCGCCGACGCAGAAGCTGGTCGCCTTCTTCTCCGGCATCGTGCAGGTCGACGACGAAGGGAAAGCGGAGGCCTCGTTCGACATCCCGCAGTTCAACGGCACGGCTCGTGTGATGGCGGTCGCGTGGTCAAGGAATGGTGTGGGCAGCGCGCAGAAGGACGTGGTCATCCGCGATCCCGTCGTGTTCACCACGAGCCTCCCGCGCTTCCTTGCACCGGGCGACGAGGCGCGCTTTCTGCTCGAAATCGCCAACACGGATGGCCCGGCCGGCGACTATCGCCTCTCGGTGATGGCCGAGGGACCGGTGGATGCCGATCTGCGGTCGCTCTCCGATACGGTGACGCTCGAGGCTGGCGGCAAGACCACGCTCTCTGTGCCCGTTTCGGCGACCAATCAGACGGGCGAGGGTGCGCTGACGGTGGCGCTCGCGCATGAGAGCGGGCTGAGCGTGGAAAAACGTGTGGTCCTGCCCGTGCGCCCCGGCGTGATGCCGGTTGCGACCCGCAATGTTGTTTCGCTTGCGGCCAATGGCGGCAGCGTCACGCTCGATGGCGAACTTCTGGAAGACAGTTTTGCCGAGAACGCCTCTGTCAGCCTCAACATCTCGCGGGCTGACGGGTTCGACATTCCAGCACTTCTCATGTCGCTCGACCGCTACCCCTATGGCTGCACGGAACAGACCACGAGCCGCGCTTTGCCGCTGCTTTATGTCAGCGAACTTTCGCGGGCGGCGGGGCTGGAAGACGACCCGGCCCTGAAAGGGCGGATCGAGGATGCGATCGCAAGCGTGCTCGCCGCGCAGTCTTCGTCCGGCGGTTTCGGTCTTTGGGGGCCTGGATCCGGGGATCTGTGGTTGGACGCCTATGTAACCGATTTCCTCACACGCGCCGGCGAGCAGGGCTTTGCCGTGCCGGAAACGGCGATGGACCAAGCGCTGCAGAACCTGCAGAACACGCTGGCTTATGATACGGATGTCGCCTCGCGCGGCAGTCAGATCGCCTATGCGCTCTATGTGCTTGCGCGCAATCGCAAGGCTTCGGCCGGCGATCTGCGCTACTATCTCGACACGCGGCTTGACGAGTTCTCCACGCCGCTGGCGCGCGCCCAGCTTTCCGCGGGCCTGGTGCTTTATGGCGATGCGGAACGTGCGGAGAGGGGCTTTGCCTCCGCCTTCCGTCTGGCTCAGGGCATGAGCGGACGTTACACGGCGCGCTCCGATTACGGATCGCGTCTGCGTGACGGAGCGGCGATGCTGGCGCTGGCGGCAGAAAGCCGGCCCGAACCGGCGCTGGTGCCGCAGATGATCGATCTGGTCGCCGATGTGCGCGGCGACACGCGCACCATGAGCACGCAGGACGAGGCGTGGATGCTTCTCGCCGCTCGTGCGCTGGGTCAAACCAGCGCCGATCTCAGCCTTTCCGTCGACGGCAACGCCCATCAGGGCGCCTTCTCGCGGCGGCTTTCCGGTGCGGAGATCGCGGTTGCACCGCTGACGGTGGCCAATCGGGGCGACGCGCCCGTCGATGCGGTGATCACCACCGTGGCCGCCCCGCAGCAGCCATTGCCGGCAGGCGGTGAAGGCTTCACCATCGAGCGACGCTACTACACGCTGGATGGCGAGCAGGCCAATGTTTCCCAGGCACGTCAGAACGAGCGCTATGTGGTGGTTCTGGACATGGCGGAAGAAAACGCCTGGCCCTCGCGCGTGCTGGTCTCCGATCTTTTGCCGGCCGGTTTCGAGATCGACAATCCAAGGCTGGTGGGCAGTGCGGATCTGGCGAATTTCGAGTGGCTTGGTCAGACGGATGCGGTTCATACCGAGTTCCGCGACGACCGCTTCCTCGCAGCCTTCGACCGCAATGGGG
>NZ_CAJXGF010000256.1 GCF_913053745.1 uncultured Nitratireductor sp.
ATGGAAGAGAAGCTGCGCTTCGCCATCCGCGAAGGCGGCCGCACCGTCGGTGCCGGCATCGTCGCATCCATCACTGAGTAAGAACGGGAACCTTCCGGCGCGGCGCGGTCTTCCGCGTCGCAGCGGAACAAGGAAGTGACACATGAACGGACAGAATATCCGTATCCGCCTCAAGGCGTTTGATCATCGCGTTCTTGATGCCTCGACGCGGGAAATCGTGTCTACGGCAAAGCGCACGGGCGCCAATGTGCGCGGCCCGGTGCCGCTGCCCACGCGCATCGAGAAGTTTACTGTGAACCGGTCTCCTCACATCGACAAGAAGAGCCGCGAGCAGTTCGAGATGCGCACCCACAAGCGGCTGCTCGACATTGTCGATCCGACGCCGCAGACGGTCGATGCGCTGATGAAGCTCGATCTCGCTGCCGGTGTGGATGTCGAGATCAAGCTCTAGGGCGCAAGACAAAAAGTCAGGAACCCGAGCCCTTACTCGCGATAGCGGGCAGGGGGCTGGGAACCCCGAAAGGAAATCGAACCGATGCGTTCAGGTGTTATCGCACAAAAGATCGGTATGACACGCGTCTACAACGAAGCGGGCGAACATGTGCCCGTGACGGTTCTGCGCATGGAGAACTGTCAGGTCGTTGCGCAGCGTACCGAGGAGAAGAACGGCTACACGGCGGTTCAGCTTGGCGTTGGTCTGGCCAAGGTGAAGAACACGTCTAAGGCGTTGCGTGGTCATTTCGCGACCGCTTCCGTTGAGCCGAAGGCCAAAGTGGCCGAGTTTCGTGTGTCGCCCGACAATCTTCTGGATGTCGGCGCCGAGATCACGGTCGAGCATTTCGTCCCCGGCCAGAAGGTCGATGTGACGGGCACTTCGATCGGTAAGGGCTTCCAGGGTGTCATGAAGCGCCACAATTTCGGTGGCGGTCGTGCGACCCATGGTAACTCGGTCTCGCACCGCTCGCATGGTTCGACCGGTCAGCGTCAGGATCCCGGTAAGGTGTTCAAGGGCAAGAAGATGGCCGGCCATATGGGCGCTCATCGCGTGACCACGCAAAACCTTGAAGTGGTGTCCACGGACACCGAGCGTGGCCTTATTCTGGTTCGCGGCGCGGTTCCCGGCTCCAAGGGAACCTGGATCACGGTTCGCGATGCCGTCAAGGCTCCGCTGCCAGAAAACGTGCCGATGCCGGCCGCCATCCGTGCCAATGGCAATGGCGCTGCAAAGGCTGAAGAAGCCGCCGCCACCGAGGGGGCCGAATAATGGACATTAAAGTTACCACCCTCGCAGGCAAGGATGCCGGGAAGCTGAAGATCTCCGATGAGATCTTCGGACTGGACCCCCGCGAAGATATCCTGCACCGCGTCGTGCGCTGGCAGCTTGCCAAGAAGCAGCAGGGCACCCACAAGACCAAGGGACGCTCGGAGATCGCGCGTACCGGCGCCAAGATGTACCGCCAGAAGGGTACGGGTCGTGCCCGCCACTCCTCGGCTCGCGTCCCGCAGTTCCGCGGCGGCGGTCGTGCTCATGGACCGGTCGTTCGCGATCACAGCCACGAGCTTCCGAAGAAGGTTCGTGCACTCGGTCTGAAGCACGCGCTTTCGGCAAAGGCGAAGGGCTCGAGCCTGATCGTCATTGACGAATTGGCGCTCACCGACGGCAAGACGAAGTCGCTTGTCGAGAGCTTTGCCAAGCTTGGTCTGAGCAACGCTTTGTTGATTGGTGGCGCGGAGGTCGATGCCGGCTTCAAGCGCGCAGCTCAAAACATTGCCAACATCGACGTTCTGCCGGTGCAGGGCATCAATGTTTACGACATTCTGCGCCGCGGCACGCTGGTCCTTTCCAAGGCCGCAGTCGAGGCCCTTGAGGAGCGTTTCAAATGACGGAGCTTCGCCACTATGACGTGATCGTCAGCCCGGCGATCACCGAGAAATCGACGATGGCGTCGGAAAACAACCAGGTGGTCTTCAATGTGGACCGCACTGCGACGAAGCCTGAGATCAAGGCTGCTGTCGAGGCGCTGTTCGGCGTCAAGGTGACCGGCGTCAACACGCTTGTTCGCAAGGGCAAGGTGAAGCGTTTTCGCGGAACGATTGGCCGCCAGAGCGACGTGAAGAAAGCGATCGTCACGCTGGCCGAAGGTCATTCCATCGATATCGCGACTGGCCTCTAATCGGGCGGCGAGGAAGAGACAATGGCACTGAAGAAATATAAACCGGTAACCCCAGGCCAGCGCCAGCTGGTCATCGTTGACCGTTCCGGCCTTTACAAGGGAAAGCCCGTGAAGGGGCTGACGGAAGGTTTGACGGGTAAGGGCGGCCGCAACAACACAGGCCGTATCACCGCCCGCTTTCAGGGCGGTGGTCACAAGCGCACCTATCGTCTGATCGACTTCAAGCGTCGCAAGCTCGACGTTTCGGCGACGGTGGAGCGTATTGAATACGACCCGAACCGCACCGCGTTCATCGCGCTGGTTCGCTATGAAGACGGCGAACTGTCCTACATCCTGGCACCGCAGCGTCTGGCTGTCGGTGACAAGGTAGTCGCAAGCGAGAAGGCGGTCGACGTAAAGCCGGGCAATGCGATGCCTTTGGCGGCAATGCCGATCGGAACGATCGTGCACAATGTCGAGATGAAGCCCGAGAAGGGTGGCCAGATCGCACGGTCCGCCGGCGCTTACGTTCAGCTCGTCGGTCGCGATCAGGGCATGGCGATCCTGCGCCTCAACTCGGGTGAACAGCGTCTCGTTTCGGGCCGTTGCTTTGCCACCGTGGGTGCCGTATCCAACCCGGATCACGGGAATGTGAGCCTGGGCAAGGCCGGTCGCAAGCGGTGGATGGGCAAGCGCCCACACAACCGTGGCGTCGTCATGAACCCGGTCGATCACCCCCATGGTGGTGGTGAAGGCCGCACCTCCGGCGGTCGTCACCCGGTGTC
>NZ_CAJXGF010000257.1 GCF_913053745.1 uncultured Nitratireductor sp.
CCTTCGGGCCCGAACCGGAAATGGCGGAAAGATCGAGCCCAGATTCCTTCGCCAGACGCCGCGCGAGCGGAGAGGCGAACACGCGCTCGCCCTTGCTGGAGGATGTGGCTTTCGCCTCTTCCGATTTGGGCTTTTCAGGCGTTTCCGACTTGGTCGTCGAAGCCTCCGCCTCGGCGGGTTTTTCGGCCTCGGATGCCTTCGCTTCGGGTTTGCCGCTGGCGGGGCCCTCGGCGGTTTTTGCCGCCTCTGCCGCGTCCTCGCCTTCCTCGGCGAGCACCGCGATCAACGCATTCACCTTCACGCCTTCGGTGCCTTCCGGCACCACGATCTTGGCGACGGTGCCTTCGTCGACAGCTTCCACTTCCATGGTCGCCTTGTCGGTTTCGATCTCGGCGATCACATCGCCCGGCGCGACGGAATCCCCCTCCTTGACCATCCATTTGGCGAGATTGCCCTCTTCCATCGTCGGCGAAAGGGCGGGCATGGTGACTTTAATCGGCATGGTATCCTCCCCCTTTAGCGATGATAGGAAACGGCTTTCACCGCCTCGACCACTTCGGCGACATTCGGCAGCGCCAGCTTTTCAAGATTCGCTGCGTAAGGCATCGGCACATCCTTGCCCGCCACCGTGACCACCGGCGCGTCGAGATGATCGAACGCCCGCTGCATCACCTGGCTGGCAATGTGCGCGCCGACCGAAGACTGCGGAAAGCCTTCCTCGACCGTCACAAGACGGTTGGTCTTCTTGACGGATTCGATCACCGTATCGAGGTCCATCGGGCGGATCGTGCGCAGGTCGACGATTTCCACATCGATGCCCTCGCCCGCCAGTTCCTCGGCCGCCTTGACCGCATAGGTCATGCCGATGCCGAAGGATACGATGGTCGCATCCTTGCCTTCCTTGTGAATGCGCGCCTTGCCGATGGGCAGCACGAAATCATCCATCTTCGGAACATCGAAGCTCTGACCGTAGAGAATCTCGTTCTCCAGGAACATGACCGGGTTCGGATCGCGAATCGCGGCCTTGAGAAGGCCTTTCGCGTCGGCCGCCGTGTAAGGCATCACGACCTTGAGGCCGGGAATGTGCCCGTACCAGGCGGCATAGCACTGCGAGTGCTGTGCAGCGACACGCGCGGCCGCCCCGTTGGGGCCTCGGAACACGATGGGCGCGCCCATCTGGCCGCCGGCCATGTAGAGTGTCTTGGCGGCCGAATTGACGATCTGGTCGATGGCCTGCATGGCGAAGTTGAACGTCATGAACTCGACGATCGGTTTCAGCCCGGCAAAGGCCGCCCCGACGCCCACGCCGGCAAAGCCGTGCTCCGTGATCGGCGTGTCGACGACGCGCTTGTCGCCGAACTCCTGCAGGAGGCCCTGGGTCACCTTGTAGGCGCCCTGATACTCGGCCACTTCCTCGCCCATGACGAAGACGGGGTCGTCCTTGCGCATCTCTTCCGCCATCGCGTCACGCAACGCCTCGCGCACGGTGGTCGGAACCATCTCGGTGCCGTCCGGGATATCCGGATCGGACGCGACATCCGGCGCTTTCGGTTCCGGGTGCACCTTGCCTTCGGCCGGCACGCGACGGGCATCCATGTCCTCGACCGGGTTGCCGCCGGACGCTTCGCCCTCTCCCGCGGCTCCGTCCGCGGTGCGGGCGCCGTACGGATCACGTTCGCTGGCTGCCGGCATCGGCGCATCCTTGCCGATGTCGTCGGCGCTCTCGCCTTCCTGCAGCAGGACCGCGATCGGCGTGTTCACCTTCACACCTTCGGCGCCCTCGTCCACCAGGATCTTGCCGATGACGCCTTCGTCAACGGCCTCGACTTCCATGGTCGCCTTGTCGGTTTCGATTTCGGCGATCACGTCGCCGGCGGAAACCGTATCCCCTTCCTTGACCATCCAGGTGGCCAGCTTGCCTTCCGTCATGGTCGGCGACAGGGCCGGCATCAGGACTTGTACGCTCATTCCGTTTTCCTCCCGCGGGCCGCGCATCCCCGTGCGCGGAAGCCGCGCGCTGTCTTAAGACTCGACCAGGATGTCCGTGTAGAGCTCGGACGGATCCGGCTCCGGGCTCGATTGCGCGAAATCCGCGGCGTCGGTGACGATCGCCTTGATCTCCTTGTCGATGCCCTTCAGCTCCTCTTCCTCGACGCCGGCTTCGAGCAACGTCGCCCGCAGATGGTCGATCGGATCGTGCTCCTGCCGCATCTTGTTGACCTCTTCCTTCGTCCGGTATTTCGCCGGGTCGGACATGGAATGGCCGCGATAACGGTAGGTCTTCATCTCGAGGATATAGGGGCCTTTGCCGGAGCGGGCGTATTTCACCGCACGCTCAGCAGCTTCCCGCACGGCCAGTACGTCCATGCCGTCGACTTCTTCGCCTTCGATTTCGAACGAGATTCCGCGCTTGAACAGCTCCGTCTCCGCCGAGGCGCGGTCGACGCTGGTGCCCATGGCGTACATGTTGTTCTCGATCACGTAGACGACCGGCAGATCCCACAGCGAGGCCATATTGAAGGATTCATAGACCTGCCCCTGGTTCGAGGCGCCGTCACCGAAATAGGCGACCGAGACATTGTCATTGCCACGATACTTGTTGGCGAAACCGAGGCCCGTGCCAATCGGCACCTGCGCACCAACGATGCCATGGCCCCCATAGAAGTTCTTTTCCTTGGAGAACATGTGCATTGAGCCGCCCTTGCCTTTCGACAGGCCGCCGCTGCGTCCTGTCAGTTCGGCCATGACGCCCCTGGGGTCCAGGCCACAGGCGAGCATGTGGCCGTGGTCGCGGTATCCGGTGATGACTTGGTCGCCATCTTTGAGACAGGC
>NZ_CAJXGF010000258.1 GCF_913053745.1 uncultured Nitratireductor sp.
TATGCGATTCCCGGTCGTGCGATCGACGATGACGACGGCGACCCGGCCTGAGGAACCTTTAAACCGGCGATAAAAAAAGCCCGGTCCAGGGGACCGGGCAATGTGCAGGCTGCCGGGGGGAAGCCGGCTTTGCGGGAGTCAGGCCTGCATGGGAAGAGAAAATCCTCGCAACGTCACAGCTTCCGGTTCACGCTGCCATGGATGGCCGCCATGCGCGTCCGCTCATAGGCGATCTCCTGCAACGCGCGCGTCGCAAGGATGCGCGGCGCATTCAGTGCGACGGAATCCAAATCGCTGCGCGTCAGTCCGATATCCGCGAGCTGCCAGTCGGACATCTCGGAAAGCTGACGCATCGCGTCACGGGTCTTCCAGAAGCGTGTAACTTTGAGCACAAATGATACAGCTACTGCGCGCACCATGCCGGCCGGCTGTGCGACAGCGGTCGAGGCGACGGTGTTGGTCTGGACGCAGGTCATCGTTCTGATCCTTTGTGATTTGAACGAAATCGATGGGCGGGCATCGCCATGAAACCGAAGGGCCCGTCCCTTGAACGAGCCGATAGTCTCAAACCCTTATTGATTAGTCGAACGAATGTTTCTAATCTTTAGCATCACTATCTATGATAGGTTATGCCATGGCCGCCCCACTCGACCTCGATCAGCTTTCCACATTCATCGCAATTGCCGACACGGGCAGCTTCACCCGTGCCGCCGAGGAGGTGCACCGCACCCAGTCCGCCGTCTCCATGCAGATGCGCAGGCTCGAAGACCGGATCGGAAAGGCGCTGTTTCAGAAAGACGGCAGGACCAATCGGCTGACCGAAGATGGCGAGCGGCTTCTGGCCTATGCCCGGCGCATGCTCCGGCTCAACCGCGAAACCCTTGCCGCCTTCGACGATGCGAGCCTGGAAGGACATATCCGCATCGGCACGCCGGACGATTATGCCGACCGCTTCCTGCCCGAGATCATGGCACGCTTCTCGCGTTCCAACCCGCGGGTCGAACTGTCGGTTGCCTGCGAGCCGACCACCAATCTCGTCGAGCATATCAGGCGGGGGAATCTGGATCTCGCACTCGTCACCCATGACGATTCCAAGGGCGGTTCGGAGCCGGTGCGGCGCGAGCCGGTGCTCTGGGTGAGTTCGGCCAACCACACGGTGCATGAACGGGAAGTGCTGCCCATGGCGTTCGGCCGTCCCAGTTGTCTGTGGCGGCGCACCGCCTGCGCGGCGCTGGAGGAGGAGGGTCGGCAATACCGTGTGCTCTTCACCAGTTTTTCGGCCACGGTTATCGCTACGGCCGTCCTTTCCGGTCTCGCTGTCTCGGTTCTGCCGGAATGCGCGCTGAGGCCGGGCATGCGGGTACTGGGCGAGGCCGATGGCTTCAACGCATTGCCCGATTGCCATATCGGCCTGATGCGCGGGCATACCGGCCAGGTGGAAATCATCGATGCCCTGGCCCGGCATATCGGCGAAAGCCTCGACAATCTTTCCGTTCCCGCGTTCATCGAAGAAAGCGGCGGTTACGATTTCCAGAGCGCTTTCCTGAATCCGCGCAGCAAACGCCTGCGGCCCGGTCACGTGATGAACGGCTGGTAGGAGAGCGATGTGGACGGCCTATCGTCGCGGACTTGACCCCGCCCGTGCGGCACGTCTCAATCCTTTGCCATGAACACATCCCGCCCAGCCGATTCGCAGAGCAATGTTGCCGAGTTTTCCGTCAGCGAAATCTCCGGCGCGCTTAAACGCACTGTGGAAGATGCTTTCGGCCATGTGCGCGTGCGCGGCGAAGTGTCCGGCTATCGCGGTCCGCACTCCTCCGGTCATGCCTATTTCGCCCTCAAGGACGACCGCGCGCGGCTCGAGGCCGTCATCTGGCGCGGTGTCTTTTCCAAGCTCAAATTCCTGCCACAGGAAGGGCTTGAGATTATCGCCACCGGCAAGCTGACCACCTATCCCGGCTCGTCGAAATACCAGATCGTCATCGACGGCATCGAGCCGGCCGGCGCCGGTGCGCTCATGGCGCTTCTGGAGGAACGCAAGAAGAAGCTCGCGGCCGAAGGGCTTTTCGACGACAGCCGCAAGAAGCCCTTGCCCTTCATGCCACGCGTCATCGGCGTCGTTACATCCCCGACGGGCGCCGTCATTCGGGATATCATCCACCGCATTTCCGATCGTTTTCCCGTTCGCGTCATGGTCTGGCCCGTGCGCGTTCAGGGCGAAACCACCGGTGAGGAAGTGTCCAATGCCGTTGCCGGTTTCAATGCACTTTCCAAGGATGCCCCCCTGCCCCGGCCGGACCTTTTGATCGTCGCACGTGGCGGCGGCAGCCTCGAGGATCTGTGGGGTTTCAACGACGAAGCCGTGGTGCGGGCGGTGGCTGCCTCCGCCATACCGGTCGTCTCTGCAGTCGGTCACGAAACGGACTGGACGCTGATCGATCTGGTCGCCGACCGTCGCGCCCCGACGCCGACCGGTGCCGCGGAAATGGCGGTTCCGGTCAAAGCCGAACTGGAAGCGTCCCTCGCCCGGCTTTCCGCCCGGCTCAAGGGGGCGATCTCGCGCGAAGGCGACCGCAAGCGACAGGCGCTGCGCGCGCTCACGCGTGCGCTACCGTCGCCCGATCAGCTTCTTGCCCTGCCGCGCCGCCGCTTCGATGAAGCCGCGGGCCGTCTCGGGCGTGCGCTTTCGGCCGCCACCCAACGCAAGCGCATCGCCTTCAACGGCTTGCGCCTTTCGCCGGCAACTCTCGAACGCCGCCTCGCCGAATCGCGGCGCCGTACCGGCGTTTCGGGCGAGCGTCTG
>NZ_CAJXGF010000259.1 GCF_913053745.1 uncultured Nitratireductor sp.
GTCGGCTTCGGGGTGAAGACGGCGCGTCAGGCGCGGGCCATAGGCGAGGCGGCGGATGGCGTTGTCGTCGGCAGTGCCATTGTGGCGGCAATCGCGCAATGTTACGACGCCGACGGCAACAGGACCGAAGACCCCGCCGAGGCCGTCGCAACCCTCGTCAAAGGGCTGGCGGACGGGGTGCGGGAAGCCCGCCTTGCTGTTGCCCGATAATCGGCGCATCCTTGGCATCCCGAAGAAAAGAAGGCATATGGAATGAACTGGATCACCAGCTATGTGAGGCCGAAGATCAATTCGATGCTCGGCCGCCGGGACATGCCGGAGAATCTCTGGATCAAGGATCCCGAGACCGGGGAGATGGTTTTCCACAAGGACCTGGAAGACAATCTCTGGGTTATTCCCTCCTCCGGTCATCACATGAAGATTTCCGCTCGCGAGCGGCTGAAATCCTTCTTCGACGACGGCGCGTACGAAGAGCTGGAAAGCCCGAAGGTCGTCGCCGACCCGCTGAAATTCCGCGACGAGCGCCGCTATACCGATCGCCTGCGCGATGCCAAGACCAAGACCAACATGGAAGACGCCGTGCTGAGCGGGGTCGGCCGCGTGGAAGGTCTGGAGCTGCTCGCCACCGTCCAGGATTTCGCCTTCATGGGCGGCTCGCTCGGCATGGCCGCCGGCGAGGCCATCGTGCGTGCCTTCGAGACCGCGGTTGAGCGCAAGCTGCCGCTGGTGCTTTACGCGGCATCGGGCGGTGCGCGCATGCAGGAGGGCATCCTTTCGCTGATGCAGCTTCCGCGCACCACGGTTGCTCTCGATCGGCTGAAGGAAGCGGGTCTTCCCTATATCGTCGTGCTCACCAATCCGACGACCGGCGGCGTGACGGCGTCCTACGCCATGCTGGGCGACGTTCATATCGCCGAACCCGGCGCGCTGATCGGCTTTGCCGGCCCGCGCGTGATCGAGCAGACCATCCGCGAGAAGCTGCCGGAAGGTTTCCAGCGCGCCGAATACCTGCGCGACCACGGCATGGTCGACATGGTGGTTTCGCGCCTGCAGATGAAGGAAACCATCGCACGTTTCCTGAAGATACTTCTGAAGGAGAAGGTCGAAGCCGCGCCGCAGATCGTCGAGGACGCGCCGGCGGAAGAAGCCGAGACGGCGCCGGTTCCCGCCGAGACGACCGAAGCTCAGGTGGAGCAACCGAAGGCATGAGCCGCATCGCGATAGCCGGCTAAATGACGTGTCCTTCGGATTAAGACCGCTATGACAATTCTCTCCGCCGAGCGGGAAATCGAGCGTCTCCTTTCGCTCCATCCCAAGGGGTTCGATCTTTCGCTCGAGCGCGTCACGCGCCTGCTCGACCGGCTGGGCAATCCGCACCTGAACATGCCGCCCGTCATCCATGTGGCAGGCACCAATGGCAAGGGCTCGGCAACGGCCTTCGCGCGCGCCGTTCTCGAAGCGTCGGGCAGGGTGGTTCACGTCCACACCTCGCCGCATCTGGTCAATTGGCACGAGCGCTACCGCCTTGGAGCCGAGGGCGGCGGCAGGCTGGTGGAGGATGCGGTTCTGGCCGATGCGGTTGCGCGGGTGGCCGAAGCCAATGCGGGCGAGACGATCACCGTCTTTGAAATCCTCACGGCGGTGATGTTCGTTCTGTTCTCCGAACATCCGGCGGATGTGGCCATTGTCGAGGTCGGTCTGGGCGGTCGGTTCGACGCCACCAATGTCATTCCCCAGCCAGCGGCCAGCCTGATCATGCCGATCTCACTCGACCACGAGGCCTATCTGGGCGACCGGGTGGAGCTGATCGCGGCCGAGAAGGCTGGCATCGTCAAGCGCGGCTGCCCGGTCGTTGTCGGCCAGCAGCCCTTCGATGCGGCGCGCGAGGTGCTCGTCGACACGGCGGAGCGGCTCTCCTGTCCGCTGACCGTCTATGGCGAGGATTTCCTCGCCTTCGAAGAAAACGGCCGCATGATCTACCAGGACAATGACGGGCTTTTCGACATGTCGCTGCCCCGGCTCACCGGCCGGCATCAGCTTGCCAATGCCGCCGCCGCCATCGCCGCTGTCAAGGCGGCGGGCTTTCCCGTTGGCCTGCGCGTGGCGGAGACGGCCATGGAAAACGTGGTCTGGACCGGGCGCTTGCAGCGGCTCGAAGCGGGAGCGCTCGCGGACCTGGCGCCCGTGGGTTCCGAAATCTGGATCGATGGCGGACACAATCCCGGTGCCGGCGAAGCGATCGCCGAAGCGCTTGCTGCCGAAGAGGACCGGTCGCCGCGTCCGCTTTTCCTGATTGCCGGCATGATCAACACCAAGGACCAGACCGGCTATTTCCGCGCCTTTGAGGGCATGGCGCGTCATGTCTACACGGTGCCCGTGGAATCGAGCGATGCCGGCGTCCCGAACGCGGAGCTGGCGGCGCGCGCGATGGAGGCGGGGCTGTCCGCCGAACCGGTGCATTCGGTCGCCAATGCGCTGAAGCTCCTGCGCGACACGCTGGATGCCGGTCGCGATGGCACGGAGCCGCCGCCGCGCATCCTCATTTGCGGATCGCTTTATCTGATCGGCGCGGTGTTGGCCGAGAACGGCACACCGCCGCGGTAACACGCCGAACAGGCTCCACCGACATCGGGACCTCTTTCCCCGCAGGCGGGGAGAAGGATGCCGCTATTTATCGCCGGCATTTGTGCAAGTCCCTGATTTCCCTGTTCGCCACTCACCGTCCGCGCTTTCGCTCTCTTTGTTT
>NZ_CAJXGF010000260.1 GCF_913053745.1 uncultured Nitratireductor sp.
AGAAGCTTCGGCTGATCCGCCTTAAATGTTCCAGATGCGCCTGGCATTTTCGGAATAGAGCTTGCGGCGCTCATCCTCGCTCGCGCCTTCCATCAGCGCGTGGGTCGCCGCGACCCACGCCATCAGGCCGCCGCCCAGCGTGCAGACCGGCCAGTCGCTGCCCCAGACAACACGGTCCCAGCCGAAGGCGCCTATGGTGTGTTCCACCCATGGCCGGAGCGTTTCCGCGATCCACGTGTCGGCGTTCGCATAGGCGACTACGCCCGAGATCTTGGCGATAACGTTCTGTCGTTTCGCGATTTCACCGACGAGGTCTTTCCAGGGCTGGCGCGCATCGCCCGCAATATCCGGCACGCCGCAATGGTCGAGGATGAAGGTGACGTCCGGCGCGAGATCGGCAAGGGCGATCGCCTTGTCCAGCTGGCGCGGCAGTACGCAGAGATCGAAGGTCAGGCCGGTGCCGCCGAGACGCTTCAGGTTCTCGCGAAACAGCGGCTGCTCCGAGAGTTCGTCGGGCATGACGTGAAGCACGCGGCGAAATCCTTTGACCAGCGGATTGGCCTGCTGACGCTCCAGATAGGCCGCGAAACCCTCCTCTTCCGGACGGCAGGACGCGATGGCCGCGACGATCAGGCTGTCCGTGCGGTCGGCAAGCGTGCCGACATAGGCCGTCTCGTCCTCGATCCTCTCCGGCGCGACGTCGACTTCCATGTGGAATGTCGCGTCGATGCCGGCCCGCCGCGCGTCGCGCTCGTAGTCGTCGTAGGTCCAGTTCCGGTTGAGCGGCTCCACGCTCGCGAGCCACGGATAATCGAGGGCCGCCTGGTCGATGACGTGCAGATGGGTGTCGACGATCATGGTGCTTCCTCCTCGCGAACCGTATCGCCGATATGCTCCCACAGGAGAATAGATTATTCAAATAAGAATTCAGGCCGTCGCTTTTGCTTCCGTTCCGGCCAGTTCCGAAAGCTGCCGGGTCGTCCTGGTGAGCATTTCCAGCGTCTCGGTAATGTCGGGAGCCTGGGGCACGTTCACAAGCGTGATGTAGGGTATCGTCAGTGCCGCTATGGAGCGTCCGTCAGGGCCGAGAATTGGCGCCGACAGATTGTAGACACCCGCAGTCTGCGCGCTCGGCATCATCTCGTAGCCGCGCTCGCGGATCTGGTCGAGACGGTCGAAAAACTCTTTTGCCATGCTGGGATGTTCGGTGCTGCGGGAATACTCGTTGATCATCATCAGTCGCTCCTCCTGCGACCTGAAGGCCAGGAGAACGTGGCCGGAGCCGGTGTCATACAGACTGATATTCGAGCCTACCCGGATGGAAATGCCCCAGTAGCCGGGTGCCTCCTGCTGCGCGACGACGACGACCGAACCGCGGTCGAAGACTGCCAACTGGTTTGCCTGGCGTGTCTCCTCGGCGAGTTCGCGCATAAAGGGCGTTGCGAACGAGACCAGGCGCCGCACCGGCGCGTGCGACTGGGCGAGACCGAACAGTTTGAGTGTCAGCGAGAAACGGTCGCCATCGATGCGGGCGACGTAGCCCCGCCTCACGAGGCGGTCGAGCATACGGTAAAATTCGTTGGGGCTGCGGCCGAGGCTTTTTGCGATTTCCGCCTGGGTCAGGCCGCCATCGATCTGAGCAAGGAGTTCCAGGATATCGAGACCCTTGTCGAGGGCGGGGGCCCTGTAGCGATCGTCTTCCTGTTCCATGTTTTCTCCATGAATGCGGCCATTCATATACGCACAAAGCAGGCGGAAAACAATCGAAGAACGCCTTGACCGTCAGTGAAGAAGGTGTTTGTATATGAATGAACCACTCATCAGTGAGGGTTTGGGCGTTTCGTCCATCATGCACAAATGTCTCGGGAGGAGGCTCATGAACAAGCTACTGGCCGGCGTGTCTGCCGGCGTCCTCGCATTGGTTGCCGGCGGAACTGCGCTCGCGCAGGAATTGCCGGGCAAATTCGAAGGTGTCACCATCGATGCCAAGCTGATCGGCGGTCAGCAGTACGAAAACCTCTATTCGCGCATTGCGGAATGGGAAGAGGCGACCGGCGCCACGGTCAACGTCATCTCGAAAAAGAACCACTTCGATCTCGACAAGGAGATCAAGTCCGATATCGCCGTAGGTGCGGTCAACTGGTGCGTGGGCTCGAACCACTCGTCATTCGCTCCGCAGTATCCGGGCATCTACACCGACCTGAACGCCCTGCTGCCGAAGGAAGAGATCGACGCATTTGTCGACGCGAACATTTCGGCCTCGACGCTGGACGGCAAACTGGTGATGCTGCCGCGCGCGCAGTTCGACGTCTCGGCGCTCTACTACCAGAAGAGCCTGTACGAGGACGAAGACAACAAGGCCGCGTTCAAGGAGAAATACGGCTATGATCTCGCTCCGCCGGACACCTGGGAGCAGGTGACCGATCAGGCGAAGTTCTTCGCCAATCCGCCGGACTTCTACGGCACTCAGTATGCCGGCAAGGAAGAGGCGATCAACGGCCGTTTCTACGAAATGCTGCGCGCCGAGGGCGGTGAGTATCTGGACGCCGACGGCCGTCCGGCCTTCAACTCCGAAGCAGGGGTTCGCGCGCTGAACTGGTTCGTGGACCTGTACGAGGCAAAGGCCGTTCCGGCCGGCACGACCAACTATCTCTGGGACGACCTCGGCCAGGGTTTTGCGTCCGGCACGGTCGCGATCAACCTGGACTGGCCGGGTT
>NZ_CAJXGF010000261.1 GCF_913053745.1 uncultured Nitratireductor sp.
CCGTGGTCTTGTGGGCGTCGAATTCGACAAACAGGCGGTCGGTCGCGTTCCACTTGACGTTAAGGCTGATATCGTCGGTCTGGGCCGTGTCGTGCTTGCCGATACCGAGGTTGCCGACCGGCAGACCATAGGCACCGAACCAGCCATCGATGTCACTGGTGGCAAGACCGGCTTGCATCAGGCCGGCGCCGATCGGGATGAGCGGTTCGCAGGCAGCGCGGTTTTCAGCCGGCGCTTCCGGACCACAGATCGGCGTACCCGGCGACGAGAAGCTCGTGTCCACGTCCAGCAGCTGGTATTCCCATTGCGTGTTGAAGCCATAGTTGGCAAACGCTTCGGTGGTGTGCTCGAGAGCATCCGTGGCGTTGTCGACATAGACATATTTCAGCGTCGCACGGAGAGTATCATTCTGCCATTGCAGGGCCGTGTAGAAGCTGTTCCGCTCACGGTCGAACTCGTTCGTCCGCATCTGCCAGCCCGGAACAACCGCCGCGATCCGGCTCGCCGGATAGAGCGTGCCGTCGATCGGCTGGTTGGTGAGATCCTCGTCGCAGTTGTTGCAGGTCTCGAAGAAGTTGCGGTACTGGTAGCCTTCCGCCGGGGTCGGAAGACCCTGGCCGGCGATGTTCATGCCGTCCCAGTCCGCCGGCACAACGCGCGGCGACGGGGCAGCCTGCTGCCAGCCATGGATGTCGGATTTCAGTTCCGAGCTCGAGGCCGAGACGATGATACCGAATTCACCCTTGTCGGTGTCCCAGCGATTGCCGACAATACCGCTATAGGACGGGGCCCATTCTTCGCGGAGGTCAGCATAGGTCTCGTCCAAAATCAGGGCACCAAAGAAGCCTTGGCGGTCGAACGGCTCGAGCGTGCGCAGATTGAGAATGTTGCCGATCTTGGTCAGATCGAACACGCCGATCACCGAGATCAGCGATGTGACCTGAAGCTGGTTCACCAGAAGACCGACCAGCGGCCCGATGGAGAAAGCGGCGGCCTGCGGAAAGAGAACGAAGCGCAGGATCTGCCAGCGCGAATGCCCGTAAACCTTTGCCGCCGCCACCTGCTCCGCATCCACCGCGTCGATCCCTGAGCGGAAGATTACGAATGCGAACGCCGCCGTGTTCAGGCTGATGGTGAGCGATGCCGCCACGAATGGCGTCATGTTGATTTGAAAGAAGGCCGGCAGACCGAAGAAAACCAGAAAAAGCTGCACCAGAACCGGCGAGTTCTTGAGCGCTTCGCTGATCGTGACGATCACCTGCCGCAGCACCGGCACGCGGTAGTAGTCGACCAGAATGAACAGGGCCGCGATCAGAAGCCCGACAAGCGTGGTGAGCGTGAAAAGCCCCACCGTGACGCCCAGCCCCTGCGCAAGTAGCACCAGGTCGTAGGGCGTGAAGTCTGCATACCTCATGCCGAACCTCCCGTATCCATCGCCCGGTTTAGCCGCCTATGAACCGTGTTGATCAGAAGCGACAGCGCATAGGTGAGCGTGGCGTAGAGCACGAGCAGCACCAGATAGACCTCGAAGGGCTTGAAGGTGGTCGAAGCCACGATCTTGGCGGTGCCCGTCAGTTCATTAATCGTGATGGTCGACAGGATCGAGGAGGTCAGCACCATGTTGATCAGCACCGAGCCCATGGGGCGCACGGAGGTGCGCAGCGCAATCGGCAGGACGATTTTCGTGAAGATGGTCCAGCGGCTCAAGCCACTCACCTTCGCCGCTTCGATCACGCCCTGATCCACCGCCAGAATGCCCGAGCGGATGACATCGGAGACGAACGCGCCGCCGATGATCGACAGGGCGATCACACCGGTCTCGAACGCACCGATATAGATGCCGATTTCCGGCAGGCCGTAAAAGAAGAAGAAGAGCTGAACGATGAACGGCGTGTTGCGGAAAACATCGCTATAGGCGAACGCAACCCCGCGCACGATCCGGTTTCCCGATGTACGAAGCGATGCCATCAAGGCTCCGATGACGACCGCCCCGATGATCGCCAGCGTGCAGGCGAGCACGGTGAGCAGAAACCCGTCGAGCATGAAGGGCAGGTGCGGCCGAAGCGTAACCCAGAGCTGATTCAACGTCCCTCCTCTCCTCAAAAAGTGAAAGCGCTTTCATAATCGATGAATAAAACCCGATGTCAAGGAAAACAGGCGCGAACTCGCCAGGAACCATACTCTGAAGAGAAGACCAAGCAGGGTCGCCCCGTTCCCCAACGAAAAAGCGCGATCTCGGTTTTCCAGTCCGAGCAGGCACACTTTTGCACAATCCAAGACCAATTCGCTTATTGATGATCGATAATTATTGACTCACCATAAATCGATCATTAACGATCATGTATGGGAGGATAAATTGACAAGCACGCGCCACCGTTTCCCGCAGGAACGCCAGCAGCAGATGATCGACATGATCGTCGAGCGCAAGCGCGTGGGTACAGCCGAACTGGCCGAACTCCTGAAGATTTCATTGCCGACGGTTCGCCGCGACCTGACGGTCCTCGAACAGGCCGGTATCGTCGCGCGCACCCATGGCGGCGTCGTCGCGAGAGGCGCGGGACAAGGCGACACCGAGCCGCTTTTCCTGGAAAAGGTACGCCACAACCAGAATCTCAAGCAGCGCATCGGGCAGAAGGCGGCCGACAGCCTTGACGACGGTCAGGTGGCGCTGCTCGATTCCGGCACCACAGCACTCGCAACGGCCCG
>NZ_CAJXGF010000262.1 GCF_913053745.1 uncultured Nitratireductor sp.
CAACCAACGCATTGGTGACAGCTTTCTGGAGGTCCTCGGCCGCGCGGCGCTGAAAGCGGGCGGGAATTTCCTCGGAGCGGAGTTCGAGAAGAAGATCGGGCATTGGGAGGTCTCTGAAAAGCGGACTGTGTCGGCTGCGGCAATAGCAACTCCGCCCGCCAATGTCACCCGCCACAACCCGCGAATGAACCTTTTCGTCGCCCGATGCGACTGACCGGTATCAGGCCACTGCCTGAACGAAGCCCCCGGACGAAGACAATGATGACCGCCACCACACTGTTGCATTCCATCGCGCTCGGCGCCTGCCTGACCATCCAGGCCATGCCGGGCACCGGCGAACGGCCCTGCGGCATACGCAGGGCACTGCAGACACTCTCGGCACAGAAACCGGATATGCCCGCCCTTGCGGCTCTGACCGATCAGGCCGCGGCTTTTTCCGCGCCGCCGGCATCGGTTTTGAGAAAAGCCTCGCCGCAGGCTTTTGCAAGCTCTCGCACCCGCAGGATATAGCTCTGCCGCTCGGTGACGGAGATCACGCCGCGTGCATCGAGCAGGTTGAAGACATGGCTTGCCTTGATGCACTGGTCGTAAGCCGGAAACACGCATTTGTGCAGGTGGCCTTCATCCGTCGGGGCGCCGGCCGCAAGGATCGCGCGGCATTCGGCCTCTGCATCCTTGAAATGCTGAAACAGGATGTCGGTATCGGCATACTCGAAATTGAAGCGCGAATATTCCTGTTCGGCCTGTAAAAACACGTCGCCATAAGTCACCTTGGCGTCGCCTTCGAGGCCGTTGAAGTTCAGGTCGTACACATTGTCGACGCCCTGCACATACATGGCAAGCCGCTCCAGACCGTAGGTCAGCTCGCCG
Organism: uncultured Nitratireductor sp.; assembly: GCF_913053745.1. Taxonomy (GTDB): domain Bacteria; phylum Pseudomonadota; class Alphaproteobacteria; order Rhizobiales; family Rhizobiaceae; genus Nitratireductor. The sequence goes on from NZ_CAJXGF010000262.1 coordinate 871, forward strand.
GCGACAGGCGCGCATTCAATGCCGCAGACCTGTTGGAAATAGGTGAACTGCGACACTTCCATGCCGTCGCACCAGCATTCCCAACCAAGGCCCCAGGCACCGAGGGTCGGGCTTTCCCAGTCGTCTTCAACGAAACGCACATCGTGCGTCGCCATGTCGAGGCCGATGGCCTCCAGCGAGCCGAGATAAAGCTCCTGCAGGTTGGACGGGTTCGGCTTCAGGATCACCTGATACTGGTAATAGTGCTGCAACCTGTTCGGGTTTTCGCCATAGCGGCCGTCGCTCGGCCGGCGCGAGGGCTGCACATAGGCCGCGTTCCATGGCTTCGGCCCGAGCGAGCGCAGCGTTGTCGCCGGGTGAAACGTGCCCGCACCCACTTCCATGTCATAGGGCTGCAGGATCACGCAGCCATGCGAAGCCCAGTAATTGTGCAGGGTCAGGATAAGCCCCTGAAACGAGCGCGTGGGATGCGTGATGGGCAGATCGGTGCTGGGCGCGTTCACAATGCTTCTCCGGATGATGCCGGCACGTCCTATTCCGCGCCCCGGCAAGCGTCAAGGCGCGCAGGACATCAACTCAGTCCGGCAGCCGGATTTCCTGGCCGGCCCTCAAGAGGTCGGGATTGCGCTTGAGGGCGGGATTGATCGCCAGAATCTCGCGAAAACGCTCTCCATCGCCAAGCTGATCGACCGCAATGGACCACAGTGTCTCGCCGGACTTGATGGTGTACATCGCATCGCCGACGGCAGCTTTCTGTGGCGTCTCGGCAGCTTTCGCCTCGCTTTTCGGCTCTTCCTCGGTTTCTTCCGCCTCGGGGGCGGGCACGGTCCCGGGCGCACCTGTCTCGTCTGAAATCACCTCATCCGTCGGAGAAACCTCGGCGACGCGCTTCGGCTCTTCCTCGGGCAGACCCTCCTTGAGCTTCTTTTCCACCTCGGCCAAGAGATCGGGCTCGGGATCGAGATCGCGCGCATGCGCCCACTGATAGGTGGCTTCCAGTTTGCGGCCCGTGCGCCAGTACGCATCGCCCAGATGGTCGTTCAGAACCGGATCCTCGGGACGAAGCGACACCGCCCGCTCGAGCTCCTTGGAAGCTTCCTCGTAGCGGCCGAGCCGGTAATGCGCCCAGCCGAGCGAATCGACAATGTAGCCGTCATTGGGACGCAGCTCGACCGCGCGGCCGATAAGCTCCATTCCCTCTTCCAGCTTCATGTTCATGTCGACCCAGGAATAGCCCAGATAATTGAGAACTTGCGGCTGGTCGGGATAAAGCTCCAGCGCCTTGAAGAAATTCGGCTCCGCCTTTTCCCATTCCTTCAGCCGCTCATAGGCGATGCCGCGCTGGTAGAAGATGCTCCAGTCCTCGCGATCGGGCTTCTCGATGCGCTCCACTGCACGATCGTAGACCTCGGCAGCCGAGCGATAATCCTTCTGCACCGCGTAGACGCGACCGAGCGACAGATAGGCGCGGATGTCGTTCGGGTCTTTCTCGATGGCGGCGTTGAGATAAGTCTGCGCCTCGTCGTGCCGGTCGAGATCGGCAAGGTTGAGACCCGTCTGGAGTTCCGCCAAACGGCGCCAGGGCGAATCCGGCTCGATCCGCTCGTAGAAGGCAATGGCCTTTTCCGGTTCGCTTTGCTGTTCGGCCAGCGATGCAAGCTGGATCAGGATGTCGTCATTGTCCGGGCTCAGCGCCAGGGCGTAGTTCAGATAGAGTTTTACGAACGGCTCGCCGCC
>NZ_CAJXGF010000263.1 GCF_913053745.1 uncultured Nitratireductor sp.
CGACGGCGGAACTCGATCGGGTCGGCGCGGCGGTGCTCGACGCCCATGGCGCGCGCCCGGCGCCGGCGCTGGTCTACGATTTCCCCGGCGCGACCTGCATCTCGGTCAACGAGGAGGTCGCCCATGGCATCCCCGGCGACCGGGTCATCGCGGCGGGCGATCTCGTCAACATCGACGTGTCGGCCGAGCGCGACGGCGTTTTCGCCGATACCGGGGCCTCCTGCGTCGTGTCGTCCGCCGATCCGCGCCTCACGCGGCTTTGCCGCGATGGCAAGCGCGCCATGTGGGCCGGGATCGGCGCGGTGCGCACCGGAGCGCGCTTCGCAGCCATTGGCGAGGCGGTCGGCGCCTTCGCCCGCAAGCACCGTTATTCCCTGCTCGCCAACCTCGCCAGCCACGGGGTCGGCGACAGCCTGCACGACGAGCCTGGCGAAATCCCCACCTGGCCGGACCCGGACGAGCATCGCGTCATGTCCGAGGGCATCGTCTTCACGGTCGAGCCCTTCCTGTCGCTCGGCGGGCAGATCGCGGTCGAGAGGGAGCCGAGCGACGGGTTCACGCTTCTGGCCAGCCCGCCGGCCGCCACCGTGCAGTTCGAGCACACCGTCGTCGCCACCCGGCGCGGGGCCGTGGTGGTGACGCTGTAGCGCCGGTCGCGGATGCGTCCTGCAACCGTGTTCCTGAAATGTTCTTGCGATAGGTTGGGGATTATGCACTTTGCAAACCCGGCCTAGTGGTTGTGGATTGTTGCCTGCGGTTGCAATTGATGGTGGTATGCGTCGATTCGCCACCAGTGAGCCGATCAAGTATGGCAAGAGCGACCACCACTGCCACGTCCAAAAGCAGCAAGATTTATCTGGACATTGCCAGATTAGAACAGCGTTACGCAACGATACGAACCGGCATCCGCGTCATCGGCATACTCGCAGGGCTTTACATTGCCCAAATGGCGGTAGTGGCTCTCGCGGGGGAGGAAACTAGCGTAAGCCTTCTTATATCTGTGCTGGCGGACGTCAAATTCGCCTTCACGCTCACGCTTGCTGGCGCTGCTGTTGCGTGGGCAGCGGTGGAAAGGCATTTGCGTCACCGAAAGGTTGAGCAGATGCAAGGAAGGATCAAGGAATTGGAACTAAAACTAGACCCTGGTCGTTCGTCATCAGGTCTAACACCGCAGGGAAAAACTAACCCGGGAGATAAGAAGAAATGATCGCTTTCGAAGCTTTCATATCGGTCATGGTCCTGATCGCTCTTCTCCTGTTGTTTTATGGTCCGTGGCAGTCGGTGTGCACCGACTATGCTAGACAGGTTATGTTTGAAAAGCGCGATGCGGTTTTTGACATCGCAGCGCGCGGCGATCTTTCATTCAAATCAAAAGAATATCGCACCATCCGCGCCACACTTGAATCCAGCATTAGGTTTGCACACGAGGCAACCCTTCCTCGGATTGTCTATTATTTTGTCGTGCTCAACACTGAAGACAACGCATTCAGCAAGCCAAGCGCTCAATCAAGTGCAATTTCTTCAATAGAAGACGCGAGAGTGCGCGAAGAAATAGAGCATTTTGTGAGGGAAGCGCGCATGGCAATGCTCTGGATGATGCTCGCGAAATCTATATGGACGTGGCTGCTGTTGCCTATTGTTGCAATTATGGTGGCCGCGTTGTTTCTATTCGATCATCTGATGGAATGGGTGACCGAAGCTGGCGAATATGTGCAGGTTGAAGCTGAAAAAGCGCCAGCGCATTCTGGCGTCCACGCGAGGGCGTAGCTTGCCGTAGTTACTCTTTACGAGCCGGTTTCGGTCTTTTAGGTTTTTCGACCGGTGCCGGCTTCGCGCTCCCGACCTTCTTCAGAACCCGGTCAAAGGCTTCCTCGGATTCGTCCGTCTCAAGGTTGCGCGCAGCTTCCTGAAAGCGTTTAAATTGCGCCTCATCGCTTTTGGTGGTGGTGCCCATGGCGTTGCGTTCCTTGTTGCGGTTTGGCCTTTCGACCATCTATGCCGACGAGTCAGACGACAAGTTCATCTATGTGATTGCTTGCATCGTCATCCCGACGCTCATTCGGCGCAGCGTTGTTTTGACCCACGTCGAATGGGACCGATACCTTGACGGCGCAAAGCAATGGCGGCGTGACCTCCGACAAAACCATGGTATCCCGAGCACCAAAGAGCTGAAAGGCTCCGAGCTCGCTAGCGGGCATAACTCATACGGGGCCGGGGGTGGTCGTTTGGCGGGGCAGGCTGCCGTCACCGCTTACCAGGATGCGCTTTCGTCCCTGAGTTTCTTGGCGCCCGGGAGCATCTTTTCTGTCTACGCCACGCGCGGCG
>NZ_CAJXGF010000264.1 GCF_913053745.1 uncultured Nitratireductor sp.
GTGTCGCAATCCATGACGAGGCCGATCGTGCCGGTGGGCGCGATGACGGTGGCCTGCGCATTGCGGTAGCCGTGCTTCTCGCCGAGCTCGAGCGCGCGGTCCCATGCGGTGCGGGCGTGTTCGATCAGGTCGGCATGCGGGCACTCTTCCGCCTTGAGCGGCACGGGATTGACCGACAGGCCTTCATAACCGTCGCTCTGGCCGTGGGCGGCACGGCGATGGTTGCGGATGACGCGCAGCATATTTTCGGCATTGCGCTCATAATCGGGGAACGTGCCGAGCTCGCCGGCCATCTCGGCCGAAGTGGCGTAAGCGACACCGGTCATGATGGCGGTCAACGCGCCGCCGATGGCGCGGCCTTCCGGCGAATCGTAGGGGATGCCGGAGGTCATCAAGAGGCCGCCGATATTGGCGTAGCCGAGACCCAGCGTGCGGTACTCGTAGGAGAGTTTCGCGATCTCCTTGGACGGGAACTGGGCCATCATCACGGAGATTTCCAGCACCATGGTCCACAGGCGCACGGTGTGTTCGTAGGCCGCGATGTCGATGGAGCCGTCCTTGTTGCGATATTGCAGGAGGTTCATCGAGGCGAGGTTGCAGGCCGTGTCGTCCAGGAACATGTACTCCGAGCACGGGTTCGAGGCGCGGATCGGACCCGCCGCCGGCGAGGTGTGCCAGTCGTTCATGGTGGTGTTGTAGTGCAGGCCCGGATCGGCCGATGCCCAGGCGGCATAGCCGATCTTCTCCCACAAATCGCGGGCCTTCAGCGTCCTGGCGACCTTGCCGTCGATGCGGTTGATCAGGTCCCAGTCGCCATCAGCCTCGACAGCGCGCAGGAAATCGTCCTTCAAGGAAACCGAGTTGTTGGAGTTCTGGCCGGAAACGGTGAGATAGGCTTCCGAATCCCAGTCCGTGTCGTATGTCTTGAACTGGATGTCCGTATAGCCCTGACGCGCGAACTGGATGACGCGCTGGATATAGTTTTCCGGCACGGCATTGCGCTTGGCGGCCCTGATCTCGCGCTTCAGCGCCGGGTTCTTGGCCGGGTCGAAGCAATCATCGTTGGCGCCTTCGCAATTGATGCAGGCTTTCATGATGGCTTCGAGGTGCTTTTTGGCAATCTTTGAGCCGGTGACCAGGGCGGCAACCTTCTGCTCTTCCTTCACCTTCCAGTCGATATAGGATTCGATGTCGGGATGGTCGACGTCGACGACGACCATCTTGGCCGCGCGGCGCGTGGTGCCGCCCGACTTGATGGCGCCGGCGGCGCGATCGCCGATCTTAAGGAAGGACATAAGGCCCGACGACTTGCCGCCGCCAGAGAGCTTTTCGCCCTCGCCACGCAGATGCGAGAAGTTGGAGCCGGTGCCCGAGCCGTACTTGAACAGGCGCGCCTCGCGCACCCACAGGTCCATGATGCCGCCCTCGTTGACGAGGTCGTCCTCGATGCCCTGGATGAAGCAGGCATGCGGCTGCGGGTGCTCGTAGGCGGTCTCGGAGGCGCGGAGTTCGCCGGTCTTGAAGTCGACGTAGTGGTGACCCTGGCTTGGGCCGTCGATGCCGTAGGCCCAGTGCAGGCCGGTGTTGAACCACTGCGGCGAGTTCGGCGCCGCCTTCTGTGTGGCGAGCATGAAGCGGTGCTCATCGAAGAAGGCGCGCGCGTCCTCCTCGGTGTCGAAATAGCCGCCTTTCCAGCCCCAGTAGGTCCAGGTGCCGGCGATTCGGTCGAAGACCTGCGTGGCGCGGGTTTCGCTGCCGTAGCGCTCGTCTTCGGGAAACTGCGAAAGTGCTTTCTCGTCGGGCGCGCGGCGGTAGAGCCAGGACGGAACGCCCTTTTCCTTTACCCGGCGAAGGCGCTTTGGAACGCCGGCCTTGCGGAAATATTTCTGCGCGAGGACGTCGCACGCCACCTGGCTCCAATTCTCGGGCACCTCGATATCGTCGAGCTCGAAAACCACCGAGCCGTCAGGATTACGAATCTCACTCTTCGTGCGCCGGAACTTGAGGTCCGAGTACGGTGACTGATCTGCTTTTGTGAAACGACGCCTTATGCGCATTCACCCCATCTCCCAAACTGAAACGTCGTGCCAGCGGAGTTTGAGCTGGCCCCCACCAATTCATTAACTGGGAGTCGTTGAGGCGTGATCCTCGGCAAGTGCTTCCCCGATCCCCCCTGCCTCCTAGTGAATCGATCTACGTTCCCCAACGCGCCAAACGAACGATTCATCTATATCTAGGAAGCAGGGCGGATGTTAGCCACAAGTTATAGAGCATTGCAATATATTTTGTGGCTACT
>NZ_CAJXGF010000265.1 GCF_913053745.1 uncultured Nitratireductor sp.
CGGATCGGCGGGATCGAATACGCTAATCCACTCACCCGCCGCTCGGCTTGCGCCCGCCCCGGAAGACGTCGTTTCCCCGCCGGCCGAAAAATCCTCTTCCTCGAGTTCCAGTGGCGGGTTGGGAACGCTGGTGTCGCGCTGCGCATTGGACATCAATATTCCGCTGGACAACGTCCACCAAACCCCCATACCGACAAATGCCACCAACGTGGCTACAAGGAAAAACATGGCATAAGGGCGACGTTGCCCGGGGAGAGCCTCGCGAATACGACGCCGTGTTTCCGCCTGCGAAGGCTCGTCTGATCCGAAATTGCGATCCCTCGGGTCGATTTGCGGCGCGAAGTCGCCATTGCCGCCGTTCGATGGTGTCGCATCGCGGCGCGGTTCCGGTGCCGATTGCGGAGGGGAAGCCTGACGCTGACCGGGCCCAGGATGCGGCCGCGATGGAACCTCTACCTTGGGCGCTGCTTGAGGCGGTGGACCAGCGGCGGGAACGAACTCTGTCTCGATCTCGGTGATCGTCGCCTTCAGATTGTCACGCCTGGCAAGCTTGGCATCATCGGAAAGATCGTCGCGCGCTTCAAGCGTCCGCTCCAGCGCGGCAAAGGCGGAACGATACACCTTCTCCCGAAAAGGCCGCTTGCTTGCATCGCCCTTTTCGAACGCCTTTCTTATGGCTTTTTCTATCGCGTCCAAGGCTGGCTGCCCTCTTTGCCTGTCTTGCCCCATGGTTAACCGTTGGTGAGTATGCAATCAACGGTGATAACAAGGTGTGAACATACGGCATTTCCTGCCCACGGTTGCGGAAACCGGTTCATATTCCCTCAAATCGCGGCCGAAGGAGATCAGAATGCGGGATTTTGCGCTTGAAGTTCACTTCTCGCGCTGGGAGTTCAATGCCCGGTATCACATGACCGCATCCGACATGGAAAGCATGACGCTCGGCGAACTTGTGCAGATGGCGGGCCCCTCCGCAGGCGAAGAACTCGAAAAATTATGGCTCGGCTACACGGAGACCTGGGGTTCGCCGGATCTGCGTGAAGCCATCGCCGGGACATATGACCGGCTTTCCGCCAGCGACATCCTCTGCTTCGCCGGGGCGGAAGAAGGCATCTACGCCGCGATGCGGGTAATGCTCTCGCCCGAAGACCACGCAATCGTCTCGGTACCCAACTACCAGGCAGCCGAAACAGTGCCGCTTGGGCTTTGTGCGGTAACCGGCGTTCCGCTTCTGGAAGACCTCAATTGGCGGCTCGACCTCGACGCAGTGCGTGCCGCGATCAGGCCCAACACGAAACTCATCTCGGTCAATCTACCCAACAATCCCACCGGCGCGCTGATGCCGCAGGCGGATTTTGCGGCGCTGGTGGATATCTGCCGCGAGCATGATCTCTATCTTTTCAGCGACGAAGTCTATCGTCTGCTTGAGAGCGAGAAAACCAAACGCCTGTCGCAGGTCGCCGATGTCTATGAAAAAGGCGTTTCACTCAATGTGATGTCGAAAGCCTATGGCCTGCCGGGTTTGCGCATCGGTTGGATCGCCAGTCGCGACACCATGCTCCTGCGCAAGCTGGAACGCTACAAGCACTATCTTTCCATCTGCAATTCCGCCCCGAGCGAACGGCTCGCCGTTATGGCACTGTCGGTTCGCGAGCGGATTCTTACGCGCAATCGCACGCTCATCGCGGAAAACATCGGGAAGATGAATGCCTTCTTCGCCGATTATCCGGCCCTGTTCGATTGGGTACAACCGGACGGCGGTTGTGTCGCGTATCCGCGGTACAAGGGGCGTGATGGCGTGGAACGGTTCTGCCACAACCTTTTGGAGGAAGAGGGCGTGCTCCTTTTGCCGGCCTCGGTGTATCGCTCAGAGCTTATGGAGACGCCGGTCGATCGATTTCGCATCGGCTTCGGACGCAAGGGCATAGACGAGGGTCTGACCGCTATGCGGGCTTTTCTCGACCGCAAACACAACAGCGACCTTGCAACCGGGTAAGAAGACTTGCAACGTCAAAAATGCGAGAAGAGCTTCCCAACAGGGGGTGAGATGCTGTAGAGATTTTGACGTTTACGAATACGTCAATTCAGAGGATTGCCAATGGCGCTTCCGGCCGTTTTCGACAATTTGCGTTTGCCCGTGGTCGGCGCACCGATGTTCATCATCTCGCATCCGCCGCTGGTCGTCGCCCAGTGCAAGGCTGGCGTGGTCGGCTCATTTCCGGCGCTAAATGCACGCCCCAAGGAACAACTCGGCG
>NZ_CAJXGF010000266.1 GCF_913053745.1 uncultured Nitratireductor sp.
GATCTCCGGCCGCTGGCTTCGCACCGGGTCGCGCGTGCGGGGATCGGCCTCGTGCCGGAGGGGCGGCGGGGTTTCGGCCCGCTGAGCGTCGAGGAGAACCTCAGGATCGGGCGCGACGCCTTTGCCCGGGACGGGCACTGGACGCTCGAAAGGATCTACCGGCTTTTTCCCGTTCTTGAGGAACGCCGCACGCAGCCCGCGCATACGCTTTCCGGAGGCCAGCAGCAGATGGTCGCCATCGGGCGGGCGCTTCTTTCCAACCCTCGCGTGTTGTTGTGCGACGAGATCAGTCTCGGGCTGGCCCCCGTCATTATCCGCGATATCTATTCCGCCTTTCCGCAAATCCGCGACAGCGGCGCGTCGGTCGTGGTCGTCGAACAGGATATCGGCCAGGCGCTGAAAGTGGCCGACCGTGTCTACTGCATCACCGAGGGCCGCGTGACGCTGCAGGGCACGCCCGCCGCACTGACTCGCGAGGCCATTCATCACGCCTATTTCGGAGATGCCGCATGATATGGCTCGACACACTTGCAAACGGAATTTTGCTCGGCGGGCTCTACGCGCTCTTCGCGCTTGGCCTGAGCCTGACCTTCGGCGTGATGCGTCTGATCAACCTGGCGCATGGCGATCTGATCCTCCTGGGCTCCTATCTTATATTCTTCCTGGCCTCGTCGCTTTTCCTGCCGCCGCTGCTGGCGCTTTTGGTCGCCCTGATCCTGATGTTTGCGCTCGGCTGGCTGTTGCAGCGCTTCGTGCTCAATCGGGCGCTTGGCGGCGACCTGCTCAGGCCGTTGATCGTCACTTTCGGATTGTCGATCCTGATTGCGAACGGGCTCCTGGCGCTTTTTTCGGCCGATAGCCGTCGCCTCAACCTGGGCGGGCTCGAGGCGGCCTCGCTTGTTCTGGGGCCGATCAATGTCGGTATCCTGCCGCTACTCACCCTTCTGGCCGCCATTGCATGCGTGATCGCACTGAACATTCTGTTTTTCCGCACGAAACCGGGGCGTGCATTCCGTGCCGCATCGGACGATCCGGTGACCCTGAGCCTGATGGGGCAGGACGCGCGCAAGGTTTTTGCCATCGCTACCGGCGTGGCGATGGCCGTTTCCGCCGTCGCCGCCTTCTTTCTCGCCACGCGGGCGAGTTTCGATCCCTCCATCGGTCCGGCCCGGCTGCTCTTCGCCTTCGAGGCGGTGATCATCGGCGGGCTGGGTTCGTTCTGGGGCACGTTGGCCGGCGCAATCGTTCTGGGCGTTGCGCAGACCGTCGGCGGCGCGTTCGATCCCGGATGGCAGATCCTCGGGGGACATCTTGCCTTCATCGCCATCCTGACGGTTCGGCCGCGCGGTCTGTTTCCCCGCGCCGTGGATTGAGGGGGAAGCTTCGATGACAGAACGGTGGAGCATTTCCACGGGCACGCGGCAAAGCCGGATCTTTTCGGTTTTTGCGTTTCTTATGGTGGCGCTTTTGGCAGCGTTACCGTTCTTCGCCGAACGTGCGTTGCTGCAGGATCTCTTCCAGATCATGACGTTGCTGATCCTTGCGCAATGCTGGAACCTCCTTGCGGGCTATGCCGGCCTGGTTTCGGTCGGCCAGCAAGCCTTCGTGGGGCTTGGCGCCTACGTCTTTTTCATCTTGGCCGTGTTCTGGCCGGTTCCACCGCTTTTGGGCCTTCTGATCGGCGGGGTGCTCGCCGCGGCGGTGGCCATCCCGGCGGCGGCCTTCACATTCCGCCTCCAGGGCGCCTATTTCGCCGTCGGAAGCTGGGTCGTCGCGGAGGTCGTCAGGCTGCTGCTGGCGCAGCAGGAGGTTCTGAGGGGCGGGTCCGGCATGTCGCTGCCGCGCGGACTGCGGGAAACCTTGCCCGGCTTTGAGTGGTTGACCGAATTCGGATTTCGCAAATCCACCGCGATCGATGTTATCGCCTACTGGATGGCGCTGGTGTTGTGCACGGTCACGATCCTGATCATCTACCGGTTCATGAAGACGCCGAGCGGGCTCGGCCTTGCCGCCGTGCGTGACAACCAGATGGCTGCCCGTTCGATCGGTGTGAATGCCGACCGGCTGAAATGGCTGGTCTATCTGGGAACCGCTTTCCTGACCGGCATCACCGGCGCGCTGATCTTCCTGCAAAAACAGCGGGTCTCGCCCGAAACCGGGTTTT
>NZ_CAJXGF010000267.1 GCF_913053745.1 uncultured Nitratireductor sp.
TCGCGCGCGCGAAACCAGGCGTTCGTTGGACACCAGCATGAGGTCGAAGACGAGGTCCGTTTTCGACAGACGCAACATGCTTTCCGTGTACTCGGTCGTGGCCAGGCCGCCGTAGCACGGTGTCGCGATCAGGAGCTTTGGATCCATCGCCTAAGTCCCCCTTCCCAGGCAGTAACGGTGAGTTCGCAGCGCCGGGCGACAGAAGCGCGCGGCAACGTAGAATGGTTATATAGTGTTACACTCCCCTATTAAGGGAAATTCTCGTTGACTCTCGCTCAATCCGAATGAGAACATAATCAATCAGATCAATTTAAGATAGTTATTTTGATCCATCTATCCGCCACCTCGATGTCAAAGGAAGAGCGCGTGTCGGACAAGATCGCCAACTATTTAAAGGGAAGCTTTTCGGGAGATCTGACCAAGCTCATCGAAAATTATGAAGAGTTCGGCGGCATTGACGCGTTCTTCAACAACGCCCAGACGCCGAAGTTCTTCTACGAGTGGGCAGTGCAGGGGATGATCTACCAGCTATTGGTCCAGCTTCTCGGCGGCAGGGTCGATAAGTACATCCTTCTCATGGAACAGCCCTACACCGCCACCAACGCCGAGCTGCGCACCGACATCATGTACATCGATGTCGAGAACGATCTGATCCACGCCATCGAGCTCAAGACCGACTTTCAACTCGCCTCCGTCGTCAGTGACATGAGGAAGATGATCGCCCAGATCACAGCCGGAACCATCAAGACCGGCATCATGGTCTATCTGGTCGAAGACGATGAACAAGCCGGCGAATGGCAGGAAGCTTTCGAGTCTGACCGGAACATCAAGGCGGCGATACACGCCAAGCAGATCATCCCGGTCGACGTCTTAGCCTCGCGCGAATAACCCAACCCCCGGCGGTCCGAGTAGCAAGCCCGCTCGTTCAAGTACCTGCTAGTACATTGAAACAAATTCCAAATTGGGAGAAATGAAATGAGCGCTGCAGGTAACGTAGTAGAACTGTCTGCTTACATCATCGCCTTTGCGGGCGCCGCCGGCACGGCACAGAAGATCATGTCGACGGCGACGCAGCCGATGCAGATCAAGCAGTACATGTTCGACATCAATATTTCAGCGGACTACACGGTCAACAGCAGCACCGATGTCAGCATGACGATCTTCGGCATCGGCATCAAAGAGCAGTTGACGCTCGGCTACGAGAGCAAGATGGGTATCGAGGTCAAGTGCACCATCGTCCCGCTTGTTGTGATCGCATCCGAGAACACATAGCCTTTCAAAGCAAGTATCCAGTGGGTTCGCACGAGGGGCCCCATGGCGGATAACGATACCGAACAGCAGCGCAAGCCACCTCAGTGGCTTGCGCTGCGCGACATGATCGATGTCCTTCAGCAAGAGCTGGAACGGGCCAATCAGGCGCTCGAGAGCAAAGCTGCGGGGCCGTACTTGCAAGTCGCCAATCTGGAAATCGACCTGCCCGTCGTTCTGCACATGGAAGCGGAATCCGACGAAGCGGGCGCGACGAGGGTTCTGGCGCGCACGCCGGCGCAGCCGGGAACGACGGACAGCGGCGCCGCAGCGGAACAGGTGTCCGCCGCGGCCCAGCCCCTGGCCGCGGCGGAGGTCGCAGCAGCCGCGCCTCAAGCGCCGGCCGCGTCCGCGGAACCGCTCGTGGCCCGGGTGAAGGTGTCCTTCAAGAAGTCCCTGCCGTCCTTCAAGGGATAGTCCACTTTGGCAAAGGGGGTTAGGGTGGCTGTTCATTCGCTTCTAGACCGCCGCGACGGGTTGTTCGGGGAAATCACCGTCTACGACCTGGCAGGCCGGCGCTGGCTGACAAACAACGGAATCCTGCAAGGCCTGGCATTCCTCGAGCCCAATTCCAGAACGATCGATCCCGACGTGCCGCAGGGTCCGGGCCCGGTGCAGGGCTGCACCTATTCCCTCGCCTGGCTGATCGCGGCGAGTCAGGCGCCCGAGGGCCGCGGCCTCATGCTGGGCCTGGG